>JAZRLZ010000055.1:0-63319 GCA_045647125.1 Acutalibacteraceae bacterium | reverse complement strand
GTTTTCATATCGAGCATACCGTTGCCGAGAGAGTCAAACAAGGTAGCAATCTGATCAATCCAGAGATATTTGTTTTTGAAAATACCGGATACACAGTGCCAGAATGAAAGGTATTCTCTGTTTTCAAGGGGTGGCATAGGAATTCTTTCCTTGATATTGCGAAGCCCTATGAACATAACGCCTGATGAAACCACAAAGAATATTGGAATAAGATACTTGAATGTGCCGATATCCTTAATGCCGTCAATGAACATTACACCTGCGATTGTGGGAAGAATAACATTTACTATATTCTGAACAAAATGGCTGATTTTAACAGGGAACGAACGTACATACAATCTTTCTTGTGGGTTGGGGCTGATGTTATCTGCAACAGACTGTGTAAAGCCTACGTAATTGAATATTGTATAAAGCTGGAAAAGAAGATAAAGAGTCCATACTCTATCTGTAAGAGGAAGCTTATAAAGAGGTAATTCGCATATAAGAACAACCACTATAATACATTGAATAACATTTGCATATGCAAAGATTTTATATCTACCAAGCTTTTTGAGAAGCTTCTTTCTTATAAGAATGTTTCTGAAACCGCTCCAACCATTTGCAAGGAAATGTGCACCGAAGATTTTGAAAATGTTGAAGCTATTGATACCTTTCCATCGAGTGTCAATGATATTTGCAATACCATCGGGAAGAATGGAAGAAAAATCAAATATAAGCATCAGTAAACCTAATATAGCAAAGGCAAGATACACTATGTTATATTTTCGTTCAATCTTTTTGGGGAGAAAACCTAAGTTTGCGTCAACACCCATATTAAGAAGATTCCAGAAATATGTTGATGCAATAAAAAATACATTTATTGCACTGAATGTAAGAAGAGGTATTTCGTAATAATATGCAATAAGATAACAACCCGTACCAAAGGTAAGGAAGCTTTTCAGATAATTGAGAGTATAATCACCACCAACTGCAGCAAAAATTGAAAAATATTCTTTATATGGAACATGCTTTCCCTCAGCAGGAGTGTTCCAATATTTTTTCATTTCCTTGAAAATATTATCTTTTTTCTTAGTTTCTGTTTTTGCCATCAGTTTTCAGCTCCTTCCTTTGAAAGTTCGTTTATTCTGTTATTAGCATCTTCGCGTGTCTTGCCATATTGTGCCTCAGGTGCAATATTAACAACAGCCTTTTTTATGTTTTTAGGAAGCCAACTGTCGCCAGCGTTTATACCCTCTTCGCTTTCTGCGCCCATATAAAACTCTTTAAGATTTGAGCAGGAGTAGAAAGCAAAGCTACCGATTTCTTTAACAGATTCAGGAATAAACATAACAGGCTTCATACCATGGCAATAGCTGAATGCATCAGAACCGATTTTCTCAAGCCCGTCAGGAAGAGTAACAAGTGAAATATTTTCACACTTAAAGAACGCCATATCACCGATTTCCTTTAAGGTTTCGGGTAAATGGATTTTTTTTAAGGTTGTGTTTTTATAAAAAGCACAAGAGCCTACTCTTTCAACACCATCAGGAATAGTGTAGGATGTTTCTTCTTTCATAAGAGGATAAGCTAACAATGTCTTCATATCTTTTGTGTAAAGCACACCATCAACATCGGTATAATATTCATTATCTTCATCAACCTCTATTGCCTTGAGCATTTTGCAATAGAAAAATGAAGTTTCATCTATGTATTTAACATCCTTGCCGATATAAATAACTTCAACATAGTCGTCGGTGTTCATAGTAAAGTCACCAACTGCAGAAACAGGCTTCGATTTATCGGGATTGTTACCGTCTTCGTCGCGAACATAATCAATAAACACTTCTTTTGTGTTATTGTTACCATTAAAACCGAACAGCACCCAACCATCAACAGAAGCTTCATTTTCGAGAGCCGTCTGATATTCATATTCAAAAGGTGCTCGTGCCAATGAAAGGAATGAAATGGTAACGGAAGCAGCTATGAATAATACAAGAACAATGATAAAGGTGGCCTTTTGCCAGGTTTTCAATTAGATCATCTCCTCGTTTAAATAATGATACTATTATAATGCAACACATTGCACAAATCAATAGTGCTCGACGCAAAATTTTTGTGCACTTCTTTTCATCCTATGAACATTTACAAAACAGTACAATATAAAAAAATAATGCGATTGCTTCAGTTTACACCTTGCAACCGCAATATAGTTTTATTCAGTTTGAGTACTCTCCCACTCTGATTCCTTAAAACCAACAAGCACAAAATCGCCACCCACTAAAACCGGTCGTTTTACGAGCATACCGTCTGTGGCAAGGAGTTTTAGCATTTCGTCCTCTGTCATAGTTGGTAGCTTTGTTTTAAGCTCCATTGATTTGTACAGAAGACCACTTGTATTAAAGAACTTCTTTAATGGTAACCCGCTTTTCTTGTGCCATTCTGTAAGCTCTTCAAACTTCGGATTATCGAGCTTTATATCTCTAAATTCATATTTGATATTATTATCATCAAGCCACTTTTTTGCTTTTTGGCAAGTGGTGCATTTTGGGTAGCAGATAAATTTTAACATATTAATTCTCCATTCTGTTAATGCTCATAAATATAAAAAATCATTCCGCAAACACCTCAACAGGGCCATACAATCCGCCTGATACAGATCCTTTTGCAAACTCCAGCTCTGTCTCAAAATATGGCGAAAGCTCTTCTTGTTTCCATTTATTAAAGTAATCGGTGTGAATATACCAGTTGGCAGATGTATTGGTTACAACTATTTTCAGTTTATTCTCTTTATCAAGCACACCTGCGGGGATTTTTAATCTATATGGTGACATCAAGACTGTTCCTATAAATTTATCATTGAGATAAACAGAAGCAGTAAAATGCACTTCACCGAGGTCAATTTCCCCTTCTTTCCCCACTTTCTCAGCCGGGAGTGTAAATGTTGTTTCATAAACACCGCTACCCGAGTAAGCCTTGCCGATCAAGTATGACCAATCACCAAGCTGAATAGGTGTTGCATTATCGGAATGATTTGTTTTTTTGAAGCCGTTTTCATCACAGCCGAGCTCAATATCTTTGCAAAAACTGAAGTCATTTGTAATCTTCAATTTATTATTAAATTTCTTTTCAAGCTTTGCATCAAAAGCTTCATCTGTAAGCAAAACAACTACAGTTTCACCAATAGCAAGAGAACGGTACAAAACACTATTATCTGCTTCAAGACGTTGCAATTCACCGGTTTCTAAATCAAGCAGATAGCCCTTTGAAGAAGGTAGATGAATTCTACATCCCCCTGTTTCACCTGATTCACGGAACAAACAGAAAATCTCACCGTTTTCCGTTTTTCTGTGCATTGCACGTAGACCTTCACCCTCTACCACAACAACAGGAGTAAGCTCTTGAAGGTTATTCGAAACTCTGCCGCCACACTCAATAAAAAGATTAAGAGCTTTTTGGGTTTCAGGTGTAATACAGGCACCCTCGGGAATAATAATATTTCTGTATTTTGCATTACCCTTTTCAACAAAACCTTTATCCAAACCATACGCAGACTGAATAACATCATCGTCAACAATGTCAAAATCAATCAACATATCTTCAAGGGTTCTGCCAAGAGCATCAAACTCTTTTGCTACAAAATCCGCATTCAGACCACTCTGAAAATTGCTGACGGGATAGTAAAGGGCAGTATCGCAGACACGCTCTCCGAGAGATGAGATATATGACAATCTTTCTGTGTAACGATTAAACCGACCAAGATCACTGTAATAAACTTGATTTTCTGTGAAAACAGGCAACTCCTGGGCAAGAAGCTGACCTTTGCGTCCGAGAGAAAAATTAAAAGGATTAAACACGTTAATTCCACGTATAGCCTGATAACCTACGGTGTAACGCATTACATCGTAAGTAAGCCCCGGCCCTGCTACACCGAAAATCTCACTCATTGCAATCTTTGTTCCGTTCTGTGCGGCTGCAGATGAAGCGTACCTCGGAAAAAATCCGTTGTAAGCATTCATATCATCTGTATTTGTTACTCTGTTTTCAGGGTAAAGCTGACGCCAGATAATATCAATGCCCGGAATATCAAAACATCTGAGGGCACGCATCAGATTAAAATTACCGCCACCATCCATACAACCAAGCGGGTTATGGTCTTTATCCATATGTCCCGTAAAAGCCATATCGTGAGCATTAGCCCATTTTTTGCAGGGAAGCATAAAATTTTCGCAGAACACACGGCTACATAAATCATACCAACGATGAAGTATATAAGCATTTTCTTCGGTTGGTGCTACCCTTTCTGCAATAAGCGGAAGATGCGGCAAAACAGATTCGCCATATACTGATTCATATTTCTCTGCTAACTCTTTATTGAATGCTCCTGCAGGTGCTTTTGGCTCGTCAGTAAATACTGCTGTAACTGCTTTGCCAAGTGCATTTTTCATTGCAGAGGCATATTTTTCGTGAGTGATATTTATAAAATACTCTGTAGCATTTTTATTAAGCAAATCGGGATAATTGCCATTTGATTCTTTTTCTGCAACATATTCGGTTACAACACATTTCTTAAGAAATGTGTAGCCATCTTCAATAATCTCTTCATCATTGATAAACGCTGCCAGAACATCAGGATTAGATTTTTTATATACTTCACCTGATAAAAACGAGTATTCATAACATTCCAAAGTCTGTCGGGCATATTCGGGATGGTCACGCATAACTTTTCCGCATGCGCCGCCTGAGGGCCAACCGCCTTCATCATAAATCCAGCAATTCATACCGAGTGACTTGCCCTTTTCTATGGCGTAGGTGCAAAGCTCAAAGAACTCATCCGTGAGATAATCAGGCTCAAGATTAGTCGGCATACTGTCGGGGCGGAAATCCTTCGGCTCGGGAAGGATGTAAAATGCCCTTATGCCGAGATTCTGCATCTCAGCAAGCTGTTGATCTATAATTTGGAAACTACAGATATCATTCCATACCCATACATACACGGGTGAATATGAAACGTCAGGAGTCACGAAACTATTTATATGGAATTTTTCGGTGTTTTTATACATTTGCATTGTATCTGTCCTGCTTTTTTAATCGATTTACAAAGAGCTTAAGAGCAACAACCATTACTCCGTAAAGCACCGCAAGTAGTATAGGATACACCTTGATACCCATAATACCACTTATAAGGCTGACCATAGGTGGCGCTAACATAACGCCGATATAGGCAAAGGCTATCTGCGATCCCATAACGTATTGTGACACGTCTTTACCAAAGTTGTAGGGTGTAAGGTGTATCATATTGGGATAGATGGAACCGTTACCCAAGCCTACAAGGAACAAACCAACTACAGTAAACACACCTGATAAAGGAAGAAGCATAATTACAATTGCAGGTGCAAGAATAAAAGCACCTATACCTATACGCTTCCACGTGCTGATTTTATTTGAAAGTAAGCCTGAAACGAAACGTCCGATGGACATTCCTGCATAATAAACAGTCAAAGCAAGTGCTCCATATTCCGCTCCAAAGCCTTTTTCTGTTACAAGATACGTACTTCCCCACACACCGCAGGCATATTCAATTGCATTTGTTGCAAGCATAATAACCCAGACTATGCGGACCTCGGGCATTTTCACCATTTGCAAAAGAGAGAGGTTTACCCCCTTTTCCTCTTCGTCTTCCTGATTTGCGAAATTCTTTTTCCACAAGGGAAGAGACACAAGCAATAAAATAGTGATAACTGACTGAACATAAAAAGCATAGCGATAACCACTACGCCAACCTGCATCACCAAGAGCCTGTGACATAATGTACGGACTGAGAGTTACTCCCACACCGTAAAAGCAATGCAGGAAATTCATATGACTTGCTTTAAAATTAAGTGCCACATAGTTATTAAGTCCCGAATCTATAGCACCTGCACCAAGACCGAGAACTACCGCGATGGGTATCATAACCCAAAAAGACGGTGCAACAGAAAAACTGAAAAGAGCTGCCGCAGTCATAGCTGTGCTGAAAGCGGTAACCTTAGACGTTCCGAATTTATTGAGAATTCCTGCGCTGAACATACTGGATAAAACTGTACAGCCTGAAATTATAAAAGTAAGAACACTTACCGCTTCAACGGGAATATTCAATTCAGTATGTATAGCAGGCCAGGCAGAGCCGATCAGAGAATCGGGAACCCCAAGACCTATAAACGCAATATATATAACAACTAACAGAAATGCCATTTTATGCTCCTAATAAGCTCTGGTCAAAAGCGAACAAAGCTTCGTTGATTTCGAAGATATTGTAATTACCCTTGCTTATAAAATATTCAATTATGATATCGAATTTGTTACTGTGGGAAAGGGCGAAGCCCGCCTTTTTCAGCATATCTGCTGTTTCATCGAGAGAAAGTTCGAGGGCAATAGCAAAAGCTATTGCGGTAGGCTTTGATGGCTTGTAATGTACATCTCCACGGATTTTTGAGAATAGCTTACGGTCAATGTTAGCCTTTTTATAGCATTGTGCATCCGTAATACCTTTTTCATCGATTTTGCGAAGCAGCATCTGAGAAAAACTTTCATCAATCTGAGCAACCATATCCTCAAGTGAAGCCATCTTCGGCATAGGAGCAGGTGCACACATAGACACACAGCAATCATATTCCTCATCAGCATTTTTCGAAACCCGGCTTTGAGGGTACATAATATTTTTTTCGAACGCATTCTGACGGGTGCGGTTAAGTATTTCGTACTTATCAACATATCTGTCATCAATATATTCCGCAATATCAGAAAACAGCTTCTCGCTA
This sequence comes from Acutalibacteraceae bacterium, assembly GCA_045647125.1. Taxonomy (GTDB): domain Bacteria; phylum Bacillota; class Clostridia; order Oscillospirales; family Acutalibacteraceae; genus DTU089. The sequence goes on along the minus strand of JAZRLZ010000055.1, from coordinate 56,543 downwards.
ATTTGATATGCTGTCTTATCGAAAATAACGATGTAAACCATCATTTCATTTCCCAACAAAAAATCACTGATAACATCAATAGCAACCTTAAGCGCCTTGTCCTTCGGGTAACCGTATATTCCTGAAGATATGAGCGGAAATGCAACACTTTCGCAGTTATGTTCCAAAGCAAGCTTCAATGATTTTTTATAACAGCTTTCCAGAAGAGCTTTTTCACATTGATTACCATCTTCATAAATAGGTCCGACAGTATGTATCACATACTTGCATGGCAGTTTATATGCGCCTGTAATCTTTGCTTCTCCCGTTTCACAACCACCGAGAGTTACACATTCCTGAAGAAGTCCCTCACCTGCGGCACGGTGGATACAACCATCAACACCGCCCCCTCCAAGAAGAGTGGAGTTGGCAGCGTTTACTATGGCATCAACCTTCATTTTTGTTATATCATTTCTTACTATTTGCAGTGGCATATAATCACCCTTAATGTTAGTAACCCAATTATATACTATATTTTGCTAAATAGCAATTACGAAACAACTAACCTATTAAAACCGACATAACTATCACAACGGGTGTTATAATAGTTTGCTATCAACAAGTCTGAACAAACGATAAAAAATAAATATGTCCTCTTTTTTTAACAAAATCTTATTTACACAAACGAATTCATTTTAACATAGCCTTGTTTTTAATTCTTTGTGGTGGTACAATGGCAATATAGATTTGAAAATAATGAGGTTGATTTATATGCACAAAAAACTTGCTCTTACTCCACCTATGGGATGGAATAGTTGGGATTGCTACGGTGCGGCTGTTAATGAAGAACAGCTTCTTGCCAATGCGGATTATATGGCAAAGCATCTTAAGGATTACGGTTGGGAATACGTTGTTTGCGATATCCAATGGTCTGAACCTACTGCAAACAGCTTCTATTACAACTATTTTGCCCCCCTCTGTATGGATGAATATTCACGTCTTATTCCATCGGTTGAGCGTTTCCCCTCCTCTGCAGGCGGAAAAGGCTTCAAGCCTATTGCAGATTACATACATTCACTTGGCCTTAAATTCGGTATCCATATTATGCGAGGAATCCCCAGACAAGCGGCTCATCAGAACACAAAAATAAAATGTGAGGGCGTTACCGCAAGGGATATCGCAAACCCATCAAACATCTGCAAATGGAATCCTGATATGTATGGTCTTGACACCGGTAGAAAAGGTGCCCAGGAATACTACGATTCAATATTCGAGCTTTATGCATCATGGGATGTTGACTATATCAAATGCGACGATATTGCCAACACGGAAATGTTCCCTGACAACCCCTATTCTGCAAGAAAAGAAATTGAAATGCTCAGAAAAGCTATTGACAAATGCGGCAGAGATATGGTGCTAAGCCTTTCCCCCGGACCTGCACCCGTATGGGAACACGAGCACCTTGCAGCTCATGCGAATTTGTGGCGTATGACAGGTGACTTCTGGGATGAATGGAGCAGGCTTCACGCTATGTTTGAGCGTTGCTATGCATGGCAGGAATATGTACAACCCGGTGCATGGCCTGATTGCGATATGCTTCCCCTCGGCAGAATTCAAATAACAGAAGAATTACCGGAATACAGAGATCGTTACACACGCTTCACCCACGATGAACAAATAACAATGATGACCCTTTGGGGTATTTTCCGTTCACCTCTTATGATGGGTGGCGAAATGCGTGATAATGATGAATTTACTCTTTCACTTCTTCAGAACAGAGAGCTTATTGATATGCTCAAAAACTCCAACGGAGCAAGACAGTTCAAGCGTGAAGAAACCGACGGCAAGGGTGAAATTATCTGGACATCTAATGGTGAAAACTGTAAATACGTTGCTCTTTTCAACACAGATGATGAAGAAAGAGATATCAGCTTCAACATTACCGATATTTCAATAAGCGGTGTTAAATACAGCGTTTGGGATATGTGGAAGCACGAGGAATATACGGTAACAAATGGTGAATTTTCTGCAATAGTAAATTCACACGGTGCAAGACTTTTCAAAATAACTGTAAAATAAGTCTTTACCATATAAAAAAGTTCATTAAAGGTGGTATTCTTTTGAATATTAAATTAATCGGCTCACCGAAGGTTGTTATGACAAATACGGAAAGCCACCACGCTTACTTTGCCTGGCCTACTATTGCAAAATTACAAAACGGCAAAATCTGCGTAGGTGCATCAGGCTATCGCGTAGAGCATATTTGTCCTTTCGGCAAAGGCGTTCTTGCATTCAGTGATGATAATGGTGAAACATACGGAAAGCCTATCCCCGTATTCGACACGGTTCTTGATGACCGTGACGTTGGTCTTACGGTTTTCGGTGAAAGTGGTCTTATTGCCACAACCTTCAATAACACGCTTGATTTTCAAAGGGAAAATATGCCCCAGACACAAGAGTGTCTTGATTATATAAACTCTGTTTCACCCGAGGAAGAGGCAGAGGCTCTCGGCATCAGTTTCAGAATCAGTCACGACTGCGGTGAAACCTTCGGCAAAATATATAAATCCCCCGTTTCATCCCCCCACGGACCTTGTGTTCTCAATGACGGCACAGTTTTATGGGTCGGAAGAAGACTCGGTGTGCATAACCATATCGAAGCACACACAGTAAACACCGAAACGGGTGAAATGGTACTACGCGGTGACCTTGAAATTTATAAATATGATGAATTCAAAAATATTTATTTCTACGAGCCCCACGCCATCCAGCTTGAAGACGGAAAAATAATCTGCCATTTACGTGCAGAGTCTGATGATGAAGCGTTTTTAACCCTATATCAGACAATATCTCTCGATAACGGCGTAACCTGGAGCAAACCCGTACAGATAAACCGTGATGACAGCGGTGCTCCTGCACACTTATTGATGCATTCATCAGGTGTATTGATTTGCACCTTCTCCCACAGATGCAGACCTTACGGAATATGGGCAATATTCAGTGAAGACGGCGGTGAAACCTGGAGTAACGAAAGGATTTTATACTACGGCAACGATACCGATGATTTAGGCTACCCCTCCACAATAGAGCTGGAAAACGGCGAATTAATCACCGCATTTTACACAAGAGATAATGACTATGTCCCTGCACTAATAATGCAACAGAAATGGATGTTGGAAAAGTAAATCAACAAAAACTCCTGCTCGTATCGAGCAGGAGTTTTTTTATCACAAATAAATTCTACACTTTGATATGTACAGATAAATACACAAAACCGAATAACTTCAATTATTTTTCAATTATATCTCTGCCCCATACATACCCCGTGTATATTTGGTCATTGTAAAAGACTTCTACACAACAATACTCATTTGCTCCTATAGTACCTTGTATAACTTTTACATCTGTACCACTAGGAAGGAACACAATTGTTTTACTGTCATCATAGTCCTCACTTTTGAGGTTTGCTCCGTTGAAACTGTTTCGACTTATCTCACAGTCATACACACTGCCCGTAAATGTTGTTAAATAGCGGTGCATAACATAACCCACATACACAACATCACCTACAACAACAGCAATTTTGTCATAGTTACCATTTCCCGAATCACCTAAATATGTAACCTTTGTACCCTCTGGTATAACCATAATCAATGAGCTGTTACTATTAGGAGCTGATCTTAAATTGACACCCTTGTTTTCAGGTGTATCATATGTAATATTGCGTTTTGAAATATCATCAGGCACCGTAAACAAATGATCCGCCTCACTTATATGATAAGAAACGGGCTCTGTCGGAGCTGTCGGAACTGTAGTGTTATTTGTTGCTTTGGTGTAATTAGTGTAAGCCTCAGTATTTGCCACAGAGTTACTGTTATTATTGTTATAATTATTGTATTCATTATACTGATTGTACTCATTGTACTCATTGTACTCATTATACTCAACGTTATCGTCGGGTGTATTCTCGTTCACATTGTTATTTTGAACTTGTGTACCAACAAAACTTATAGAACCAAAATTAGAACATCCGCACATACAAATTATTGTTAATGTAATCAAAAACAAAGAAAATACTTTTTTCACAACTAACTTCTCCCTTTGAAACAAACTTTATTTAAGCATATCAAGTATCTGTTCTTTTGACCTTAAGCCTATTGCCTGGTTTACAACCTTGCCGTTTTCCATAACGAAAAGTGAGGGTATGCTTGTTACCTTAAAGCTGATTGCAAGCTGTGGGTCATCATCCACATTGATTTTTCCCACCTTGTATTCGGGATGTTCATTTGCTATTTCATCAACTATAGGTGACACCATCTGACAAGGACCGCACCAATCCGCATAAAAATCTATCAGAACCTTTTTGTCACTTTTTATAACCTCGGCTTCAAAATTGCCGCTTTCTATCTTTATTACTGCCATTATTAATTTCTCCTTTTATAAAACTCTTTCTATAGCCGCTTTAAGGCTTTCTTCCGTCATAGCTCCAAGATAATGGTATGCATTACCATCACTGTCAATAATAACGGTTGTAGGATAACTGTATACCATATACGAATCTGATGTTTCACCCGTCATATCATAAACAACGGGAAAATCATATCCGTTTTCAGATATAAGTGCCTGTGCCTTTTCCATAGTTTCACCGGGGTCACACGCAACGTTAACCATCAAAAACTGCACCTGAGGATAATCGTGATAAGCCTTATTGAAATAAGGCATTTCCATTCCGCAATAGCCACACCAGGATGTCCAGAAATTCAACACAACGGGTTTTCCCTCAAAATCAGAAAGTTTAACCTCATTGCCGTTTTCATCGGTTAATACAAAATCGGGAGCTTTTCCGGTCTGATTGGAATCAAGTGCCTGGTTTATGATTTCATCGGTTAAAGATTCCACCTGACCAACGGTTGTTTCCGTAGTATTTTCCGCAATATATTGGTCAGAAAGGCTGTTATACAAAAAATAAACACCCACAAATGCAAAAATACAAACCAACAATATTATAATGAGCTTTAAATTCTTATTCATTTCTTCACCTACCCAAGCATATTAAGAACTCGGCTTAACAACCCCGTCATCATAAGCACACCTACAACAACAAGTATTATGCCACAGATTTTATTTATTATATTGTAATGCATTTTAATAAAATTAAATGCAGATTTCAGTTTATCTATTAAAACAGCACTTACAATAAAAGGAATGCCAAGACCTAAGGAATACGCGAGAAGCATCAACACACCTGTCAGGGCTTTTCCTTGCTGGGAAGCAAGCATAAGAGCGGAGCCTAAAAAAGCACCAACACATGGGGTCCATCCCACAGAGAAAACCACACCAAATAATACTGCGGAAAAAAATCCTCCGTCTGATTTATTAAAGCCCTGCATTCCCTTAAATATATTCAGCTTAAAAATGCCTAAAAAATTCAAACCGAAGAATACCACAATTAATCCGGTAACTATATTGACTGCTACCTGATATTCTCTTAAAAAACCGCCTAACGTACCCGCAAGGGCACCCATAATCACAAAAACTACTGTAAATCCAGCTACAAAACCGAAAGCGTTTTTAAGGGTTTTTACGGTTGTACGCTCCTGAGAGCCACCGGCAAAATATGTGACATAAATCGGTAACATAGGAAGAAGGCAAGGTGAAATAAATGTTATTATACCTTCCAAAAAAGAAATAATATATTGCACACTATACCCCCTTCTTAATTATTATACCAAATTAAATGCGAATTAAATTATTCATTTATTTCAGAATTTTTTGCACGTAATGCAAGTGCAGCCTCGTGGATTTCCTCCTTTGTTTTGCCTGTAAGCTTATACATAAAGAAAGGAAGTCCTGCAAGAAGCATCATAATACCATGAACAATTGTATAGAAGAAAAGTAACGCAACCTTTGTATCTATGCTTTGTACCGGGTTAGGAACTGCTGTTGTGGGCTGAATATACTGAATAATTGAATTGTCACCATAAAGTACAAACGGTGCAAGAACGCCTGCAATATTACCGCTGATAAGTGTACCGATACCGATAACGAACGGCAATGAAGCATCGAGACGCTTGCCTGTTTTAACTTCCATATCCTCAAGAACGTCTGCCTGGAACATAGAGGGCAACAAGTTTGAAGCACCAAACTGTAAGCCGATAAGGAACAAGAAAATAATGAATATAACCTGCAAAACTGCCGTACCGGTGGTGAAATAAGCATAGCCTACACAAAATGCGGCAATATTTGCACAAACCGAATAAATACCACTCGCAATATAAAGCTGCTTTGCATTGAATTTTTTCAGTAAGAAGTTGATAACAAGCATACCAACCGCTGTACCTATACCAACAGGCAACACAAACAAAATCTTCTTGGAAATATCACCAAGAACTGCCGCCGCAATAAAGGGCTCCATAAAAGTAGCAATACCGCGGAAGCTTTTGAGGAACTCAGAAAGGATGATAATACGTGCATATTTGTTTGTAATAATATCCTTAATGCCCTCAAGAGGATTTCTCTTTTCTGCGGTATAAACAGTTCTTTCACGAACAACACGCATACCCATAAGCACAGTGATTACACCAACAACACCGCAAAGACCTGCAGAAATAATGTACTGAAGGCCTTCAACTGTTCTGATGCTTGTACCTGCTACCATTTCAACAAGCTCCGGATTATTCTTGCTCCAGATAAGTCCTATAACAAGGAGAATAACAACGGGTGCTGAATTACCTACTGCAGAAGAAATACTGCGGAAGGAAAGCAACTGGTCACGCTCTTTAAGGTTTGGTGTCATAACGTTAGCCACCATATTAATTGAGTTACCGAAAGTACACAAAACACTCCATGACAAGGAGAGTGTTATAAGATATGCCATAAGTAAAGAGCCCGAAAGTCCCGGAGGAGTCCAGAAAGACAAGCATAAAACTATAGCAACGGGTACTGCAACAAGTAACACTAACGGCTTAAATTTTCCGCCACGGCCCATCTTTCTGCCATCAATATACATAGCAATGAAAAAGTTGAGCACGAAAGAAACGATACCAACCACAAGGTTTATAAGAGATGTCTGATTCTCCTGAAGGCCAAGTACGTTAACGAAATAGGCATTTCTGTTAGAGCCTATCATACCTGTCATAGTTGTGTAGAAGAATATTGCCATAAGATACAATATCCATTCACTTTTTTTGAGATGCTTCTGAGTCTGGTTGTTAACACCATTCATTAATTCACTCATAAAATACTCCTTGTTTAACACAATTTTTTATATATTATCTGCCTCTTGATGATTCTGCTTGAAATCTTCAATATAGCCTATAACATTCTCCTGACGCTTTTCCGAAAGCTCTGAATACATCCACTCCCTCTTCTGACGGGATATAGGCCAAAGGAATTTCGGCACTATTCTTAAAATACCCGTAACCGTAGGAATGATTGTGCAAAGTGCAAATTCCCAAAACTTTGTTTTATCGCTTTGTGCACCGATTTCAAGTCCCTGAACGTATCCTATACGCTTCATAATAAGGCTTGTTACAGAGCCTAGCATAGCACTTTGTAATTTTAATATAAGTCCCTTTGCAACGCCCGTGGTGGCTTCCATTCTGTAGCCGTTTTTCCATTCGCAATAATCCATTGCCTCGTTCCACAAATCTGTAGTGATAACCTTGGAAATGCCCCAGGACCATTTTGCAAACCATTCTTTAAGACCGAAGGCTATGCACATAGGCACAGTCTTTTTAAACATAGTCTTATTGCTCGTCATTCCGAACAAGAAAACACCGATTGAAAGCACACTATTGTAAACATCATTAAATATCCAAAGTGATTTTGAAGAAAAGCGTTTTCTCAACGGTGCTACAAGACCGTAGCTTATACTTCCGTTTATGCTTGATGGAATGTTAAGTATGGTAATAAGTGAGTAGCTTCCGAGAACATCTATGAAATAGTTAGTTTCACTTTTGCTTATAGAGAAGTTACCTAAAAACTCTGAAAGGCACATCAGCAATACAGGATAGTTGGAAACTATAGCCTTAAGCCCCTGCTTAATACTGGGCTTTTCAATAGATTGGGGAACACGCTCCTTTGATTGCATAAAGAACCAGAAGGTGCAAAGTGATGATATTATAGCGGTACCGCCACCCATTATCATAAACACAGAGCTTAGCTTCCACGTAACAACCTTGTTATTAACAAGGTCAATAAGCACACCCATTATGTATCGTGGCAAATCCTCACCCATCATACCCGTAAGCAATTCTGCAAGGGTAATAAGCCGTATTCGTTCCGCAGGGTTCGGTGTTATGGTTGACATATATCCGCTTTTTGCAACATTTGTAAATGTGCCTGCCGTTTCGTTTATTATGAGAAAGAAATAGTAGTAAATAAGCTTGGGTAAATGTGTACCTGCAGTACCTGCAAAAAACAGAGGCAACAACCATGTAAAAATACTCATAACCGTAAGGGGTAATTGCATTCCCACAAGGTAAGGTCTGAATTTACCTATACGGGTACGGGTGCTGTCGACAATAACTGAAATAAATGTATCGTTAACCACATCCCACAAGGCAGTTGCCATATTCATAACCGCATTTACGGTAAAATCAATGTTAACAACATCCCATATATATCTTTCGGAAAAAGCATTGATATTAAAGGAGTTTGACCAGTCATTCATAAGATAGGAAACAGTTTCCCTGACTCCTACGTAATTCCTGCCCTTATAGTAAGATATACGCTCTTTTTCTGTATCAACATCTTTTTTAACTTCAGTTGTTGTATCACTCATTTGCTACACCTCCTTCAGAAGATGTATCGCCAACATTCACAACGCATGTATCCTTGAAGGTTTCACCGAGATACTTAAGCGTTACGGTTATTGTAACGGGCTTATTACTTTCTTTTATGCCCTTTACATATCCCATTTCGTCAATTATGGCAACCGATTCATCAGATGAGGTGAATTTCACTGTATAATCACTGTCATCTTCAATAACAGCATTTACAGAAAGAACTGTTTCACCATCAGGCTTGACAGTAACTGCACTTTCGGAAAAGCTGATACCTGCGTAAAAATATTCATACTTTTCCTGAACAGTATATTTGAAGGATATATTCTTTTCACCTAAAACCTCATAATCACCGATGAAATCTATTTTGGCATTAATATCATAAACCTTTTCAAAAACTATGTACTCTATATTATCAGTAATACGATTAACCTTTGCAGTAATCTTAAGGTCAGTTAATTCTGTATTTGCATCAGTAATTCCGCAAACCGATTCTAAATCTGACCTGAGCTTTTTATTAATCCGCTTTCTGTCATCAAGATTAAAAAGTTTTTCCACTTCATCGCATTTCTTCGGATTAATACTAAAGTTGATATAATAGCTGTCACCATCAATAAGCTCACCGCTATCACTATCATAAACAGGGTTACCCTCAGAATCTGCCTGACCAACTGAAAATGATGCTCTGCTGATAGCCTTTTCGGTCAAATCAACATAGGGCATATCCTCATAAACTGAGCCGAAAACTCCCACATAATCCTCACCGTAATAACTATCCACAGTACCCATCATTTTATTTTTGGCATACAAAAGAATACTTTTATCCGCATGATTTTCTTCACCATTATCGTCACAAACAACCACACTACCGTCATCCACAAAAACATCACGATAGGTGTTTACCTTAACGAATTGATTGTTTTGTGTTTTGTATGTGATGTTTTTCATGTAATCGCTCAACTGCTTTTTGGTGTTCTTAAGCTTTGTGAGGCTTTCCGTATCGTAATCCACAACGCTTGTTTTATTATTCTCTAACGAGTTAACTGTAGCAACAAGCACACCGAAGCACACAACCATTGCAACTATACTGCTTAAGGCAAAGGCTATAAATTGCTTCTTTTTGCTACCGCTTTTATCAGCCATTGTCAGCACCACCCTTCGCCTTAAGGGTGAGGTCACGACTTTGTTCCGCTTCCTCTAAACGTTTCTGACGCTCCTCCTCCGATTCAAGAATCGGAACAGGCAATTCATCTATTGATATTTCACCGGATTTTACTTTTTTGCGAATTTCCACACGCTGAATATCAACCTCTTTGAGGGTTGGTTTAATATCCTTTTTTATAATAAGTAAATTAAGTGCAAATATGAAAAGAAGCACAAATCCGCAGACGGTTGCACCTATACCCCATTGTGCAGTAACAAATGTATCGGTATCCTTTGCAGGAAGCCCCAGACTTAATACCTGAGCCGCAACACACAACAAAACTCCTATCAATGAAAAAACACAACTGATTTTGGCAGATTTTTTTATATTCAAAAAAGAAAGCACAAGTGCAACAAATACACCGAAACCGAAAAGGAAGGTGAGCAAAAACAAAACGCTTATTGCAAACAAATCACCGAACAAATCAGGCATATATGAGTTAAGCCCCAAAGCTGCAGATAAAACACCGTCAGAAACTGCCTGATAAACGCCGAATGCACTTACTGTAAACTTTGATGTAAAAAGTGGCAGCTGTACCTCTGCAGAAGCAAAGGGAACAAATATTGAGCCGATAGCACAAAGCATTGCAACTATTCTGAGGATTTGTATCGGTCCGCCGAAGAAAGCGTTCTTCACCTTAGCAGAAAGAATATGGAAGGTAGCATATTCAAGCTCACATTTTTTTGCATCACGCGCAAGCAATTCCTCCTGCTGACTGTAGAAGATATTTATACCGCAATGCTTACAGTTAGCCGAAAGCTCAAATGTACCGATTTTCCCGTTACAATTAGGACACCTCACCAAATCACCTCTGCCTATTATAATTAATATTTATTACATCTAATTCTACAGTAACGAAAGGATTATGTCAACAAACTATTATGGATATTATATAAAAAATAAGTAGATTACCGTTCTAATATGTGATATAATCCTAAATAAGAATAAATAAAACACTCAAGCGTCAATACTATAAACCGGGAGGGCAGAGAATGACTGAAAAGCTGTTAAGTGAACTTGACAATTACCTCAGGAAAAACGACTATGTTTCTGCAGAAAAGTATTTGCTTACTCACCTTAAAGAAGCAGAAAACACCCCAAACCCCAAAATAATACTTCTTATTTCCAATGAGCTTATGGGACTATACAGAAAGTTAGGAAGAAAAGAGGATTCTGTAAAATACAAAGACAAAGCTCTTAATCAAATCAGGATTATGGGTATAGAAAAAAACATAGGTGCCGCCACGACCTATCTTAACAGCGGTACGGTTTGCAAGGCATTCGGTATGGCGGAGGAATCCTTACCCCTTTTCGAAAAGGCAAAAGGGATATACGAAAAAAATCTTGAACCATTTGACAAGCGTTTCGGCGGATTATACAACAATATGGCGTTAACGCTTGTTGATCTAAAAAGATTCGAGGAAGCCGGAGAATATTATAAAAAAGCCATTACAGTTATGGAAAACAACGCTTTTGGTGAGCCCGAAACCGCCATAACATACCTTAATATGGCAAGTGCCGAGGAGGCTCAATTCGGACTTGAAGACAGTAGTGAAAGAGTTTCGGAATATATAGAAAAGGCAATGGAGCTACTGAATAAATCTCAGGATAAGGAAAGCGGAAACTACGCCTTTGTTTGTGAAAAATGTGCTCCCGTTTTCGGCTATTACGGATATTTCTTATATGAAGATGATTTAAAAAATCGGGCAAGGAGGATTTATGAAAGGGATTGAGCTTTGCGAAAAATACTATAATCAAGTCGGCAAACCTATGCTTGAAAGAGATTTCAGTGAGCTTATTCCGTTTATTTCAGTAGGAATAGCGGGTAGCGGCTCAGAGTGTCTCGGCTTCGATGATGAAATATCACACGATCACGATTTCGAGCCGGGCTTTTGCATATTCATACCTGATGAGAATATCCTCACCGAAAAGCAGGCTTTCGAATTACAAAAGGCATATAACAAGCTTCCACGTGAATTTATGGGATACGAAAGAAGCCTCACCACCCCAGTCGGCGGAAACAGGCACGGGGTTATAAGAACACCCGAATTTTTTGTTTCAAAATCGGGTAAACACAACGGAATTCTAACTATACACCAATGGTTTTCCGTACCTGAAAACGCTTTACTTGAAGCAACAAACGGCAAGATTTTTGAGGATAATTACGGCGAAATAACATTGATTCGGGATAGACTTAAATACTTTCCCGAGGATATAAGACTTAAGAAAATCGCAGGCAATCTTCTTATAATGGGTCAATCGGGTCAATACAATTATCCCCGTTGCCTTAAACGTAAGGAAACTGCCGCTGCACAGCTTTGTATTACAGAGTTTGTAAAGGCTGCAATTAACACAATATTTTTACTTAACCGTCAGTATCAGCCCTATTACAAATGGATCTTCAAATCATTGCGAGGATTAGACAAGCTTTCTGATACGGCAGAAAAGCTCGAATATCTTATTACGAGTGATAACTGTGAAATTAATGCTACCAAAAAGCAGGAATTAATCGGAAAAATTCAAACTGAAATAACTAACGAGCTTTTCGCACAGGGCATTGTAACAAAAAATACACCCGAGCTTGAAGCTCAGGCGTATGCAGTAAACAACACTATTCAGGATAATGAAATCCGCAATTTACACATACTTTACGGAATATAAAAAAGAGTTGTGATACTTATTCAGGAAGTATCACAACTTTTATTATTTATATATCAAGTTCACTGTAATCGTATATATAATAATCGGATAGTAGTTTCAATTTTTCCTGATCAGGCTCACTTTTATCAAAAATCCCCACAACATTATACCCGTTTTCTTTTGCGGTTGTTGCGGCATATACGGCATCTTCAAAAACCCACGTTGTCTCCTTTGGTGTGCCTATCGCATCGAGTGCCACATCATAAACCTTTGGTGAGCGTTTTGATGCGCCTACCGTATATGTTGAATAAACTGCATCAAAGTATTCTGACATATTGTATTTTTCGATTACAGCTTCCAGAGCTTTTTCACCCGTAGCCGTAGCGATTGCAATTTTAACACCCTTACTACGAAGCTTTTTCAGAAAATCTATTATATCATTCTTCGGCTTTGCATCCTGAATATAAAGCTCACGCATCATATCAAAAAATATGGCTTGTAATTCTTTTTCCGTATATTTAAGATTGTATTTTACACAAGCTTTTTCTATGGCTTCAATAAGAAAAAGATTTTTAAAATATTCCTTATCCTCAGGTGTCAATTGTAAGCCCAAAACATCAAAAAACCTGAATTTTGCACCCTTCCATAAGTGCATAGAATCAAAAAGTGTACCGTCAAAATCAAAAATTGCTCCTGTTATTTCCATTTAAACACTCCTGTTTTGTGCTGATCCAAATTTGTGTTCTTCTTTTAAATCAAGTAAAGTAATAATATCCTCAAACTCCGCTTTTGTATTTTCGAGAGCCGTTGTTTTGTGTGCATCGCTACCAAGGTAGAATTTGCAACCGCAATCCTTTGCAATATAATATGGTCTTAAAAGAATCTGTTTTTCTTCTTCGTTCATTGCAAGAGTCTTCATATTAAGCTCAACGCCTGCACCCTTTTCACTGCATTTTGAAAACACAGAATAAAGCTGTTCATCTGTTAAAAGCTTTATAACTTCGGGAGTTTTACCTTTATAAATATGTCCGCAGGTCAGGTGTGCAACACCTATTTTGTAAAATGGCAAATCCATTTCAAGAAGTCTCTCGAATCTTTCAAGCCACAATTCTGCCGCTTGTTTTACTGAAGTTATTCCACCCTTGACTGTATTATCTTTCAAATGCAAATGTGTGGTAGCAACTACAACAAAATCCAACTCTTCAAGGCATTTTTCACCAATACCTAAAACGTAGTTATAGTCCATATCAACCTCTGCACCAAAAAGGAACTGTGTTTTTTCATTTGAGGGCAATGGTAAAACCGAAGTCAAAGGACCATAAGTGTGAGCAGGATGCCATTGGGCTTCACTTTTCACAGTTTCGTCCCAAAAGTGATTTGTAAGACAAACTTTATTAAAGCTATTGTCTGTTGCATACTCTAAAATTTTTAAGGGAGTCTGATTTTCATCACGACAGCATGATGATACTGTTGAATGAATATGAAAATCGTGATCTGCAATATATCTCATTAACCTTCCCCCTGATACAATTTTATACCATTATATCAAACCGCAAAATCATTTACAATAAAAAAACGTTATGATATAATAACATAAATTGTTATTTAAGAGGGATTTTTATGAGCAACAATAATATTATTACCCTTAAACAAAACGATATTATTCTTTTTCAAGGGGATTCAATCACCGATGGCGGTCGTGGAAGAGCTGGTTGCGACCCCAATCACATACATGGTCACGGTTATCAATACATACTTGCCGCGGAGCTTTCCGCACAAAATATCGGAACCGATGTAACATTCTATAACAGAGGTATCAGCGGCAACAGAATTGCTGACATCTACGGTAGATGGGCTGAGGATTGTCTTAACCTTAAACCCACTATACTTAGTATGCTTGTGGGCATAAACGATATCCATTTTGTTTACGAAAACAATAGCGGATCCTCCCCTGAAAGATTTGAAAAAATCTATAGACTTGCACTTGATGAAGTTAAGGAGCAAAACCCTGACATCACAATCATTTTATTGGAACCGTTTTTTGGTGTGAACCGTGATCCCCTTATAACAAACAAATACGGCAGTCAGTTGAAATTCTATCAGGAAAAGGTACAGATTCTTGCAGAGGAATTCGGCGGTGCTTTTGTTCCGTTGCAGGATATGCTTATGGAAAATGCGAAAAAAACCGATATTTTCAATATTCTATGGGATGGTATTCACCCCACAACAATGGGGCATCATCTTATTGCACAACAATGGAAGAAATATGCCGCAGACATAATAAACAACAGATAATAACGAGGTGTTATGTATGAAAAAAACATTAAAAATTATTCTATGCCTTGTTTTATGCATAGTGATTGCAGGTTTTGTAGTTTTCGCACCCTATTTATCAAGCTTTGTAAAATCAACGGATGAATTCACATTAAAATACGGTGATAACATTTTAAAATCCCCTATTGTTTTAACCTTAAAAGGCTCTGAAAAAGCAGAGGAGCTCTTCCTCATTGAAGAGTATGAAAACGGTTGGTTCAATTATTATGCAATTGAATACACTGCAGATTGCTACGTAAAAGGCACTATAAAATATAAAACGGGCGTTAAGGAAAAAACGGATGAATTCTTCCTTGAGCCTGCCGAAAAGAAAACTGTTTTCTACTCCTTCCTTGATGAGGCAATGGTAAAAAACCGTGGCAGTAAAATAACCGCCTTATCCTTAGAGAGTCTTACCGACAGTAAAGGAAATGTAGCTATAACTAACATTTCGCTTTTCAACCGTACTTTACCCGAGCAAGAGGTTTTCATTCAGAACGATAAGCTAAAAATAGGTGTGGATTTACTTTGGGGCGGTGCTCTCAGCTACCTTGAGGATTTAGATTCTAATGTTGAGGCTGTGTATGTTGACGACCTTATCAAGGTTGATTCAAACGCTACAGAGCGTTATCCCGGCACAGAAGCCGTAAACACTAATGTAAACCTTATTAACCGCTACGATACGGGCAGATTGATTCAGCAATCCTATTACGGCACAGATCAATATGAATGCGGTACGTTTATGGATAATAAATGGAGCTACAACCCCGTTCAGGGCGGTAACCAGTTCAACGATACAAGTAAAATTGTAGATATTCAGGTAACAGAGAATTCTATTTACATAAAATGCCGACCACTTGACTGGGCAAAGGAAAAAGAACACATCACCCCCTCTTATATGGAGGCAACGTATTCTATAGAGGATAACGTAGTTCACACGAAATGCAGATTTGTTGATTTTTCAGGCTACCCCGAAGCAGAGCGGGAGCAGGAAATCCCTGCATTCTATTGCATCGAGCCATTAAACAATTTCCGATATTACAGCGGCAAAAAGCCCTGGACAAATGGCAAATTAACAAGTGAACCTGATCTTATTTTCTGGCCTGATGCAGGATATCCCAAATTCTATTCAAAAGAACATTGGGCAGCATTTACCGGTGAATTTGAAGATAGCTTCGGTATGGGTGTTTATGTGCCCGACCAGAAGGAATTCCTTGCAGGTGTTTTTGACAGAGAGAAAACAACAGACGAAGACCCTTCAATAGCAGCACCAACCTCCTACATAGCAGTAATCAAAACAAGAACATTTACAAGCTTTGAGCCGTATAGCTACGAATATTATCTTACAACGGGTAATACCCAAGAAATACGAGATTCATTCAAAGTAATTGATCAATAAAAAAATCGGGATGTAAATACTTACATCCCGATTTTTTATTATTTACCTAAAACCTTACCGATAAGGTCATAGAGAGCTTCAAGCTCTTCAATATTAAGGCCGATACCCTTACCCATCTTTTCGTGATCAGGTGCCCAATCGCGAATATCGTATTTTGCCTTGCCGCCATTCCAGGAAATGAGATTTAATTCTCTTACCCAGCCTTTACCTGACTCTGAAATAACACCTAAATTTTCTTCGATTTCGTATTTGAATTCTGCCATATTTAACACTCCCATAAATTTAATATATTAACAAGTGTATTCCCTACACTTAAATAATAACAAATAGAATAAGATTTTTCAAGTAACAATTAATCGTTGTAAATATCGAAGCCACACTCATCAAGGTCATAATAGTGCTGTTGAATCTCTGTCTGACCCATAGAATCAATGTTGATTGTTAAGCCACCGATCATATCGTACTGCCAATAACTGCCGAAGCCTGATTTCACACCATAAGCAAGACGAATACCCTCGTAATCAACGTAGAAATCATTTTTATGATCGTGACCTGCAATTATAAGCTTTGTGCTACCAAGTGACTTACAAAGGTCAAAGAAGCCGTTATTTACTACAGAAGGACAACTTTCCTCAAGCTTTCTGCCCTTTGCAATACCTACACACGCAGGATTAACTACACCATATTCGTTATCCTCATCGGGCATACTAACGCTATCCCATGCCTCGTAAATTTCATATACGGGGATATGCATAACCACGGTGCTCGGCACTACGTGACCTACCTCTTCGGCAATACCCTTAACCGCCCATTCATACCACTGCATCTGATTATCCCAAAGGTGGTCATAAGCATCCTCGATAACTGTACCGTCTTCAAGGGTGAAATCTGCATTATCATGAGTATCAACCATAAAGAATGTATGAATGATTTTTCCGTTTTCCGTAATATTGATAATATAGTTGCCGTAGCCCATATCCTCAGGGCCGAATTCGAAAAGGCAATTTTCTGCCTCTGCAAGATGATGTGCTGCCCAGAATTCGCTGGGAAGTCCTTCACCATCGTGGTTACCCATAACGGGAGCCCACGGAATACCGAAGGAATCAAGAAGCTCAATAAGTTCAAGATAAGCAACCATACCCGTTGCATTATCACCGCTTACTGTAATTAAATCGGGATCGTGCTCTTCAACCATTCGGGTAATAAGAGCGTTTGAATATATGCCCTCTTCACCGTAAACCTCATCGTCGGAAAGCTGTACGTCTGTAATATTCAATACAACAAAATCCTCATTGGGGTCTTTTTCAAGAGTTGCGTAATCCTCAACATAAAAGGTATCGTTTGGTATCCACGGCGTAAAATATGCACTTTCACCGCCATTGTTGATTACTGCATCAATAGGAACAAGAATCTGGATAAAGCTCATAATGTATGCAAAAATCATTTTAATTATGCCTTCCATTTAAATCCTCCTTACTTACGTTCTTTTATTACCTTAGCAGGGCAACCTACCGCTACCGAATACGGGGGTATGGGTTTAACAACCACAGAGCCTGCACCAACAACAGAGCCCTCACCAATATCGCCCGAATACATAATTGCTGCACGCATACCGATGTAAACGTCGTTGCCGATTGTTACCTTTTTACAATGACCACCCTGACTGTAAATAATTCTGTTGGGGTCATCGGAAATATGTGAATAAGGTGTAAGTGTGATGTTTTGTGCAAGAAGACAATCATTGCCTATTTCAAGTCCCATATGACCGAACAAGGTTGTTCCCGTACCTATATACACACGTTCACCTATATTGATATAACCTGTAGCAACACGTTCGGTATCAAGATACACCCTTTCCTGCAAGCGTACGCCGTCACTGAGTGTGATGCCGTTTTCACCTCTTGCAATAAGTGTGCAATCATCACTTATCTGAACATCATTGCCGACAGTAATAAACTGAGGGTTAACAATTTTTACACCCTTACCTATGGTAACGTTTTCACCCATAGATTTAAACCTTGTCCTATAATACTCAAGACGAAGCTTAGCCGCATACTCAGAATCATCATTCATAAATATTGTCTTGTAAAAATTTTCACGGCTTTCTTCATTCATATTCTTGAAAGCCTCTTCAAAAAAGCCCATAAATTACCTCCTGCACAGACCTTTATTTTATTAAGAAAAAACGACAAAAAGTCAGGATTTTTTCTTTTTTAAACCTAATTTACCAACTAAAAGATTGAAAACATCAACTATAATTCCTCTGCAAAGTAAGGATACCGCAAGTACTGACACAACAGAAACAATATAGTATGGGTTGTTATCCGTACAAACAAGCACAATCTCTGCCGCAAGAATGATATACACGAGAATATTTCTTTTAACATTAATTTTAAAGGGAAGAATCTTACGTGAATCAACAGCTCTTAACAACCAGATTGCAATATAACTTATAAGCGTTGCAATTGCCGCACCCATAGCACCGAACTTCGGTATAAGCAGGAAATTAAGCAGAATATTTGCACCTGCACCTAAAAGTGTGGAATAGAACAAAACCTTTGTCTTTTTCGCAGATGTATACACACTACCATAAAATGCGGCAAGTGAGTTAAACACCGATGCACAGATAAGCACGGGAGTAAACACCCACGCTTGGTAGAAATCATTGGAAAATAAGATTTTCGCAAGTATTGTTGTGCCGCCGATAAGCACCGATGAGCCTATATATAAAAGGCTTTCGTACTTATTGTAAATATCGGAATAAAACTTCTTGGATTCTTCACTGCCGAAATTATCAACTGCGGATATCTGCCACGCACTTATAAAGATGTTTACAACTATTGTAAGAATAGTGGGAATTTTAAACGCTACGGAGAAAATACCGTTAACTGCCGCACCCCAGAAATAAGTAAGAATATATTTATTTGAGGAGTTGGAAACCCACCAACTGATAGAATTCGGAATCATAGGCGATGCATATTTGAACATCTGCCTGTAATTCTCTGTTTTCGTTTTACGTATTGACGTTACATAGCTTTTTACGTTTCCTGCAAAAAAAGCGTATGCGGCTGCAACTGTATGACCTACTATAAATGCCCACAAATAACCTTTTACGCCTGTTTTAAAAACAAGGAGAAAAAGTATATTACTTGCTATAAAAACAAAAGTATTTATAACACCCGAAACGGAATAAACAAAAACCTTTTCAATACCTTTTACAAACTGAAGTATAAGGTTGTAAAACGCCAAAGATATGTAATACAGAACAAAAAGCCATAAATACTGCTTAAGGTCATCAAAAAGCCTGAAAAACTGTGTTCCTGCAACAACAACCAACGAACCGATAGTCGTTGTATAAAGACCTACAGAAAAGACCTGCTTTTTATCACTCTCTTTATCAAGGGCGAATCGCATAACCGCCTCATAAACCAAAAGCGTAAAAATAGGCAGGATAAGGTTTATGCTTGTTGTAAGAATATCGGCAACACCATACTCCTCTGTTGTAAGCACAGATGTATATAATGGCACAAGCAAAAAGCTGAGTACTTTACTTGCAAAGTTACCAATGGTAAGCAATATAACATTTTTGCCTAACTTCTTATAATTACCCAAAATGTTTCTCCTACTTTAAATGAAGTAATCGTAATATCTTTACGATTGTTCCTTTAATCTTGTTCTTCTTTTTAATCTTATCTTGTCTTGCTTTGCAATAATCTGCTGCAGCTGTAAAACCATTCGAATTATATATTGTCCAGAAAGAGCCTCTGTGGGCAGGGCGATGGGTTGGACCTTGCATATTAGGCTGCATAAACGCCTCAATATCGGCACTCTTCACCTCAAGGTCTTTTTCTGCACAAGATAACAAATCCGCACCCTTTTGGGTATTGGCAAAAACAAGGGACACGCCCTTTGAATGCTCCCATTCAGGCTCCGCCCTTTTGATGCCCCATGCATCGGCAAGGGTCAGGTCCGCTTCACGCTTAATTGATGCATAAACACAAGAATAGCACGACGGTCTGAGAGCAACATGTTCATAGAAAACATCGGTATATTTTGTGCTTGTCACCTTTTGGTTATTAATCATATAGCTTTCTATATGACTATCCCAACCGAAGCTTTTGTCACGGAATTCAACCTTGGTAATTTCACCCTTATTTTCTTCTGAAATGATGTTAAGATTATCACGCCATACACGAGGGCTTACAACACCGTGACATATTATATCAACAGTAATGAGGTTATCACAAGGGAAATTAATACCCTTATTTTTAAGGTAGCTTATTAGTCCGCCTATCTGGCAACCCGTACCTGAATAAAGTACTTTTTTATTATTCTTTATATCCTCATAGACCTTAGAAAAGGTATCGGCAGTATCACTCTGAACATATTTTGAGCCGCAAAACCGATCTCTGCCTACGGAATCCTCGGCACGTTTATGACTTACGGAAAAATCATTGTTAAAATCTGCCCCGTACACGCTACCGCCTTCTTCAAGGATTTTATCACTGAAGCTTACAAAAGCACCACCTGAACGACTATGAAGTCTTGTAGGCTCGTTTTTATGGTAGCAAACCACACTTCTTAAAGGTTTTTCGGGCGAATCACTCGGCTTCTTCACACTGAAAGCACAAGTATCAAGACATTTTTTACATTCAACGCATTTTTCTTTATCAATGGTCGGATATAAAAATCCCTCTTCATCCTCTTTCATAGTAATAGCACCTGTAGGACAAACATTTTCACAAGCACGACAACCGCAACAAAGTTTTTTGAAAACAGGTAACTGTATTCCTTTTTTCGGTGCTTCAAGAGTATCAAAAGATGTTAAATATTTATATGATTCTTTTCTTTTTGCTTCCATTACCGCTTCCACCGAGCTAAAGTCGATTTCTGCTTCAAAGTATTCAAAATCATCATCTAAAACACGAGATTCAAGACCAAAATCATTAACGAAATCAACAAGCCTTGCATTAGGTGCACCCTGACGTTTCTGTAAGCCGAGATAAAACTGCTTGTTGAATATTACAGAAAACATCAAGCCGTGGAATGAGTTTGTAACAACATAGTCAGCCTTCATAAAATAGCCTACAAACTCTGCAGGTGACATAAATCCTCTGGTTTCAATACCATCAACCTTTTTGATAGCATCTACTATCTGGATAACCTTAAGGTTATGCTTTTCTGCAAGTTTTTTTGCGTAATCAGTAAGTCCCTGAGATTTTTCAAGGGTATACATAAGCACATAACCGCTATCCTTAGGAGCTTTTGCAATACTACTCCACTTATCCGCACCTATAAGGCACGATGGATCTATAGACACAATTGATTCATTCTGAGAAAGCAGGTCATCTACTATCCTTTTACCGCTCGATTCCCTTAAGGAAAAACCGCGGAATGAATCCAGAAGCTCCTTGTATTCGTCAACAACACCGTTCGGAATTTTATCGAAGCCGAAGCTTGCGGCATAGCTGAATTTTTTATAATCGGGACAGAAATCAAGAAAAAAAGCTTTATCAAAGCCACTCCAATTATGATTCCATACCTGATCACTACCTGCCACAATGTAATCATAATCCTTCTGAAGCTCCTGCAATTCCGCCTTAGAGGAAACAATACGTGAGGTCTTTATATTTTCACTTATAAAGCCCTCAAACAATTTGCGTTTTTTTACATTAGGGCTACGGTAAAGCAACTCCCTTAAAAAAGCAGGTGTACTGCGTACAGGATTAGCCTTAACGGGCTTGTAAAAGTGTTCTATATAAGAAGATCTGTAATCCAAAACATCGCTGTCTATGCCTATTTCAGCAAGATATTGCTGTAAAGCATAGGCTTGTAAAACAGCACCGTAATTCAGTGCCCTATGGAACGTTACTATACCAATCTTCATTTTATTTCTCCGTATATTCTAAATATAACTTCTGCAATTTTTTCGCATTTTCTTTGTTATCATAGCCTTTTTCGGCAATAACTGCAGTTGTGTCGCATCGTGCAGAAATATCTGCCGCTGCGATTTTTTTCGCCCAATCTTCTGCACTTTTTTCAAGACTTATAAACTCAACAAGACCGGTTACATCAACATCGGCAGGTACAACATCTGCCGAAGTGAAGCAAGGAAGTCCTGAAGCCTGTGCTTCAACAAGAACAATTCCCAAGCCCTCAAATATTGATGGAAGGAAGAACACATCTGCCCCCTGCAAAAGTTCAGGCACATCTTTACGGCTGCCAAGCATCATAACACTGTCTTTTATTCCTAATGCTTCGATTTTCTCAAGCATCAGGTCTTTTAAAATTCCGTCACCTATTACAACAAGCTTTGATTCAGGCTTTATTTTTAAAAGCTCAGCAAAAACCTCCAGCATAAATATTGGGTTTTTCTGCGGATCAAGACGGCCGATAAACATAACAACAAATGCATCTTGAAGCCCCATCTCTTCGCGAATCTCCGCCCGTTTTTCAGGTGAATATGTAAAATTAGCCGCATCAATAGCATTATTTATAACAGTTGCATCCCTGCCAAACATCCAATTAGCCGCAAGAGTTGAACAAGAAAAATAATGGGTTGTACAGCGTTTAACATCAAAGAAATTCTTTTTGATAATAAGCTTCTGCTTTATATTAGGCTCCTTACCGTAGCCTGCATTATGTGCATGTGCTATACGTACAGGAATATTATATTTCTTGGCATATTTTAAAGGGTCAATATTTATAAGTGATTGGAAATTGCAATGGATAGCATCAAAATTACGGGCATTATTCTTAAAAAACTCATCGATATTTTTATAATATGCCTTTAAGCCCTTATGTCTTGCCATAGAAAGATTATATATTTTGCCGCCAAGAGCCTCTATTTCATCCTGACAAGCAATTTTTTCATCATATACATTCAGGAAATCGAACTGAACCTTTTCTTTGTCAATTCGTCTGTACTGATTCATAACAAATGATTCTGTACCACCATAATATGGTGACATACCCACCTGCAAAACTCTTATGGGCTTATTACCCACTGCAATCACCTCAAATCATTGATTTGTAAAGCTTAATATAATTATCAACCATACTATCACGTGAATACTTTACCTTAGCTTCATCACGTATAGCATCGGGCTTAGGCTGTGACAAACGCTTTTCTACTGCATTCTGCAGTTGCTCCAGATCACCATAGCTGACAAAATCGGAATATTCCTTTATAGATATTCCCTCAGGTGCACCTGCCTCAAAGCCTACAACAGGTGTACCGCAAGCAAGACTTTCTGCACATATCATAGAAAAGGTTTCGCGCTTACTTGTAAGAAGGGTTACGTCTGCCATTGAATAATACTGCGCAAGAGTCTGCTGGTCACTTACCTTGCCCACAAAAGTCATATTGTCGGGAAAACCCTTTGTGCTTTCGTCACAATTGCCCACAACTATGAATCTGACGGGCTTATCCGCCATTTTTTTTGCAAGCTCGGTTACGTAATAACCGCCCTTGTTATGATTCGGGTCAGTATTAAAATACGGTGTAACGTGCAAAATGATTTTCTCATCATTAACACCCAACTTGCTTTTCAACTCGTCAAACTCTGACGGAACAAAAACATTCTCTGTATCGGTACCATTAAGAACGGTTTTGTGTTTTTTATCCTTAAGGATAACTGATTGCTTACCCCTTCCCATAAGCCAGGGAGAAACTGACGTAACAATCAGGTTATCTTCATCAAAATACGAAAATGCCTTTTTCATCCTTTTCCACATAGTACTTGTTCTGTCGAAAAGAATTGATTCGGTTTCAGATTTATATCGCGGACAAGCGCCGCAACCGCTTTCATCCTGCCATTTTTCACACTCGTAGGTATATCCGCAACCGCCTGTATAGAAAAACTCGGCATGCATCGTTACAAGAGTTTTGATTTTATTGACACCCAACCAACGAAGGATTGAATAAATATTTACAAAATACCCGTTAATACAATGAAGATGAACAATATCGGGCTTTTCTTTTTTTATAATATTTATAAGCTTTTTGGTGGAGAAGGTGCAACCTCCGTACATAACACCACTTACTCTTGCAAGTAAATGGTTTACGTCAGCATAATGCTCCGGGCAGGTTTTGTAAACTCCGCTTTCCTCAGCAAATTCAGTTGAGCCTCTTCCGTAGCAGACTACCGACTCTATACCCCTACTGCAGAGTCCGTTATGAATATCGTAAACAATTTTACCCGTACTGCCCACACGATAAACGCAGTTAACCTGCATTATCTTCATAATCAATCCTCCTGCAATATTTTTTGAAAGCTTGCTCTATTTTTAAGTATATTGTGGTTGTCCACAGCAAGAGCTCTGCCGTTTTTACCTATATTTTCGGCATAAGCTGTATCGGAAAGCACTTTCCTTATACTTCCCTCAAGCTCGGATTTATCATTAATAAGTACAGCTGAATCCGTACCTTTAAGGTATTGACAAACCGCCATATTTTCGGGAGCGTAAACAAACAAACAGCTGCCCGATGCCAGAGAATCGGCAATTTTTGTTGAAAAGGCGTATTTTAAATCATTCTTATAGAAATCACTGAAGGACTCCACATGAAGAAGATAGCGGCTTTTCATAAGCTGTGTCTGAAGCTCCTCATAAGGAATAAGTCCGCGGTAGTCAACAGCATCACATTCCTCGAGCTGATTTTTGACGTTTTCCGTAGGCGCCTTACCGTAAACGGTGAGCACCATTTCACTATCAACCTTTTTAAGTGCATTAGCAAATTCTATAAGACCCTCGTGACGGGAAAGGCCGAGATTACCTGCATAAATAACACTTTTCTGCTTGTTACAATCCACAGATCCATCGGTAAATTCCGAGGTATTCATAACAACTGCACCATCATCACCGAAAACCTCATTATAATCCTGACATAAAAGGTCACAGTTATAAATCGATTTTTTAGTGCATTTCAAAAGCTTTTTATACTGCTTGCAGAACATTCTGTGTAAAATCGGATACAACGGCTTTGTGTACCATTTTTCCTGCATAAAGCTTTTGTTTTTGAAATAATATCCCTCTGTATTGTAGATAACAACGGGGATATTATATTTTTTTGAAAGCTTCCTTACCAGACGGAAAAGGAATGCCGAATCACCTGCCTGAAACAAAATAACCTGAGGCTCGAATTCATCCACCCATTTTTCAAAGTTCTTTTTGTTCCACAAACTACTCATCCAGGCAATTTCTCTTACAAGCTGAAGTCCTGAATTCTTCACAACCGTCTTAACCTCTGATGACGGTGACGTTTTTTTTACGCCGAGAGAAGATAAATCAATATCAAGAACTCTGCTGCCTGCAGGCTTATGCTTAAGCACAGATTTCATTACTGATTTATCGGTTATACAAAAATAATTTTCACACACATCAAAATCAGGCTTTTCTGCATGGATATAGAACTGAGCAATTTTGCTTTTATCCCATCCCACAAGGTAGTTGGAAAGGGTTCTGCCGTTTGATCCCGTTTTTGACAAACAGTTATGGCTGACAATAAGCAAACGCTTACCTGCAATTTTATCCATTTTCAATCACCCGACCCTCAAAACTCATTTTCATAATGTGTTGCATTCTTTAACAATAACGGCATTGAAACTGCAAAAATAGTTGATATCATGGAAACAACCTTGGTATTAAACAGAGGAACCGACTCAATATAAGCATACACAAGATAAATGACTATGGAAATCAGACACATTGCACCGATTCCCATATCCTTCCTGTATGAAACAACGCTACTCTTTATAGCTGTAATAATACAAGAAAGGAACAATGCCACCTGGAATAATCCACCGGATATCAAAAGATATAAATACGTGTTATGGAAATAAATATTACCTGTATACGAAAGTGCAAGTGTACGGCTCAGATCACCGCCGTAGCCAATCCAAAGCTGTTTACCTCGGGCAAGAGGAAGCATATTTTCCACGAAGGTTTCACGTACCTCAAGGGAGTCAGTATCACCCAAAACACTTCCGAAGAAGTATCTGTCAAGGAACGGAACATTTTTAATAACAATAAACCCTGCAACGACCAAACATATAGCTACAAGTATTCTGCGACCTGTTTTTCTGCCGCCAACAATTATTGACATAAGAAGGACAACAAGTGACAACAGCATAGCCGTACGACACATAGCCATAAGCTCGTTCACAATAAATAACAAGGAAGTAAAAAACCAGCGTTTTTCTTTTGTTCTGGAATACAAAAACATTGTAGCCAAAGAACCCATAAGAAGATAAAAACCGAAGGTGTTTTTATTATCAAAAAACGAGCACACACCTTTACCGGAGTAAACAACCGCAGAAAAAATGTTAGTAAGGCTGCCGAAGTTAACAATCATATTGTACACACACGATATGATGATGAAATAAGCATACACCTTATAAAATCCCATTATTTCATCAACCGTTATAGCTTTTGTACTTCGGGTTATCTCAAAAAAGAGATAAAAAAGTATAAGCGTTGTAAAAATTTCCACAAAGCCCGATACAATACCAACACGGTTTACGGCTATGGTTATTATGTTTCTGATTATGGTAAAAGCCATAAAGCCTACAGAAAACATACTTACGTTAGAAACGTCCTTACCTTTGATAGCAACCAACGCAAAAACGCCCATAACAAGCAGCTTGAATGCCGTATCAATCAACGAGTTGTTTATACCCAGAATCTGTGGTATGGATGAAGCTATAATAAACCACGCCATATTGGCAGGAAGTTTATTTTTTATAGTAGATTCTCCTATCATCTGTATCTCCTGATTATCCCTTTCCCTTTTTTAAACAAAGAAACTATTTTGAAAAAACCGTAATTCTTATCTAACCTTGACAATCTTAAGCCGTAATAAGCAAAGATAGGTAAGTGTATCACAGGGAATATCAGATAATACACCATACCGCGATGCATAAAGAATTCATCATTTATGCCCTTATACCAGCTTGACTGTGAATCATCAACATCACCAAGAAAGAAGGTATCCGAATAAAGCTTAAGCCCTGCATCAAGACAATCCTTAACGAAAATAGAATCTTCACCGCTGTTGAATTCCGCACCGCCGCCGAAAAGCAAAGAGAAGGCTATTCTTTCCCTCAATATAGCTTTACGCCTTGCGGCAATAAGACAAGCTCCGTAACGCATAGAGTTAAACGGATTAAGCTTCTTATTTTCCGTATTATTTCTGTGACCGCCAATGTTTTTGTTAGAGTTAACAAGATTAATGTTAAAGCAAACTACGTCAGCCTTCGGATTATTTTCAAAGGCATTCAAAACCCCGTCAGCATAGCCATCGGCATACTGTATATCATCATCAGCAAAAAGAATAACATCTGCATCGGAATGTAATATACCTGTATTACGGCTTAATCCTATACCTCTTTCGACCATTGAAATCCATTTGATTTTATGACCCTTATAATCAAAATCCTCAACTGAATTACGGTCACATTGATTAATTACCACCGCATCACTCTGAATATTCATTTTATCAAGCAATGAATAATCAGTCTGATTCATTGTAGAAACAATCACCTGTAATCTCATTTTCATTCCATTCCCTCAATCAAAGAAACAATATTTTTATAAGTTAATGTTCTATCAAACTTTTCTTGTGCTAATTTCAAGGAATTTTTACCCATTTCCTCTTTCAACTCTTTATTTTCATAAAGCTTTAAGATTGCCTGAGCCATAGATTCCGCATTACCGTTTTCGCAATTGATACCGCAGTTATATTTTTCGAGCAAATCTCTGTATTCCTGCGAATTCTGGTTATTGATAACCGGCATACCTGCCATAGCATAATCGGAAACCTTATTGATGATAGATGCAACTGATTTCCCGATTATGGGATTAACCGCAACATCGCAGGACATAAGCGATGCCATCATATCACCGTATTCAAGCATACCGGTGAAATCACAATTAACACTTTTTTCTTCACCGTATTTCTTGAACTCCTCAAGCATAGGACCGATACCCATAACCTTAAAGACTACGTTTTTATAGCCTTTGTCATTAAGAATTTTTACGGCATCGATAACGGTTTTGATATCGTAGCTGTGACTCAAAGTACCAATATAACCTACAACAAAGTTATCGGGATCCTTTGCGATAGATTTACCCTCAATAGCAGATTTAACCAAATCTGAATCTGCGCCAATATAAACAGCAAGTCCGTCTT
The DNA here is from genome assembly GCA_045647125.1 of Acutalibacteraceae bacterium. GTDB lineage: Bacteria > Bacillota > Clostridia > Oscillospirales > Acutalibacteraceae > DTU089. Next base: position 28,032 of record JAZRLZ010000055.1, on the reverse strand, counting down.
TATCCTTTTTGTTGTTCCTGAGACCACGTTCAACGTAGGTTTCAGAAACTGCCATCACCTTATCAGCACGACTATATATTTTGTTAGCCTGCATCATCATAGGTGCAAACAATATATCGGATACAACAGGAATATTAATAGCCATTTTAAAAGCCTCAGGCCACAAATCCTGAATATCAATAATAACCTTTATACCCTTTTCATTAGCAAACTTTGTAACAGCACTACCAACAGAAAGAGAGGGCACCGAGCAGATTATCAAATCAGGCTTATTCCTTTTTTCGAGATATTTAACAACCTCTTTCGCAAAGCAATGGTGACTGTATATACGCTGTAACGAAATATTCTTTTTATAATCAGGCTCCCTGACAAGAGTAACCTTGTATGGTAAATCCAGACTGTTTATGTATGCCTCATCTCTTTGCTCCTTTGTCTGGTGTCTGAAAGAAGATGTGACAATTTCAACATCGTGTCCGTTTGAGGAAACAAGCTCCGCAAGACTTCTGTAACGGGTACTTCTTTTTTCAAACTCAAAGCTCCAAAAATTTATAACAAAAACAATATCCTTTTTCATAATCACCCTAAACCTTTTCTACACAAGGCTTCTTTGCCAAATCAAGGCATAAGAACTTTATTATATTTATAAATATTATAATACAATATATAGTGAAAAAAGTCAACAACTCATAGCGTTATACAGCATAATAATCTGCAAGATAATCAAGTTTCTGTTTTAAAAGCATAAAACTTGACATATCGACACATATATTGATATAATAAATAAATATAAATAACCGACGAGGTAGTGATATTATGGCCGCAAATCAGCAATCAAAGCACAGATTCTACAAGCGTTATATAAAACGTCTTCTTGATATTCTGTTATCATTTACTATGCTTCTTTTCATTTGGCCCATTATGATTGTACTTGCAATTCTTGTTAAAGCAGATTCAAAAGGGCCTGCAATTTTTGTTCAGCAAAGGTTAACACTAAACGGACGAGTGTTCAATATGTACAAGTTCAGAACTATGTGCGTAAATGCTGAGCAGCAAGGAACCGGCGCATACTCCTTCGGTGACGACCCACGAATAACACGTGTAGGAGCAATTTTAAGAAAACTCAGCTTAGACGAGCTTCCTCAATTAATCAACATCCTTAAGGGAGATATGTCTTTTGTAGGTCCGAGACCTATACTCACCTACCACCCTTGCAAATATGAGGAATATACAGAAAACGAAAAACGTGTTTTCCTCGTTCGTCCCGGTATTTCCGGTTGGGCTCAGGTTAATGGCAGAAATTCCGTTGACTGGATACGTCGATTTGAATTGAATGAATGGTACGTTGACAACGTATCCTTTGCTTTAGATATCAAAATAATATTCAAGACAATTGCACAGGTTTTCTCCGCCAAAGAAATTGTAATCAACGAAGAAACCGCAAAAAACTTTGCAGACAGAAACAAAGAAACCTCTGAGGTAAGTGCCAATGAAGAACAGTGAAAAAAGATATACAACGGAGCCTATACGCCACGCTGCCGAAGCTTTACTTGTATCCAAGGGATTAACAGAGCAAGATGCTCACATCCTTGTAGATTCAATGTTGGAAGCAGATATGTGCGGTGTTGGTACACACGGCATAAGAATGCTCCCATCGTATATTTCAAAAATAGATGACGGTCACTTCGACTTTGAGGATATAGCTGTTACCAAAACAGCCCCGGCATTCACTACCACAGATTGCAAAAACAACATCGGTGCTATTTCCGCCTGCAAGGCTACGGAAATAGCAATCGAAAATGCTCGCAAATCAGGTCTTCATATTGTTTTCGCAAAAAACTGCAACACCTTAGGACCTGCATTTTATTTTGCAGAAAAAATGGCAAATGAGGGTTTAATCGGCTTCGTGTGCTGCAACTCCCCAGCTGCAATGCCTGCCTACAACGGTCTCCAGGTAATGCTCGGCACAAACCCATTGGCTTTCGCTTGTCCTACAAAATCCTACGGCAACATCTCTCTTGATATGGCGACAAGTATTGTTGCCAAATCAAGATTCCAGACTGCAAGAGCCGCGGGAGAAAAGCTTCCTGACGGTTGGGCACTTGATTGCAACGGCAACCCCACCAACGATCCTTTAGAAGCAATCAAAGGCTTCATTCTGCCGATGGCAGGCTTTAAGGGTTACGGTATCGCAATGATGATAGATATATTATCAGGATTCCTTTCGGGCGCCGGCTACCTTAACAACGTAGGCAAATTTTATTCTCAAAACGGTGAGTGTATGAACGTCGGTCAGTTATTTGTTGCAATTGACCCCGCACAGATTTACGAGGGCGATTTTTACACGGATATGGACACCTACATCGAAACCTTAAGAAATTCAAAGTGCGTCCCCGACAAAACAATTGCTATCCCCGGTGATGACAGGGTCATTTCTAAGAAAAAAGCTCTTGAAAGCGGTATTGTTTTATCAGATGAAACCGTAGATAAGCTAAAGGATATTTTCAAAAACATATCAGAAAAAGAGGTGTTCGAATGAGCAATACAACAAACCGACTGAGTTTTATTTCATGGATTCAGTTTTTAGGTGTTTTATCCGTAATTTTCGGTCATTCAATGAATGATATTGCGGTTCCCGATTTTTTTGTGGATATAAAATCCTGGGTTTACACATACCATATGCCCTTATTCTTTTTGCTTAGTGCATTTTTGCTTTCTCATAAAGGTGGTTTCGCAAGAAAAGGCTACAAAGCAACATTCAAAAACAGAGCAGTCAGACTTTTAGTTCCGTATGCTTTCTGGAATGCATTGTTCCTTGTTCCGAAAATTCTGCTTTCCGAATTCACAAACGACAAAATCACTTTATCTGCAGATTATTTCCTTAAAATTATTTTACACCCAAGAAACAACGTTTTGGGACACACCTGGTTTTTATGCGGTCTTTTCCTAATGTTTATTATTGCTATTCCGTTAGAAAAAGCCGCTAACAAAAAATCCTTATACTTCCCCGTTACTTGTGCACTTGTTGTACTTAACTGTGTCGGAATCCCAAGCTCCTTATTGGCGGCAAGCGACTTAGCCAAAAACGCCATCTTCTTTTGGGCAGGACTTCTTTTGGGCAAGGTTGATATTGATAAAATAATCAACTGGTGTAAGGACAAAGCATTTGCAATATCAATGACCGTACTTGTATTGGTTTCTACTGTTTTCTGGGTTATCCGCCCCGAGGTATCAATAAATGCTCTGGTGCTTGGTCTTGCTGTTCTTATATGGTTTGCAGTTATTCAGATAAACTTAAATATTAATAACAGATTTATTGAGTTTGTTTCCCTTTATTCGTTCCCTATTTACATAATGCATTGGCCTGTAATGATGGTTGTACGTGCAGTTATTTACACAACGCTTCACGTACCTGCTATTCCGTCTATGGTAATAATGTTCCTGTGTGGTTTATTTATTCCTTGTGCAGTTGTTGCTATACTGCGAAAATTCAAATTCAAACCGATTCAGGCACTCGTTAAGCTTTTCCTTGGTATTTAAGAACGATATATCAAAAGGCACACCGTAAGAAATCTCTTGCGGTGTGCCTTTTCTTTTTGTATTCAGACTTATATTCTGTTTTTATTTTTCACCTTCAGCATAGCCATCATACGTTGCAATTCAATCTCACTTCGTCTGTGCTCTGAAAGGCTTTCCGTATTACGGAGCTGTTCCTTTTCCCTTTCCACAGCAAGTGATGCTCTTACCTCATCTATATCCTCAGGCCACTCGCAAATATGAGAAAAAACCATTACTCTGTCGGGGCGTATTTCCACAAATCCGTCGGCAACGTAAGCATGCTTCACCTGACCCTTCACCTTAAGACGCACCTCACCCGGCTCCAATGCTACAAGCATAGGCTGATGCCCTGCAAGAACACAAAGCTCACCATTCACCGAAGAGCACACGAAACTTTCTGCTTTATCAAGGAAAAACTGCTTTTGAGGAGTAAACATTTCAAGAACAAACTCGGACATCACACCACCACCTTTATTTTTTAAAAAAATCAAAGAATTTTTGCTTTTTCACGAACCTCATCAATTGAGCCAACCATAAAGAACGCTGCCTCGGGTAAATCATCCACCTCACCGTCAACAATCTGACGGAAACTTTCTATTGTATCCTTCAACGGTACAAATCTGCCTTCTATACCCGTAAATGCTTTCGCAACACTCATAGGCTGTGAAAGGAATTTCTGAATCTTACGAGCTCTGTATACTATAGCCTTGTCATCCTCCGATAATTCATCCATACCGAGAATAGCAATAATATCTTTAAGTTCACTGTATCTTTGCAAGCTTTCCTGAACCTTTCGGGCAACTCTGTAATGCTCTTCACCAAGAATTTCAGGCTCAAGAGCACGACTTGTTGATTCAAGGGGATCAACTGCAGGATAAATACCAAGCTCTGCAATGTTACGTGAAAGAACTGTTGTGGCATCAAGATGAGTAAAAATTGTTGCAGGAGCAGGATCTGTAAGGTCATCAGCAGGTACATAAACCGCCTGAACAGAGGTTATTGAACCATCGTCAGTTGAAGCAATACGTTCCTCTAATGCACCAAGCTCATTGGCAAGAGTTGGCTGATAGCCAACCGCACTGGGAAGTCTGCCGAGAAGTGCGGAAACCTCGTTGCCTGCCTGAACAAATCTGTAGATGTTATCAATAAATAAAAGTACATCCTTGTTGCATTGATCACGAAGATACTCCGCCATTGTAAGGCCTGTCATTGCAACACGCATACGGCTTCCCGAAGGCTCATTCATCTGGCCAAAGGCAAGAATAGCCTTATTGATTACGCCGCTTTTTTCCATATCACTCATAAGCTCGTTACCCTCACGGCTACGTTCACCTACGCCCGTAAAAACAGAGTAACCGCCATGATTTGTGGCAACGTTATGAATCATTTCCATAATAAGAACGGTTTTACCTACACCTGCACCACCAAAAAGACCTATTTTACCACCTTTAGTATAAGGCACAAGCAAATCAATAACCTTAATGCCCGTTTCAAGCACTTCGGTAGCAGGCTTTTGCTTATTCAAAGAGGGAGCACTTCTGTGAATAGGTAACCTTTGTTCTGCACATATTTCACCCTTGCCGTCAATAGGTCTTCCCAAAACGTCAACCACTCGACCAATTACAGAATCACCAACAGGCACAGTAATACCGCATCCGTCAGATATGACCTTAAGACCGCAGGAAAGACCCTCGGTTTCCTCAAGGGCAATTGCACGAACAGTATTTATGTCAATATGCTTTGCAACCTCGAGATGCTTTTCGGCACCCTCAATAAAAAGCAGAGCATTAACCGGGGGCAAGTCGTCACTAAAACGCACATCTACCACCGGACCGGTAATTTTCACAATTTCACCAATATACTTATTATCCATAAAATTTATCCTTTATATTCCGCCCATCTCAACCGCAGCGGAAATTTCGGTTATTTCGTTTGTAATCTGCAATTGACGTGCAGCATTAAGCTCTTTGGAAAGATGCTCAATCATTTCATCTGCATTACGGGTTGCATTCTGCATGGCATTCATTCTTGAAATATTTTCACTTGCGGCAGACTGCATAAAAACATCATACATAAAACCCATAACATACTGATAAACAAGGTTATCGAAAACCACCTCAATAGATGGCTCATATATCATCTGAGCGTATTTGTCTCCCTCTATTTCCAAATCCGTAAAATCTCGGCGTAAAAGAGGCAGAAGCCTTACACACCGCGGGATTTGCTCACTTGAATTAACAAATTCCGTATAGACAACATACACCTCGTGATAATCGTTTGTGATATAAAGCTCAATAAGCTTCTGGGCAACCTGAGCAGCAAGGTTCATAGTAGGATGCTGTGATGCACCATACCATGAATAGCCGGGTATGATACCTTTTTCCTTAAGCATTCTGTCCCCGGAAACACCCAACGAAACAACCAAAGGTTTTTTATAATCCTTCAGATGCTCCATGGCAACGTCAATAACCGCGTTATTGTATCCGCCGCAAAGCCCTTTATCCGAGGTCACCACAACAAAAACCGCTGAACCGAGATGGTTATCCTCGATAAATCGGTTTGTCATATTATTATTTTTGGTCTTCGATAAAATATCTTTAATGGTAGATCGCAAACGCTTCATATAAAAAAGGTTGAAATCAATGTTTTTCATAGCCTTTTTCATACGCGAGCTTGATAACAGATACATTGCATTTGTTATCTGCCTTGTTTGCTGAACAGCTTTTAAATGCTGTTTAATCTCGTTAGGACTACTCATTTAAGGTTCTCCTTAAACTCACGCATTACTTCTTTTATCTGATGCTCTGTATTTTCGCTTAAATCGCCTTTATTATTAACCTCTGCAACACAAAGTGCGCATTTTTGGTAAAGCTCGGAAAGAAGCCTCTGTGCTTCATCTCTTATCCTTTTTACAGAAACATTTTCAAAAACATCAAGTTTATACGCATAAAGAAGTGCCACTTGATCAAACAAGCACAAGGGCTCTCCTTTACCCTGTTTCAAAAGCTCTGTAAGACACTCACCGCGACGCAAAAGCTTTGCAGTTGACTCATCCACGTCACTGCCGAAACGGGTGAACACCGCCATTTCGCGGTACTGTGAAAGATCTATTCGCAACGTGCCCGAAACCTTTTTCATAGCCTCGTGCTGAGCACTTCTGCCAACACGCGAAACAGAAAGTCCCGTATTAACTGCAGGTCTTATTCCGCTGTTAAAAAGCTCACCCTCAAGATAAATCTGACCATCGGTGATGGATATAACGTTGGTGGGGATATAAGCAGAAATATTACCGCCCATTGTTTCGATAATAGGCAGTGCGGTAATACTTCCTCCACCAAACTCCTCTTTCATACAAGCACTACGTTCAAGCAATCTTGAATGAAGATAAAAAACGTCACCGGGATATGCCTCACGCCCCGGAGGTCTGTGAAGCAATAATGACATAGCACGGTAAGCTATTGCGTGCTTACTGAGGTCATCATAAACCACAAGCACATCCTTGCCCTTTGCCATAAAGCTTTCGGCAACAGAGCAAGCACAATATGGTGCTAAATATTGAGTTGCAGGGCTATCCGATGCGGTTGAAGCAACAACCACAGTATAAGGCATAGCCTTCTTCTTTTTAAGAATATCAATTACGTAAGCAATGCTTGATGCTTTTTGACCTATAGCACAGTATATACAGATAACATCACTGTTTTTCTGATTGAATATAGCATCAAGCGCAATGGAAGTTTTACCGGTTTGTCTGTCACCTATTATAAGCTCACGTTGACCTCTGCCTACAGGCACCATACTGTCTATAGCAAGAATACCTGTTTCAAGAGGTGTATCAATAGGTTTGCGCTGAATAATAGTAGGTGCGGGTCTTTCGGCAGGCAGATAATCATCAGTATCGAGGGCTTTGCCGTCAAGAGGTCTGCCGATAGGGTCAATAACTCTGCCAAGAAGCTCATTACCTACAGGAATTTCCGCTACTCTACCCGTACCGCGTACAATATCACCTACGCAAACGGAATCTGCACTATCAAACAATACGGCACCTACGCCGTTTTCGTGCAAATCAAGAGCCATACCGAAAACACCCTTGCCGAATTCAAGAAGCTCACCGTAAACGCGGTTTTTAAGTCCTTCAACCTCCGCAACACCGTCACCTACGGCGGTTACGGTGCCGAACTCATACACTACAGACTCACGTTTGAAGCTTTCAAGTCGCTTTTTAAGATATTCACTTTTACTTCCGAATATATTATCAGACATTTAAAAGCATCCTTTCACTCTGCAATATGCTTTTTGAGTCGTTTTAATTGCATAGCAATAGTATTGTCATAAACAACACCGTCAAGCACAAGTAAAAAGCCGCCTAAAATCGTGTTATCTATAACCTTTTCAAATTTAATATCGTTGCCGAATTTCTCGGTAATACCGTTGCAAAGCAGCTCAAAGGTGCTGTCACTCATGTTTTCAGCAACTGTAATAACCACTTTACGCATTTTCTTCACCATCTAAAGATTTTATAAAATCTTCAACTATTTTTTTGTTGTCATCATCATTAACCTCTCTTCCGAGAAGTACTTTTGATGCATCAATTGCAAGGTTGACAACGTATGTGTCAGCCTCGCGAACTGCGTTATCATACTTTTCCTGTGCCTTTTTTTCGGCTTTGTCGATTATAGTCTGTGCCTTTTCCTTTGCAGTTCTGATTATCTGCTCAGACTCCTTGAGGGCGGCATCCTCCCCCTCTTTAATCGCCTTTTCCTTTGCTTTATCACACTCACTCATAAGCAAGTCGCACTCTGCCTTCTGCACCTGTGCCTGCTCCAAAAGTTCCTGTGCCTGCTGTTTTTCAGCCATAACTCTTTCGGAACGCTCACTCATAAACCTTTTCACCGGCTTATATGCAAGCTTTTTAACAATTAGGAAAAGGACAACTATGCTGATAATATTGATAATAATATCAGCAATTAAATCTTTGGTAATACCTAAAGATGTAAGCATATCCATATAAACAAGTCCTTTAACTATTATTTACCTGACAAAATAAGTGCTACAACGAATGCATAAATTGCGGTTGATTCTGCAAGTGCACAACCGAGAAGCAAAATTGTCTGTATTTTGCTTGCTGCCTCGGGCTGACGAGCCACTGCCTCAACTGCCTTTGATGTTGCATAACACATACCGAAACCTGCGCCCAACGCTGTGAGCATTGCTAATGCTGCTGCCATAATATTTACCTCCGTAAACTAAAATCAAAATTATTCTTTTTCGGGGCTTTCCATCGCCTCATCAATAAACGTAAGTGAAAGCGTAATAAAAATATACGCCTGAATAACAGGGTGAAAAAGGTTGAAATAAAGACCTGCCACACCGGGAATACCCGATGCATATCCGCCTAAAGCACCCTTAAGTAATTCCATAACTATCATACCGCCAAGCATATTACCGAAAAGACGGCAGGCAAGTGATACAGGTATTGCAATATCACTTACAATTTTTATAGGAATCATTATAGGTCGCATAGCCTTAACCGAGCCACCCATAGATGAAAGTCTTCCGCCAATTCCAAGCTTTTTAAGACCAAAGAAATTAAGCAGGAAAAACGTTATCAAACCTAACGAAAACGTAACTGCAAGGTCCGAGGTCGGTGCTCTGAGACCAAAAAGTTCAAGAGTTGCACTAAAAACAAGATATATTGCCAACGTAAACATATACGGGGCAAGGCTTGCACCTGCCTTCTTATCCGTAGAAGAAATACAGAAGCCCTCTACAGTTTCCACACAAAGCTCTATAACATTCTGGAATCCTGTTGGTTTTTCCTTGAATTTCGGGAAAACAAAAAGCCTGAAAATAACAGAAAGTAGCGCAATAATACAGCATATCACAACCGTATAAATTGTTGTTTGAGATATGTTAAAGCCGAGAATTTCCACGCCCGAGCGTTCACCAAACATAGAAAACTCTATGTGCATACCGCTTTTTTTACCGGAAAACCAGGTAACGAAAACACCGATTGCGAACCAGATGCTGATAACTGCACCTGCAAAGCACAATTTCTTTTTCCGTTTCAAGCCCTTCAATTTTTTCGCATCATCTGTGGTATTCTTCAAAAGACCCTTAAAATGTATATTTCCCACAAGGCACAGAACAAAAATGACTATGCTGATACCGATTTTAATCAGCTCCGCCGTGCTCACGGGCATCATCCCCTTCAGAATTATTCGAGGTTTTTTCACCACGCGACTTAATATATACTGCAATAACAGAAGCGATAACTCCTACGGTAAAGCCTATCGCGGCATATATAACACTATCACGAAACGAAAAATACAATAAAGCAAAGCCGATGCCGTATACCCCGAATTTAACAAGCAATGGCACTATCATTTTACTCACTTTACCTTTAAGAGTTGCACCCAAAAGCATTTTGAGGGCAATTACCTGCAGCACACCTACTGCAAAACCCGGTATCACAGCTAACATCTGACTTCACCTCACCTTTTTACAACTAAAATTTTATTCCTTTTAATAGGAATAGTCAATGATAATTTGGTTTAAAAAAGCACAAAAATACACTTATTTTCCTTGCTTTTTTTGAACATAATTCAAGCCGCTGCTTAATTTCATAAGCAACGGCTTAATATTTTTATTCACCGAAAAAATTCTCTTCAAGCATAGCACACAATGTATGGTATAACGGCAAAGTAAATTCCTGCACCAAAGGTGTTTCCAAAACAGGCAATTTTATAGTTTCATCACACACTTCATTTAATCTTCCGCCAAGTTCATTAGTGATCGCAACCACTTTACCACCCATAACTTTCGCAGTAATTGCGGCATTTACAATATTCTTGGAATTACCTGAAGTGCTCAAAGCAATAAGGGTATCCTCTTTATCCATATAGCCGTAAACCTGTTGAGCAAAAATCAACTCGGGATCGCAATCATTAATAAAAGCGGTTAAAAGTGATGTCTGACTGACAAGCGAAATTGCTCTTAAACTCTTTTGAATACCATCTGCAATTTCCTCACCATTAGAAAAGCTTTTAAACGCGTCAATCTCGCTTTCGCCAAGTTTTCTTTCAAGACAGAAAGATTTCATAAGCTCCCCTACAATATGCTCACAATCAGATGCACTGCCTCCGTTGCCGCACACCAGTATTTTGCCATTATTGTTATAAGTATTTTCAAAAATATAATAAGCATTTTCAACCTGATTTTTTATACAATCAAGTTGTGGGAATCTTTTAAAAAAATCATTAAAAATAATTCTGACGCTATCTTTCATAATACACCTTTAAAACAACACACCAAGTGCGGCATAATCACCTATACTATCACCAAGCTCCGAGGGAAGAATCTTACAAACAGAGCTATTGCAATACAAAGCTTCTTTTTCAATAATCTTACTGATACGGGGCAAAAAGAAATCCGCATTACGCTGATAAACGCTACCGATAATAATGGCCTCCGGGTTAAGTATATCAATAATAATCGACAAGCCAAGGCCTAATTTTTCGGCACACTTCTCATAAACATGGGTTGCAAATTCATCACCCGAATACATAGCCTGAGCAATTGATTTTGCATCCAGATTTTCTAAATCATTTTCAGCTTTAAATAAAACACTTGTTTTGTCTTTTTTTATGTATTCCTTTGCCAAATTCATGGCAAGTCTTTTAATTCCGCCACCTGAACAAAAACCCTCAAAGGAGCCGTTTTTACCATAGCCTGAAGGACCATCATCTGAAAGACGAATATGTCCCACCTCGCCTGCGCCATCATTTGCACCGGTATAAAGTTTTCCGTCAAGAATAAGTCCTGCACCCATACCTGTGCCGAAGGTAAGAAAAACCACATTATTGTAGCCTCTGCCGGCACCAAAACGCCATTCTGCCACAGCACAAGCATTTGCATCATTATGAAGCACACATTTAACCCCGAATTTTTCGGATAAAATTTTTACAACGGGCACACCATCCCAATCGGGTAGGTTAGGCGGACGGTTTATAACACCCTTCTTACTGTCGAGAGGCCCTCCGCAACTAACACCTACACCAACAAGTTGAGAGTATTCTATCTTGTTTTTTTCAAGCAGCAAATCTGCTTTTTCCGTAATTTCGGACACAACAGCCCTCCACCCACGTGAAACGCAAGTGGGAAAGCTGATTTTATCTATAATAAAGCCGTCAATACTTTCAGATAATTGACCTTTGCCCAGAATTACGGCACATTTGGTGCCGCCGATATCTATACCAAGCGAATACATACTTCACCTCACGGCATCAGAAATTCCTGCCATTCCAGCCCCAATTATCGTATCCTTCATATTTAACGTAAATCCTTGCAGGAGAAAGCTCAAGTTCATCCTCAAGAATTTTGCACACTGCTTCAGTCATATCCTCACTTGCAGAAGGGTTAACGGGACCCAAAAGCTGAATATCTACCACGGCACTATCACGTGAATCATCACCTGCAAACCAGATTTTTTTCTCATCTTCGATACAAACCATAAGATAAGCCTCTGTTTTGCCGGGGAAATTTTCGATAGCCTTGCCGAAAGCAGCTTTTATGGCAACGCATTTTTCGTCTGTAACTTTTTTTGTAGTTTTAAGATTAATATAAGGCATAAATAATCCCTCCGTAATCAATATACCTAAATAATATCACAGTATGTCGCAAATTTAAAGTGTATTTTCATTAATATCTTCAATAAATTTCGCCCCAAGATACGCCATAGCAACACTGCCGCACCACAAAACACTCTCATCGAATTTAACCTTAGGATGATGGCCCGGGTGAGTATATCCCTTACTTAATTCACCTGCACCGAAGCCTATCATCAAAGACGGCACCTTATGGCTGATATATGCAAAATCCTCGGAGCCACCTTTTTCACTGCTACCTTCAAACTCATTTGTATTAAATACACTCTTTCCCGAAAAAAGCTCCTTAAGATATTTTTCTGCATCCAAAGACAGGACCTTGTCATTTACAAGTGTAGGGCATCCGCTTGTAAAATCAACGGAAACCTTTACCCTGAAGGCATTACCTATATTTTCGCAGATTTCCGTTACTCGTTTTTTCACCCTTTCGCGTGCATTATCATCAAAAGCCCTCAGGCTTCCCTGCATCGAAACACCCTCGGCTATAACGTTACCTGCGGCACCGCCGTTAAAAGACCCTATGCTCATCACAAAGCCTTCATCAGCCGAAACCTCACGAGCTTGAATTTCCTGCAAAGCAATAACCATATGCGCCCCTGCTGTTATAGGGTCAATACCCTTATGGGGTGTTGATCCGTGGGCACTTTTCCCCTGAATGTTTATAGTAAAAAAATCTGCGGCAGGGGCACTTACACCCTCACCCGAAACAATAAAACTGCCTGCAGGTATTTTAATCCCCGACAAAGCATGAAACATCAATGCCCCCTTCACCGCAGGATTTTCCAACACGCCGTTTTCTATCATATTCAACGCTCCGCAAAGTATTTCCTCCGCAGGCTGGAACATAAGTTTAATTCTACCCTTAAGACTGCTTTCATTCTTCTTAAGAATAGTCGCAGCGCCAAGTAAAATTGCGGTGTGCATATCATGTCCGCAAGCATGCATATTACCATTTTTGCAAGCATATTCAAGATCGGTTTTTTCAGTAACGGGTAACGCATCCATATCGCACCTGAGCAGAAACGAAGCATCGTTTTCATCCTGACCGAGAATTGCAACAACACCCGATTTACCGCAATCCTCATACTGACATCCTATGGAATCAAGCACTTTTTTTACGTAGGCTACCGTTTCGGGTAACTGGAAACCTACTTCCGCATTGCTATGAAGATGACGATAGTATTCCACCAATTTCCCCTGAATCTCTTTACCCTGAGATAACATAATATTTTTCATAAAAAATCACTCCTCTTATAAATTAGCCATAAAAGGAGTGAATAAACATTATTATTTTATTTTTGCTTTTTCAAAACAATAGCACATCGGTTAGGAAGATAGCATTGGAAGCCTTCCCACGCATCGGGAGTTGTAAAGGATTTATACTTTACACCTTTATCAACCCTTGAAAAACCGCCAAATTCCGCATCATCGGTAGTTAAAATAACCTTATAGGTTCCCTTGGCGGAAACAGGAACAAAATATTTTTCAAATGATCTTTGAGGATGGAAATTGAATATAAAAACATAATCCCCTTTTGTATAAATTATAAGTTTATCATCCTGATGCATCCAACGGTTCTGCGGCTCTTCGATCATAACATCATCTTTTTTAAGAAGTTTTATCATCGCCTTATCGAATGCATTAAGGTACTGATAACGTAAGGTATCATTATCTGCAAGGCTCCATTGGCGGCGACAGTAGTGATAGCTCCAGCCGTTACCCTCACGTGGGAAATCTATCCATTCGGGATGCCCGAATTCATTACCCATAAAGTTAAGGTAGCCTTCACCTGCCAGGGTAGAGGTAATAAGCCTTATCATTTTATGCAAAGCAATGCCTCGGTCAATGATGACACTTGGGGTAAACTTGCTCATATTTGTATACATTTCTGAATCGCAAAGGCGGAACATAATTGTTTTATCACCAACAAGTGCCTGATCGTGACTTTCGCAATAGCCGATGTTCTTTTCCTGCGGTCTGCGGGAAATAAGCTCATACCAGAGCTTTGCCATATCCCATTGGTCATCGGTATATTCCTTAAGATATTTTATCCACAAATCGGGAACACCCATAGAAAGACGGTAATCGAAACCGATACCCCCATCTTTTATAGGTAAACACATACCAGGCATACCCGACATATCCTCGGCAACGGTCAGAGCGTTAGGGTTAATTGTATGAATAAGCTCGTTTGCCAATTGCAGATAAGTTACCGATTCAGTATCCGTATTAAGGGAAAAATACATACTGTAATCGGTAAATGCACTGCCAAGCCCATGGTCGTGGTAGAGCATAGAGGTTACACCATCAAAACGGAAGCCGTCGAAATGGAAAATCTCCATCCAGTATTTAAGGTTGGAAAGCAAAAACTGAACAACCTGATTTTTACCGTAATTGAAAAGCTTTGTACCCCATGCACTGTGGTTACCCTTTTCACCCTCGTGGAAGAATTGGTAAACGGTGCCGTCGAATTCATTGAGTCCCTCGTTAGTGTTTTTAACTGCGTGGGAGTGAACAACATCCAGTAAAACCGCAATACCCATTCTGTGGGCGGCATTGATAAGCTTTTTGAGCTCCTTTGCACATCCATAGCGTGATGACGGAGCAAAGAAATTCGAAACTTGATAACCAAAGGAGCCGTAATACGGATGCTCCATAACAGCCATAATCTGTATGGTATTATAGCCTGCTTTTTTTATACGGGGCAAAACGTTTTTGCGGAATTCGTCATAAGTACCGATTCTGCCCTCCTCCTGAGCCATACCGATATGGCACTCGTAAATAAAAGGAGTTTTTTGGGGCACAAAACCCGCATCCGACCAAGGAAAATCAGCAAAGGTATCCTCAAGCTCGGCACACCACAGGTATGTTACCGGGTCCTGAACAACACGGGTGGCATACAAGGGAATACGACGAAGCTTTTCACCGTTATGCACAACGATAGCCTGAATCTTCTGCCCGAATCGAAGGGCATTCCTGCCCTTTAATTTAATTTCAAAAATGCCGTTTTCAAGTTTTTCCAAAGGATGCGACTCGGTTTTCCAGTTGTTGAAATCACCGCAAAGGTACATTTCCTCTGCCGCAGGAGCCCATTCCCTGTAAACCCAGCCGTCATCGGTACGATGAAAGCCGAAATATTTATAGGCATCGGCAAACTCTTCCACACTGTTGAAATCCTTAAGAATTTCACGCTTTTTAGCCTCAAAAAGCTTAAGGCGTAAATCGATATCTTTTTCAAACGGCTCAAGATAAGGATCGATTTTAAGAATATTTTTCGGTGTGTATTCAGCCATCGTTATCCCTCCGAATAATCTACTGCTTCCATTATATCAAACTTATAATGATTCTTCAACAAAAACATCTTGAAAAATAATATTGCCACAGTTATAATATATGTTAAATATCCGTCCGTGGCGCAGCTGGATAACGCAACAGATTCCGATTCTGGAGAGCGGGGGTTCGAATCCCTTCGGGCGGGCCAGAAAAGAAACACCATTTGTCTACCAGACAAATGGTGTTTCTTTTCAACTAAATCCACCCTTCCGGGTGGGTGAAATCATCTTCGATGATGAAATCCCCTGCGGGGATGAAATCCGCCTCGACGGCGGGTGGGTGGATTTAATTTCATCTGCGTTAGCAGATTTCATCCGAGCTTGCTCGGATTTCATCGCGCTTTGCGCGATTTCATTGAAAATTATTGAAATCTGTGATATAATGTATCCAAAGAGGTGATTTCAATGGCTGAAAATAAATTGGCGGATATGTCAACAGAATTTGCGATTCAAATCTTAAAACTAACAGAAAATATAAAAGGGCATTATTCTCTGTCAAATCAGCTTGAACGAAGTGGAACGAGTATTGGAGCAAATATCCGCGAGGCAAAATATGCGCATAGCCGTCCCGATTTTATCGCTAAATTGCAGATTGCCTTAAAAGAGTGCTACGAAACGGAATACTGGATTGAAATCGCACAAAAAGCCGGATTGATTTCCAGCGAAGTTGCAAGGACCATTCTACACGATTGTGGTTCGATTCGCAGAATACTCATCTCTTCCATCAATACCGCAAAGGAGAGCACGAAATGAACTTCTTAACAAAACTGTTTAAGAAGAAACCCGTGGTAGAAATACCGCCAAGGCCTTCATGGGAAACTGTTGTTGAAATGATGTACGACAAGCATCTTGATGCATTTTCTGATGAAGTTGTAAAAGTGATTTATTCAAAAGATCGCTCGATGAGATATGTTGTACTGAAGGACGAAAAGGAGTTTTTCACTTATCAACTGGAAGCAATCTATCAGTACGATGAAGACGAATGGAAATATATTTGTTCACACGACAATGTGCTACCTGCAATGTGGGAACCGTTTAGAGGGATTGTCGGAAAATCCGTTTTTAAAAATTTAGACGAATTGCTTAATGAATTAAAAGCAGAACCGGAGTATAAGCAATATTTTTGATTGCTACACTACTTTTACTTACTCTTACATCAATTCTGCTCCGTTTAGGTAGTCTTTCGCAAGAACAAAAGCACCCCTACGGGTGTTTTTTTGTTTTTCCTGAATAAAGGATTCGAACCCCTTTGGGCGGGTCAAAAACAAAAGCACAAAAAGTCACAATTATTTTAAATTTTTTAAAAAACACCGCAAGGAGCCCCTTGCGGTGTAAATTCATTCCAAAACAACATTATCAGGCTTTAACTTTGGTGCCTACTGTATCATAACCACCTTTTGTATCACCTTTTATTGCACGTACTGTATATCTGTATGTAACTCCTTTTTTTGCCTTTTTATCTGTACACGAAGTTACGGAGCCACCTTTAACGTTTGCAACAACGCTCCATTTATCAGATTTTTCGGTTCTGCGATATACTCTGTAGCTATCAGCACCTGCAATTTTGTTCCACTTAAGAGTTATTCCCTTTGATGTTTTCTTTGCTTGTGAAATTGTGGGTGCCTTAAGGTATGTAATAAAAATACCTGATTCAAAGGGGCTGAGTACTTCCTCTTCAATACCTGAACCATTATATGCTCTTACGGTATATTTGTATTTAACATTATTCTTGGCGGTTTTATCAACAAAGCTTGATAATTTGTTACCTGTAGATACGCCGACCTTCTTCCAATTACCTGATGGTGTTTTTCTGTAGATATAATAACCCTGAGCTAACGACACTCTTTTCCATGTTACCTCAACTCCATCCTTACGGTTTTTAAGTGAAACAAGATGGGGTGTTTTAAGACATGTAACAATATCACCTACCGGTTCATATCCGCTTTCACCTGAATCATTTACAGCAATTACCGCATAAACGTATCTTTTACCATGTTCGGCTGTATCGTCAACAAAGCTTGTTTTTTTACTGTTAACAGTACCAAGCTGTATGAAAGTTTTTTCACCTGTTTTACGTCGGCAAATGTTATATTTTTCAGCACCGCTAACCTTGTTCCAGCTGATTGTAATACTATCTTTATTGATTTTATAAGACATTTTCGGGCAATCAAGATAATTAATAACTTCTGATTCCGCAATATCTCCTTCAAACTCACCGTTTACAACAGAAACGCCGACTATATAGTTTTCACCGGATTCAAGGTTTTCAATTTTGCAATATGGCATAGTAAGAGATTTCCAATCACAGAATTTATGCCATTCATTTTCAGATTCTTTTTTATAATAAACTCTATAACCCTCGGCATCCAGAACTTTATCCCATAAAACGTATATGCCTATCGGATCATTATTAACCTTCTTTATTTTGGTTGTAACAGATTTATCAAAAGGACTTCCGCAACCTATACAATACCCTTGTGAACAACAATGTTTATGAGTTGTATCTGTAGCTTCATAGAAATCATATTTATTATTTTTGGCATAGGTTTCTGCAAAGCTACCCTTTTCACCATAGATTATCTTTTTATTCGTATGATATTTTGAATCATGTTCAAACGCATCTTCACCAATTTCTGTAACAGAAGCAGGAATTTTTATCGCATTAAGGTATAATGTAGAATAAAATGCTTTGTTATCAATTTGCTTTATAGTTTCAGGCAACTGAATATATCTGAGTTTATCACAATATGCAAAGGTTAATTTTCCGATTTTTTCGATTTCACCTAAAACATATACACATTTTGTATTCCAACAGTCCATGAACGCTTTATCTCCAATTTCCTTAACATTTTCAGGAATGGTAAGCGAAGTAACCGCTTCGCATGAACCGAATGCGTAATCAGCTATTATTTCAACACTATCAGGAATATTAATTTCCTGAAGGTTTTCGCAATATGCAAAGCTTTCTTCCTCTATTACCTTTATTGTTTCGGGCATTTCAACAGAAGAAAACAAGGAGCAATAAAATGCCTGTTTACCAATAGTTGTTACCGGCACCCCTTTATAATAAGCATCAATAACGATTTTCTTATTGTATGATTTACCGGAAAATCCAACAACTTTTGCCTCACCATTGTTAACTTCATAAATAATCTCGCTTTCATCTGATGCAAATGCAGTTACATTGCATACGGATACGACATTAATGATACACATCAATGAAAGAAATATTGATATAAACTTTTTCATAATTTAATCTCTCCTAAATTTTTTAGTTGATCGCTTAAATATTAAATTATCACCGACTTCCGAAAAAATTTTTTCATTCATTCCGTATCTGATTTCATAATACCACTTTGGAATATTATGTCAACTTTTATTTTCCAAATTCACAAATTATTCACCGAATATTTATAGGAGGTTTAAAAGTGACCGTTAAAAATGACAATAAACATTCAGAAATCATATATGACTGCAGAAACAAAAAAGTCACAATTTTTTTTAAAATTTTCAGTCTCATATTTTCCACAAATTTTTCATTTCGTTATCATTAACCTTTTTTTATTTTGTAATCATTTTTATATGTATTAATATTGACTTTATAATATTATAAGACTATAATTTATACATTAATTTTCATTTTTATGTATTTTTAAACACAGTATATGTTTCATATACGAGGAGGCACTTTTAATGGAACGATATTATCAACCTGAAATTGAAACTGCAAGCCGTGAGCAAATCAAGGCATGGCAGGACGAACGACTTGTAAAACAGGTTAAGCACGTATGGGATAACGTACCATACTACCGCAAAAAAATGGAAGCAAAAGGCGTAACACCTGATGACATAAAGAGTATCGAAGACCTTCACAAGCTCCCCTTTGTTACAAAAGACGATTTACGCGAGTGCTACCCCTATGGTCTTCTCGCAAAGCCTCTTTCAGAGTGCGTAAGAATCCAGTCCACATCCGGCACAACAGGTAAGCGTGTTGTTGCTTTCTATACACAAAACGATATCAACCTTTGGGAAGATTGTTGTGCACGTGCTATCACGGCAGTTGGCGGCACTAACGAGGACGTTTGCCAGGTATCCTACGGATACGGTCTTTTCACAGGCGGTCCCGGTCTTAACGGCGGTAGTCATAAGGTTGGTTGCCTTACTGTTCCTGCATCATCAGGTAACACAGAGCGTCAGATTATGTTCATAAAGGATCTTAACGCAACAATCCTTTGCTGTACACCCTCTTATGCCGCATATCTTGGTGAATCAATGAAAGAAATGGGTATGACTCCCGATCAGATTCCGTTAAAAGCAGGTATTTTCGGCGCAGAGGCATGGAGTGAGGAAATGCGTCATGATATCGAAAAGACATTAGGCATCAAGGCTTATGACATCTACGGTCTTACAGAGCTTTCAGGTCCCGGTGTATCATTCGAATGCTCTGCACAGTCAGGTATGCACATCAACGAGGACCACTTCATTGCAGAAATTATTGATCCCGAAACCGGTGAGGTGCTTCCTGCAGGTTCAAAGGGCGAGCTTGTATTTACATCCATCACCAAAGAAGCTTTCCCCTTATTACGTTACCGCACACGCGATATATGTATGCTCGACTACGAGCCCTGCTCTTGCGGAAGAACACTCGTTAAAATGTGCAAGCCCATGGGCAGAAGCGATGATATGCTTATCATCCGTGGTGTTAACGTATTCCCCTCACAGATTGAAACAGTACTTCTTAATCAGGGATATTCTGCAAACTACCAGATTATCATTGACCGCGTAAACAACACAGATACCCTCGACGTTCACGTTGAAATGACACCCGAAATGTTTACTGACAGCGTTGGTGAAATCGATGCACGTCAGAAGGAAATTGTTAACGGCTTACGCTCCATGCTTGGTATTTCCGCAAAGGTTACACTTGTTGCACCCAAATCAATAGTACGAAGCGAAGGCAAGGCTGTTCGTGTAATCGACAAGCGTAAAATCTAAGGAGGCATAACAATGAGTATTAAACAGATTTCTGTATTCCTTGAAAACAAACCCGGTGCTTTAAGCTCTATGACGGAGATTCTTGCCGAAAACAACATAAATATGTTAGCACTTACCCTTGCAGAAACTGAGGATTTCGGTATTGCACGTATCATTGCCGACAATATCTATGATGCTACAACAGTGCTTAAGGACGCAGGCTACGTTCATTCACTTACACCCGTACTCGGTGTTGCAATCCCCAATGTTCCCGGTGGACTTAACAAGGTGCTTAATGCACTTGACGATGCCGATATCAACGTTGAGCATCTTTACGCATTCAACGGCAAAAATCCCCACAGCCATGCTTATGTTATTATTCGTGTTAAGGATAATTCAGCCGCTACTGCTGCACTTGCTGAAAAAGGCATAAGACTTGTTGACCAGGATCAACTTATTGATTTCTAATTAATAACAGCACAAAACCAGCCGCAAAAGTATTTTGCGGTTGGTATTTTCATTTATCATTAATGCATCAAGCTTAATTATATAGCAACTTGTAAAAAAATATTGAAAAACAAAACAGCAATTAATCTTAATCTCCGAAAAAGGAGATCCGTTTTGAACGATTGTAATTGATGTGGTTTTTTATCCTTTTGCAAACAAGGCATCAACCTATTCCGGAAACATTGTTCGCTGATATGTGGTATGAAAATTATTCTTGAAAGTCTGTAATCAGAAAAGGGTCAGTTATGAAAAAGGCTATTATAATCGGTTGTCCCGGATCGGGTAAAACAACCTTTGCAGAAAAACTAAATACAATCACCGAGATACCTTTATACTACCTTGATGCAATATGGCACAAGCCCGACAAAACACACATTCCGAGAGAAGAATTTGACGAAAGAATAAAGGAAATATTCCAAACAGATGAATGGATAATCGACGGCAATTACAGCAGAACAATAGAAATGCGGTTACGTGAATGCGACACAGTTTTTCTTTTCGATTTACCTGCAGAGGTATGCTTGCAGGGTGCGACCGACAGAATAGGTAAAGGTCGCTATGATTTACCCTGGTTAGAAACGGAGCTTGATTCGGAATTCGAGAAATTCATAAAGGAATTCCCCGTAACAACTCTCCCGAAAATATATGATTTATTGAAAAAGTACAAAGAAGAAAAACAAATTGTAATTTTCAAATCGAGAGAAGATGCAGATAATTATATACAAAAAATGAAATAATCAAACTCCCGAGGCGGTATTGCTTCGGGAGTTTAACTTTATTATTCATCAATTGATTTCTCAATGATATTTATTTCACCTTTTTTGCCGTTGTTTACGTATCCTCCGTTTTTGTAATAATCCTTTGAATTAATTTTAACATCTGAATTTTCAGGGATATACAAATCGGCATTTACACCTTCGGGTATAGCAAGTTCAATAACATATCCGTTTTTACCTTTTTCGTAGTTTAGGGTGATTAAGCCCTTTACTGTAGGAACGGTACAATTTATATTGTCGGAAAGGCTGTACTGCGGGTCGATTCTGACCTTTTCATACCCTGCTTCAAGGGGTGAAATACCTGCAAAATGCTTACTCATTATAACAAGAGGGCCGCCACTCCAGGCGTGGTTCATAGTACCGCTCCAGGAATCCCAGAATTCCCAAAGAGTAGAGTAATCCTCATTGACCATTTCAGCGTATCTGTCTTTGATTCTTTCTTCTGCCGCCTTGTATTCACCCATTTTACAAAGTGCTTCAAGCACGTAGTATTCCATATACGGACTTGAATTCTGTGTGGTTGTAAGCACGTTTTTGATGGTAGCATACTGCTCCTCGTCGGCAAGACCCGCTAAAACTGCAAGGGCATTTGCTCTGTCATCAGGCTCACTAACATCTTCACTTTTGAAGCCATTCTCTGTCCAAAGTGTTTTATAGCCCTTTGCAATAGCTTCCTTTTGCTTGGTGAAAAATGCAGTATCCTTATCCTCACCGATAATTTCTGCCATCTGCTCTGTAGCGGAAAGTGCGTAATAGACCCAGGCATTTTCGATCGCTGTCATATCTGCCTTGTCTCCCCAATCGGGCCAATCCCATGAGCCGCCACGGTGAACAACAAGGTTATTTTCACCAATTTCCCATAGCTTAAGGTAATCAACAGAGGCATCATAGACCTTTTCAATAAAAGCCTTGTCGCCTGTATATTCGTAATAAGTGAGGAACCCTACAATACCGCCAAGTTGCTGAATGGGAAGCTCGAAATAATCACCGCTTATGGGCACAACTGTCTGCAAAACCTTAGTATCATCAATATGGGAAAGCATTGCTTCCACACCCTTCTGATACAAAAGGTAGGAATTACTATCCATAGAATACATGGTCATAATCATTTCACTTGTTACGTCGCCCCACCACTGTGCCCTTTCTCTGTCGGGGCAATCCATATAATTATCACGCATTGTAACGTAAAGTGTACGCAGGGATTTCTGCCACAAGGAATTCATAAATTCATCATCACAGTTAAAAGTACCACAGAATGCACTGTCATAGCCCGTTTCACGATACATCAATGAAACAACCTTGACACCCTTGGGTATTTTGTAGGTAATATGTTCACCGTTAACCCAACCCAAGGATTCAAACTCCTGCTCACCATCTTTGGTTATATAGGTGCTTGAAACCGCACCGATCAAGGTATTTTCCGTTGTTATACGAATCTTTTTACCCTCAGGTGCTACAATTTTAAGGTAAGGTGTAATCTGTGCATTATACGGAATATCTACTGTAATTTTTTCGCCAAACGCTTTAGTTACGATGTAATTCTCATAATCTGCAGAATTTTCGTACGGCTTAAGACCATAATCCTTAAGAAACGGTATTCCTCGGGGATAAAGCTTGCCGTAGGCACCTTTACCGCCGATGCCGTATTCAGTAGCATTTTCCCAAGCCGAAGCATCAAAGCTTTTACTTGTCCAATCACCCATATCTTCCCTTGCATCAAAATAAATGCTGTATTCGGGAAGACGGTAGTTGGGCGGATAAAGTGAGCTGTTAACGTAAGCAATGTGCCTTTTAGCCTTCCATGTTTTATCAGAAAGAATGGAAATCCCTTTCCCCTCTGCCTCAAAAATAAAGCCACCCTGACCACTACTGTTATAGGAATAGCTTGTTTCATTATCCCAGAACCAAACCAAAGCGGAAATTGAATTTTCACCTTTTTTAAGATAAGGTGCAATGTCAACTGAATCGTAATAACCGCTATCTTTAGGGCCACGCTTCACGTTGCCTTCAAATACAACAGTTTCTCCGTTAATGTAAAGCCAATATTTAGAATCTGCGGAGATATTTGCAATAAGCTCCTGAGGAATTTTGTTAACTTCAACCTTCTTGTTGAAACACATCCACACATTATTTTCTGTAAGATTTTCCTTATCCCATATCCATTTTGCTTTCCAATCGTTTTTTACCTCGGTGGAAATAACGCTGTATTCGGGAATAGTCTCGGGAATTGTGTAATCATTTTTAAACGGTGCCATTTCTGAATCCCCCCATGGAAAAAGTGACGTAATAAATGCTGCCGCAATGGCAAGATAAGAAATAATCGTTTGTATAACCTGCATATAAACCCCCTGATTTAATATCGGTAACAGAGATGATATATTGAACTGTAAATTTATTTTATCAAAAACATTATATAATTTCAACTTACTTAACATACTCTGCAAAATTTTTTCTGTCGGTGACCGGACTTGACGGGCTCTGCCCGTCATTCGCTACGCGAACACCCGATTATGTTCGGCTTCGCCGAGTCGGTTCAAGTCCTGCTTTTTTTCATACAAAAACGAAACAGAGAGCCCACACTGAAGTGTAAGCTCTCTATTTGGTGCCGGTGACCGGACTTGAACCGGTACGATGTTGCCACCGAGGGATTTTAAGTCCCTTGCGTCTGCCTATTCCGCCACACCGGCACATCCATTAAATTATAATCATTACCCTTTTAATTGTCAAGGTGTTTTTTGCGATTTTATTACTTATAATATTATTTTTTTGAAAAAAATATTACTCTTTTTTCCCTACACCTTTTATAAAAATAAAACTGTTGATTTATTATATAATAAATAGTATAATGCAGTGTGTGAAAATTCTATGTGGGTTTTATATTTAAATTTATTAAAGAGAGAGTGAAGTTTATGAAAAAACTGCGTTTCATTTTAGCGCTTATTGCGGCGAAGTTTGCGGCAAAAGCTATTAAGCTTCTTGGTCGCAATGCATCACATAACCCGGGCGTTATTGCATTAAAGATTTGTCCCGATTTCCTTAAAATCGCACCAAAGGCACCCCTGGCAATATGCGTTACCGGTACTAACGGCAAAACCACCGTTTCAAACCTTTTAACCGATGCCCTTATTGCTGATGGCAGAAAGGTTGTTTCCAACCGTACAGGCTCAAATATTGTGCCCGGTTGTACCACCAACGTTATAAACAGCCTTAAGTGGACAGGCAAGTGCAGGGTTGATGCAACAGTTTTCGAGGTTGATGAAAGGGCTTCCCGTCTTATTTTGCCCTACCTTAAGCCCGACTACCTTGTTGTTACAAACTTCTTCCGTGATTCACTTAAAAGAAATGCACACCCTGACTATATTTTCAGCGTTGTTGATACCTATTGCCCCAACACAACAAAAATGATTCTTAATGCAGACGAGCTTTGCTCCTGCAGACTCAAAAAAGATAACGAGCATCGTGTTTTCTACGGAATTACAAAGCTTCCTACAGATATTACGGAATCCATAAACATTGTTGCAGACTACTCACTCTGCCCAAAATGCGGAGCACAACTTAAATACGATTATTTACGTTATCACCACATCGGTCACGCAAAATGTCCCAATTGTGATTTTGAATCCGAAAATGCAGATTACCTTGTAAGCAATGTTGATGCCGAAAACAAAACACTTACCCTTACCCACAACGGCAAGGATATCGTGTTCCCCCTTATCAGCGAAATTATATTCAACATCTACAACGAGCTTACCGTTATCACAACTCTTCTGGAAATCGGTATCGAGTGCAACAAGGTGCTTGAGCTTGTTAACAAAATCCACGTGCCTGATTCACGTCTTAACCACACTGAGGTTAACGGTGTTAAGGTTACCCAGGCAATGAGCAAGGGTCAAAGCTGTATTTCATCCTGCCGTACATTCGATTTTGTTTCAAGTCAGCCCGGTAAAAAGGCGGTTATAATCGCAGTTGATGACTACTATGACAGAAAAAAGAGCATCGAATTCAGCGGTTGGATTTACGACGTTGACTATGAATTTATGACTCGTGAGGGTGTTGAGCAGATTATTGCTACCGGTCCACGTTGCTATGACCACAAGGTACGTTTACTTCTTGCAGGTGTCCCTGAAGAAAAAATTTGTTGCAGTACAGACGAATTAGCAGGTATTGACCTTATTGATACAAACAAGGTTGATTCTGTTTATATACTTTACGATACATCGACCTACAACCTCTCACTTGAAATGAAAGCTAAATTATTAAAGAATCTGGAGGGTAAAAAATAATGAAAATTGAAGTTTTATATCCACAGATTTGTTGCCTTTACGGTGACAAGGGTAACACAAAGTTTTTGCAGAAATGCTTACCCGATGCAGAAATTATTTTTACACAGCTTAACGATAAGCCGCTTTTCTTAACCGAGTCGGTTGACCTTGTCTGCATTTACTCAATGAGTGAGCAGAGTCAGGAGCTTGTATTAACACGTCTTATGCCCTATAAGGATGAAATAAAATCAGCCCTCCAGGGTGACAAAACCTTCTACCTTCTTACCGGCAATGCTATGGAAATTTTCGGTAACTACATTCAGCGTGAGGACGGCTCGAAGATAGAAGCTCTTGGTGTATACGATATTTATTCTAAACGTCACGCTCCCCAACGCTTCAACACACTTATTCAGGCAAAGTTCAACGATATGACACTTCTAAGCTATACAAGCCGTTTTGCAGATACTTACGGCATAACCGAAGATATGGCTTTTGCGAAGGTAGAAATCGGCACAGGCTCTTGCCCTGACTCAAAGCTCGAGGGCATTTATAAGGGTAAGGTTATTGCAACCTATATGTTAGGACCGATTCTTGTTGCAAATCCCGATTTCAGCAAATGGTTATTTAAACAGATAGGTGCAGACATACCCGCACTCCCCTTTGAAGCTGCACTTTACGAAGCATACGAAGCAAAAAGAAAGGAGTTCCAGAGACCTGACCTGGCTTTGGATTAACCTATGAAGAATTTCCGCCCTACAAAAGCACTGATAAACCTTGGTGCAATTGAGCGTAACACAAAAAAGTTAATAGCTAAATACAGCGGATACAAATATTATACTGCAGTTGTTAAAGCGGATTGCTACGGCTATCGCGGTTTTGAGGTTGTAAGGGCTATGATTAAAGGTGGAGCAAACCTTCTTGCAGCAAGTCTTGTAGAAGAGGGTGCTGCACTAAGAGAAGAATTCCCCCATATACCAATTATGCTTTTCAACCCCGTAGAAGCCAAAAACCTTGAATTTATGCGTGATAACAACCTTATTGTTACAGTTGCTACCCAGTCACAAGCCGAAAATGTAAAAAGTATTGACGGCTTAAAGGTTGCCATACGTGCAAACGGCGGTTGCGATATTCTCGGCGGTCCTAAGGATAAAAAAAGCTTTCACACGCTTTTTGAAACTCTGAAAAACGGCAGATGCGATTTAGTTGGTATTTATTTACACAGCTACAATGCAGAATGCGAGAGTGACACACTTAAGGAATACGCCTTATTTGAAGAAATGACCGAGGGGCTTGATCTTAGTCAGCTTGATATGGTCAGTGTTTCAAATAGCCTTACACTCCCCCGTCACACTAAAAAGAGCTATTGTAACGCTTGCAGATTAGGTAACATTGTTTATAAAATCGAAAGCGAAGACGTTGACCTCGAAAACACTTTTTCCCTTGTTACAAAGGTGCTTGACGTATTCAGATTAGGTGCGGGTGAAAGCATTGCCTACGGTCACGCTTTTACCGCAACCGAGGATTCGTATATAGCGGCTGTCCCCATAGGCTTCGGTGATGGTTTCTCCAAAACCAACATAGGCAGAAGCGTATATATAAACGACAAAGCCTACAAGGTTGTTGCAATAACTATGGATATTTCTCACCTGCTTGTTGACGAGAGTATAAACAAAAACGATGACGTGTACCTTATAAAAGACACACATCATCTTGAAGAAATATCTGCCCATATACACGGTGCTACCGAGGAAGCAATATGCGCCCTCAACAAGCGTGTGTACAGAGAATATTTTGAATAAACTAATAATAAAAACCGCGAAAATTAGGGAGTGTAAATTAGGGATTTAATAGCCTTAAATCATTAACTTTGGCGCATAGCTATGTTAAAATGCTTGAAACCCGTCAGGGTTTCTGCACATTTGTGTCTTGCTCTGCATCCAAATTTAAAAGATTTAAGGTGCAA
>JAZRLZ010000054.1:0-75695 GCA_045647125.1 Acutalibacteraceae bacterium | reverse complement strand
AGCAGTTTTAATTTAATTAGTTTTCGTTTAGACGAAATGATAAAATCACCGCAAGGCTGACGCCTTACGGTGATTTTTCATAAAGTATTAACGGAAAATATTTTATTAAAACCTAATAAATCCCTAATTTACGCTCCCTTTGGGGAGCGTAAATAAATGATTTGTCAGATTTTCGAGAAACCGTGACAGTTAATAAGTGCATCGATTTTTCGTTTTTCCTTACAGAGAGGACACTCGTGTGCGGAGCAGTTGAAGTATCCGTCAAGGTCATGAGGATTAAATACAGAGTTAACCTCATATTCATCAATTTTATCTGCCGTAGCAAATATTGAAGAAATACCCATAACCTTACCACCGTAGTAGTTAACCGCCTCAATAGCGGCATTTGCAGTAACACCTGAAGCTACGGAAACCGCAAGAATAAGCACATGCTTGTTGCGAATCATAGGCACGATGTTATCACGGAACATCATCTGTGAGCCGCTTGTCATTTCGGGAGTAACAACATAAATTGAATGATGCAGATTGATGTTTGCAATAGAGTTTTTGGTAAGCTCGTTTGCAAGCATTGCACCAATAACCTCCGTACCATCAAGACAAAGAATTGTATCAATAATTGTTGTGCTATAGTTATAATTTGATGCAAGTACCTCTGCCACTGCTTTTGCCTCAGAAAGTCTGGATTTCTGTGCTGCCACGTCTATAAAATAATTTGTATGAGAATGGTTAGATGCAAAGTGTCCTTTTGCTACACGCAAATATACATTTTTACGTTTGGTTTTAATTTTATCGATATTTGTGGTTGGCATAAGCACCCTCCTTGTTTACTTTAATACTATTATTTTATACTAAACAAGCATCAATTACAATTATCAATGTATATAAATACAAAGCCTGTTTTTTGTAAAAATCATTTAATTAATTCGGCAAATTCTTCCTCATTAATTACTTTTATTCCTAAATCATTGGCTTTTTTCAGCTTACTGCCTGCATTTTCACCTGCAAGAACAATGCTTGTTTTTGCAGAAACGGAGCCGCTTGCCTTACCGCCAAACCTCTCAATAATCTCCTGTGCTTCACGTCTGCCGTAACGCTCCAGAGTACCTGTAAGAACAAAGGTCATACCCTCAAAACGCTTATCCTCAACAACCGTAAGATTTTTCATATTAAGTCCCATAGCCTTTAATTCTTCTATCATATTACGGGTTTCGGGTAAGGATAAGGTTTTAAGAAGTGTATCGGCAGAAACATCTCCCATACCGTCGATTTGCAGAATATCCTCTTTAGTCGCATCAATAAGACTTTCCATATCACCGAAATGGTTTGCAAGAAGCTTTGCCGCCTTAAGACCTATATGATGCACACCCAAGGCAAAAATAAGCTTATATAAATCGTTAGATTTAGATTTTTCTATAGCATCAAGAAGATTTAAAGTGCTTTTTTCACCCATTCGTTCAAGTCCCACAAGCTCTATGGGGCTAAGACGATAAATATCAGATGCTTTGGAAATAAGCTTTTCGTTAACTAATTGCTCAAGCACCGCAGAGCCTAAGCCTTCAATATCCATTGCATCCCTTGAGCAGAAGTGGATAAGCTTACGAAGAAGCTGTGCCGGGCAATCTGGATTCAGGCACCTTATAGCAACCTCATCCTGCTCACGAACAACCTTACTTCCGCAGGCAGGACACTCCTCGGGATAGGTAAAAATAGGATTCTCACCATTATGTGATTGTACACCAAGCACCTCGGGTATAATATCCCCTGCCTTGCGAACAATTATAGTATCACCGATTGCAATACTCTTTTCGTTTATAAAATCCGCATTATTGAGCGTTGCCCTTGAAACGGTAGTACCTGCAAGAATAACGGGTTCAAATATAGCGGTAGGAGTCAGAACACCTGTTCTGCCCACCTGAATTTCAATATCAAGAAGCTTTGTGGGCTTTTCCTCAGGAGGATATTTGAAGGCAACCGCCCATTTGGGGAATTTGGCTGTACTTCCCAATTCATCACGCATACTGAAATCATTGGTTTTTATAACGGCTCCGTCAATATCAAAAGCAAGGTCACCGCGTCTGTGACCGATAGCCTTTATTTCGTCTATTACGTCTTCCATATTACCGCATTTCTTATAACCTGAAACAGTTGTAAAACCAAGCTCTTCGAGGTATTTCAAGGAATCCCAATGGTTAGTAAGCTCCTTACCGCCTTCCTTTTGCTGAATGTTAAAAACAA
Source organism: Acutalibacteraceae bacterium (assembly GCA_045647125.1). GTDB lineage: Bacteria > Bacillota > Clostridia > Oscillospirales > Acutalibacteraceae > DTU089. Next base: position 73,460 of record JAZRLZ010000054.1, on the reverse strand, counting down.
AAATATCAAGCTTTCGTGTGGCAGTAATTTTAGGATTCTTTTGTCTTAAGGAGCCTGATGCAGCATTACGTGGATTTTTGAAGGTTTTTTCACCATTAAGCTCCTGATTTGCAACAAGCTCATCAAAGGATGCGTGTGACATATACACTTCACCGCGCACCTCAATAAACGGAACATTCTCCTTTAATTTAAGGGGTACGGAGCGTATTGTTTTAACATTGGCGGTCACATCCTCTCCCACGTCACCGTCACCGCGTGTAGATGCTCTTACAAGCACACCATCGCGGTATTCCAGTGAGCAGGAAAGACCGTCAATTTTAGGCTCAACAACATATTCGGCAGAGGGGAAAGCTTTCCTGACACGGCTGTCAAAAGCAGTTAATTCCTCAACCGAAAAAGCATCCTGCAAACTTTCCATACGTACTGTATGCACAACCTCTTCAAAGGTGTTATCACTTCTTCCGCCGACACGGTGGGTGGGTGAATCGTTACGTAAAAGCTCCGGGAATTTTTCTTCAAGTGAGGATAATTCACGCATCATCATATCATAATCATAGTCAGAAACGTCACTTTCGTTACCCATATAGTATTTTTCGATACAGTCATTTAAAATCGCAGTAAGCTCTGTTACCCTTTTTTCTGCAGAATTAAAATCCATAATGCACCACCTATAAACATCTTGGTATATTGTACCATATGTAACAAAAAAAGTCGAGTGTTTCCGCTTTAATCTGCATTATTGTACATTGACAAAAGTTTTACAATTTTTTATAATTTAGAGGTATTATATATTTTTATTATGTAAGGGGTATTTTATGAAAACCAAATTAAAAAATGCCTTGATTTTGTTTCTCACTTTCTTTAAAATAGGTGCTTTCACCTTTGGCGGCGGATACGCTATGATTCCCGTTATAGAAAAAGAAATGTGCGATAAACACAAATGGCTTAAGGGTGAGGAAATTCTTGATATTTTTGCAATATCCGAAAGTACACCCGGTCCTATTGCAATAAACTCCGCCACCTTTGTCGGCTACAGAGTTGCAGGTGTTTTAGGCTCTTTTTGTGCAACTCTCGGTGTTGTTCTCCCCTCTTTTATCGTTATATCGGTAATATCTCTTATTTTGCAGGAATTCAGCCAATATAAAGGCGTTCAATATGCATTTATGGGTATTCGCGCAGGTGTTCTGGCACTTATTATAAAAGCATTTGTTTCTATGTACAAAAAATGCCCCAAGGGACTTTTTTCTTACATTATCATGTTCCTTGCCTTTGCGGTTTCAATGTTCATTGATATTGCTCACATTAACATAAGTGTTATTTATATCATCATATCTTGTGCGCTTATCGGCCTCGTGTATTCTGTTATTCAAAGAAAGCGAGGTAAAGAGGTATGATTTTCCTTGAGCTTTTTTTGACATTCTTCAGTATAGGTGCATTCACCTTCGGCGGTGGATATGCTATGCTCCCCCTTATACAGAATGCAGTTATCGAAAACCAATGGCTTACCGAAAGTGAAGTGGTCAACTTCATCGCGGTAAGTGAAAGCACACCCGGTCCTTTCGCTATAAACATTGCAACCTACGTTGGTATGACAACGGGTCAGACATTCGGTGATATGGGCCTTTTAGGCGGATTTTTAGGTGCCGCATCAGCAACACTTGGCGTTGTTTTACCCTCATTTATTGTCATACTCATCGTTGCCCGTATATACAAGCAATTCCAGGAAAGCAAGCTTGTAAAGGGCTGTATGACAGGTCTCAGACCTACAGTTATCGGTCTTATCGGTGGAGCGGTGCTTACAATCGGTCAGACAGTTTTCTTTCCCGATGGTTTCGGGTTAAAGAACATTGACCTTTACACAATTATTGCTTCACTTATAATTTGTCTTATCGGTGTTTTCCTCATTTTCAAAAAGAAGGTACACCCGATTATACTTATAATAATCTCTGCCGTACTTGGTGTCGGTGTTGGTTATTTAGGTGAATTCATCAAATAAATTATTCGACTTTTCAAAGAAAAGAGCTGATTAAAATAAAAAACGTAACAGATTTTTTCGGATGTGATGTTTTTTCCGAAAAGGTGATGAAGGAAAGATTACCTGAAGAAGCATACAAAGAGTTTCAGCGTACCCTTGAAACAGGCCACAGACTTAATATAGACGTTGCAAACATCATTGCAAACGCTATGAAGGACTGGGCTATCGAAAAGGGTGCAACACACTTCACACACTGGTTTCAGCCACTTACTGGTGTTACTGCCGAAAAGCACGACAGCTTTATTACAAGCAAAAAAGACGGCAGAGTAATTATGGAGTTTTCAGGCAAGGAGCTTATTCAGGGTGAGCCTGATGCCTCATCCTTCCCCTCAGGCGGCTTACGTGCAACATTCGAAGCACGTGGTTACACCGCATGGGACCCTACCTCCTTTGCATTCATTAAAAACGGTGTTTTATGTATTCCTACTGCTTTCTGCTCCTACGGTGGCGAGGCACTTGATAAAAAAACTCCCCTTTTACGCTCAATGGAAGCAATCAACAAACAAACTCTCAGAATACTTAAGCTTTTCGGTAACGAAGATGTTTATGCGGTCAAAACTACAGTAGGCCCCGAGCAGGAATACTTCCTTGTGGACAGCGAGGTTTTTAACAAGCGTAAGGACCTTGTTTATACCGGCAGAACACTTTTCGGTGCTATGCCACCCAAAGGTCAGGAGCTTGATGACCACTATTTCGGTGCAATCAAGCCACGTGTACAGGCTTTTATGAAGGATCTTGACGACGAATTATGGCGTCTTGGTGTGCTTGCAAAAACCGAGCACAATGAGGCCGCACCTGCTCAGCACGAGCTTGCACCAATTTTCACAACAACAAATATTGCTACCGACCATAACCAGATTACAATGGAAACAATGCAGAAATGCGCAAAGAATCATGGTATGATCTGCCTTTTACACGAAAAACCTTTTGCAGGAGTTAACGGTAGCGGTAAACATAACAACTGGTCTATTTCCACTAACAACGGCACAAACCTTTTAGAGCCGGGTGAAACCCCTGCTGAAAATGCACAGTTCCTGCTTTTCCTTTGTGCAGTTATCAAGGCGGTTGATAAATACCAGGATCTTTTAAGAATTTCCATTGCATCTGCAGGTAATGACCATCGTTTAGGTGCTCAGGAAGCACCACCTGCAATTGTTTCAATTTTCCTTGGTGAGGAGCTTACCTCAATTCTCGAATCAATCGAGCGTGACGAGGATTATGACAACAAAGAAAAAGAGATGCTTAAGGTCGGTGTTCACGTTTTACCACGTTTCCCCAAAGACAGTACAGACAGAAACAGAACGTCACCCCTTGCCTTCACAGGTAACAAGTTCGAGTTCAGAATGCTTGGCTCTTCCGCATCTGTTGCAGGTCCCAATACCACAATCAACACTGCGGTCGCCGAAGTTCTTATGGAGTTTGCCGATACTCTTGAAGGCTCAACAGATTTTGAAAATGATCTTCACAAGCTTATAAAAAGCGTTATCAAAAACCACAAGCGTATCATTTTCAATGGTAACGGCTACGATGATTCCTGGATTGAAGAGGCTGAAAAACGCGGTCTTCTTAACCTTAAAACAACTCCCGATTGCTTACCTTATATGCTTCACGATAAAAACGTTGAGTTATACACCAAGCACAAGGTTTACAGTGAGGCAGAAATAAAAGCCCACTATGAAATCAAAAATGAAAAATACTGCAAATATCTTAACATTGAAGTTCTTACAATGATAGATATGGCTAAAAAGGATATCTTGCCTTGTGTCAGCCGTAATATCCAACAGCTTGCAGCTACGGTTATTACAAAGCGTACTGTAGGTGCCGATATCGACACAAGCTACGAAAGTGAGCTTGTTAAGAAGCTTTCAGAGTTATGTGCAGATGCTTTCAGAAGCGTTAAGGAGCTTGAAGCACTTTCCAAAGAGGTTAAAACAATTAAGGAAAGTGATGCCGCCGCAATGTTCTACAAAAACAGAATCATTCCCGTTATGGCAGAGCTCAGAGCTGCCGCAGATGAAATGGAAACACTTTGCCCATCAGAAAGCTGGTGCTATCCATCCTATGGTGATTTGCTTTTCAGCGTAAAATAAAAGGAAAAACCAAGTGATTTTATCACTTGGTTTTTTATATTGAAAAGTAAAATTCAATCTCAACGTGCTATTTTTTCAAATAATATATTCCTTATATTTTTCAAGAATAAAAATTTCTGCAGTTATATCAAGAAGGAGTCCGTCAGCTGTATATTCCTCGGAATGTACAACACCGGTTTTTCTTAATTCTGCACCTGCACCGCCCAATGCGAAAGGCAAAAGTATTTTCACTCTTTTCCTTGTAGGAGGTAACGATGCCGCAATTTTTTCAAGAAGTGAATCAAGTCCTTCACCCGTTTTTGCAGAAACACGAACACAGTTATTAAGAAGCGGTATTTCACTTTCAGGTACAAGGTCACTTTTATTAAGCACGGTAATTATAGGCTTATCACTACATCCAAGCTCTGAAAGAAGCTGATTTGTAACCTCATAATGCTCGTTACATTCGGGGCTTGAAGCGTCACAGATATTCAGAATAACATTGGCACTTACCGCTTCATCAAGTGTTGATTTGAAGGCTTCAACAAGCTTATGGGGAAGTCGACGGATAAAACCAACCGTATCAATGAGAAGCACACTACTTCCGTCAGGCAAGGTCAAGGCTCTTGCTGTAGGGTCAAGTGTCGCAAAAAGCTTGTTTTCTGCAAGTACACCTGCATCGGTCAAGGTATTCATAAGCGTTGATTTACCTGCATTTGTATATCCCACAAGTGCTACTGTAACAACACCATCCTTTTTACGACGCTCACGATATCGTGTGCGTCTTTCCTCAAGCGCTTTTAAATCCTCGGTCAAAGCAGAAATTCTGCGTCTTATATGACGTCGGTCGGTTTCAAGCTTCGTTTCACCGGGGCCTCTTGTACCTATACCTCCGCCAAGACGTGACATCTGTGCACCTTTTCCGCCAAGACGCGGCAGAGAGTACTTCAGCTGTGCTAACTCAACCTGCAATTTACCTTCGCCGGAAAGAGCCCTTTGGGCAAAAATATCGAGAATAAGTGTTGTTCTGTCGATAACACGGGTATCAGTTGCAGTTTCAATATTCTTTTGTTGTGCAGGAGAAAGCTCACCATCAACTATAATAAGGTCAGGCTTTTCATTTTCACAATAATCGGAAAGCTCATCCAGCTTACCTCTGCCAAGATAAGTGCCTGCTTCGGGTGCTTCACGCTTCTGTGTCATTTCGCAAATAACCTGTGCACCTGCAGTACGGGCAAGCTCACTTAATTCAACGAGTGATGAATCAACGTCAAATTCACCTGTATCAACCGACACAAGCACCGCTCTTTCTTGCTCAACTTTATTTTCATATAATTCCATAAATTCACCTGTAAATATTATACTAAAGTGGATTATACCATTATTATACCCTTTTATCAACATTCATATAATAATTAACCGCATCAGTTTTTACTGATGCGGTTTAAAATTTATTGTTTTTTCATTTTACGCTTACGTACATCCGCCTTAATAAGTACAGTTGTTACACCTATACCACAAAGCATAAACACCGCAAGTGATGCTATACCCTGAGGTGCAATATCCTCATTAAGTGAATACTCTGCAGCCACAATAAGCGGTTTAAGAGCAACTCTTACTGCGGATTTAAGCGTTTCATGCTCTGAAATAAACTCAGCAATAGGTGGTGAAATTGTATAATAAGCATCAACGAAGGCTGAGCCTACAGGGTTAGTGAGCAAGCACTTATCACGGAATTCACAAAGCATACCAACCTCACCGGAATCAAGACCGTAGGAAGCGGTAGCAATAAAGCACATTGACGGAATAGAAACTGCTGCCTCAGTATTATCAGGACTGATAATAGAGTCACAGTACACCCTCAAAACAATGCCCTTTTTACCGGGGCATCTGCAGGATACACAAAGGTCGCAGCTCTGTGCCGCATTATCGCAGCCACAATGAGCAACCGAGCACCCTTTTTCTTCGCAATGAATTGCATAAGCAATTTCACCGGTTTTTCCGCCGACAGCATTATCGGCAACCTGATTGTACATAGGACCTGAAGAAATTTCAGTCCTTGTTTTGTGATTTATCTTAGAATACTCGTTACTTACAACCATATTGGGGAAATGATATGCAACGTCAAGGCTGTAATAAATATCATCGGATGTAGGCGGATCTATTTCACCGTCGCCATCTTCGTCTTCATAGGTATAGTCATCCTCCAATGCGGCAAGGGTTATTGTTACAGCATTATATTGCTCTGCATACAAAACCTCCTGATCATTGGCATCGATCTTTGTTTTTGTTTCAGTATAAGGCTTGATTTCAACATAAATGGGGGTTTCCGAAAGCTTCATAGCACTTGAACGGGGTTTTCCTTTGTTCTGTACATAAAGGAAATAGCCGTCAACCTCTCCGGTATCCTCATTAATGCTTTCCTCTGCAAATAAATATGAATATGAATCGTCCTTCTGACTTCCTGCAGGAACGACATCAACAACATCAAAAATATCTGCAGTTTTTGCGGCAGCAACACTTGTTGTACCTGTTTGTAAAAGCTTGGCAACTTCTTTTACTGCCTCTTGTTTAATATAGCGTTCTTCACTTTTATCAAAGGATTGGTGTGCAACCCTTATAAGGTTACCAACAGCAAAAACGCCTAAAGAAAGCAGAGCAAGAACCATAAGAAGCTCTACAATTGTAAAACCTTTTTTAGAAGTTAAAAATTTAAACATGGAACTTGCCCCCTTTTTTAGTTAGTATCTCGACCTGCGATTGCATAAAGGTCAACCGGTGTAGTGCACCAAAGAAGCTTTGTAGGATCCATTGATCTTGAGCCTACTGCGGCATTGGATAATGATTCGGTTGAAAGAGCAGTTACAGTTGTGTCTCTGAGAACATCAAGTGCAACACCTGCCATCCATCCGTTACCTACGATATAGTAGTAACCACCGGCAATAGTAGCATCGTTAATAAGATCTGTAAAGCCGCAGTTTAATACCTTACGCCAGGTCCACTGCTGTGTATCGGCATTCTTAACGCCTACAACGATATATTCCGCACCGCCGTTTCTCATAGCGCCTGTGATAATAATAAGATCATCCATGGCATCTATAGTAACGATTTTTGAGAAGATATCATCAAGACCTTTACCGTTTACGGTAATTTCTACCATCTGTGAAGGTGTATCGTCTGCAAGTGTGGCAATCTGTGTAGGTACGTCTGAAATATACGGTACAAGACTTGCACCTGCTTCGCTGGCGTCCATATCACCGGTAGATGAGCTTTGACCTGAACCGGTTGCAACAAGTGAACGGAATACTCGGCCCTTGCTGTCACCGTAATATGCATAGTAGTTAACTGTGTAATTTGCAGATGTTTCGGACGCCTTAACGCTTTCAACAATAAGGTCAACTGCAGTAAACTGAACACTGTCACGTCCGTGCATACCATACTTCTTACTGCCATAAGCACTGTACTGTGAATAGTCAGTACCGGTAGTTGAAGATTCATTATAAAGTGAGTGGTTATCGAAGGTTTCGTTATCCTTATAGTAAAGAAGGTTAACGAACGCCTTATCCTTACCCTCAATCATAGCAGAAAGAACACCGTCGTTATAAACACTGCCCAGAGCAGTTGATGTAATGCTGGGGTCATTTACATTAGCATACTGATATGTAGAGCCTGCAACGGCATAGCCAACGGCAACAGTAACGCCGTCCTTGGAGGCTATCTTTGTAAGGTTATACATTTCACCGGGGAACCATACGTTGTAATAATCGTTATCAACGTGGTTAAGGTAGGTCTGACCTGTCTGTAAATTACCGTTACCGTCACTTACAGCTCTGTTCTGTTGATGTATGGAAAGAGCAGAACCGGAGTAAACAGACTGGTTAGCATTAAACTGTGTAAATGACAACTCACCATCTTCTTTATAGTAAGCAGCATCCTGGCCGTAGTGTGAACGCCAATAAAGTCGCTCAAATGAACGGGTATATTCAACAGTACCGTCATAAGTAATGTTTGTATAAACCTTTTCACGGTTTGAAGCAAAACCGAAGGTGAAGGAAACGTCACCAAGGTAAAGATAATCCCAATATGCACCCTGATTAGGAAGGAAAAATTCCGTTCTGCTGTGTACGCTTTCACCGGAGCGAAGACCCTGTGTGTTAGCGTAACTGATATTCGGGTCATTTGCTATAATGTAGTCATTTGCAAAGCAGAATTGTTGTCCTCGACCGGTAACATCACCTGAATTGGTCCAGTTACCTGTGTAATCACCCAACCATTCAGCAGCGCGTGAATAGTCGTTATCATTAAACTTACAGATATAGGTTGCTGTACCAACAGGGTTAGAGATAATGAGGTAATCTGTTATAGCACCCCTAGGATATGAACAAGCATTACCGTTAAGAGTTGTAGAAGCATTTCTATACCATCTACCAACCGCTCCATTGGATTCAATAGGATCTTTTTTGTTGAAAAGACTACCCTCTGTTTTCTTCTGGTTATGTAAAGCAGAGCCCGATTCAATCTTATCTGTCTGAATAATATTAGCATAAGCATGAACATTACCAACGTAGAAGGTGGTACCCTCTGTTGAATCTGTGCTGGGGATATAAACAACGTCTGTAACGTTAACGTCGTTAGCGTAGCCATAAAGCAAATCGGAGGTTGTTTTCTGAACGTTTTTGATTTTTGTCATACTTGTGGTGTTTTCGTAGTCCTCAGCACCATCGAAGTAGTCCTCACGGGTATCTCGCATGGCTTTAATTATGGGATAAGAAGCAAGTGTTTTGATTCTTATACCTGCAAAAACGTAGTCAGACTGCTGTTCATCGTTCTGGTTTTTGTAGTGGAATGCAAGAGTTTCAGCTGAATTTCCGTACGCAGTATCTGTACGGATATTAACTGTTGTTCCGTTTCTGTCCCAAAGAGCAACGAAATCCTCGAAAAAGTCCTTATCGGGGTCAGCAGGACCGATAACACCGTAAAGACGGAGCGGCCAGCCACGCTCTGTAAGGATGTAGGAAATAGGTTTCGCATCCTTATAACCGAACTTATGGTTAGTACCCGCACCATTGTAGTAGTAACAGAACTGTGCATTAGCACTCATAACGTTGTATGCCGGGTCACCTGTACGACCTGCCCTTTCAACGCCGTTATATGTAGCTGATGTTGTCCACGCCTCATCAGAGCCGCTATAGTTAGCAGAGGGACCGTAGGCAACACGTTTTTCTGCAGATGTGTATTCAAAAATGTGAGCAAAGTCACCGCCCCAGAGTGAGGGGTAAACACGTCTGCCGGTTTCTGTTGTATAGACTTTATCAATATACTCCTGGGATGCATTGAAGAAGCCCGTAGATGTATCATAAATTTTTGAACCGGTAGCGTACTTATAAATATCCGATTTATCGGAGCTGAAGGTATACATACGGTAAATTGAGCCGTTTGTACCCGTCATAACGAAATAGGGGTTAAGACCTTGTGTTTCATCATTATCAATCCAACGGATTGAACGGATTTCGGAATTATTTTTACTGGGACCACCTATAGCTGCATCATTGAACTGGCTGCCGTTTTTGAGGTAGTTACTGTTCGCAGTACGCATTGTACGTCCCTGCGCCTCAAGACGGTATTCAACCAACTGCTCTTCGTCATTTTCACTGATATCAACTGCCTTGATACCTGCAGATGTAACGTAATCGATAGCCTTTGAGCCAACCGTACCCGTTTCACCTGCCATAAGGATTGTGGCAGGGTCAATATATAAGTAGTCAGAAACTGTTCTTAAATAACCACGATTATTTATGTAATAAACCTTGATTTTAAGCGGTGAGTATGTAAAATCAAGCTCATCACCCTCAACGGGGCTACTGATTTTAAGCTTAATACGGCCGCTGTCGGTTGAGTTTGAAACAGTCAAGCCATTCATAGGGATAGCCTGAGTAACAAATTTTGACTTGTAATACTCTATCTGACAATGTCTGCCTGAGTTGTAAACAAGATCGTCATTTGAGCCTTGATTATTCTCATCACCTGTACCAACGTCTGTTTTCTGTACAGATTTTTCGGGAACAAGAACCTGGATATGAATCTGGTCAGCAGGCATCTTGTTGTTTGCATTAGGATTATTGGTTGTGTCATATTTGAACGCACCGAAGGTAATCCTCTTATAATCAAGACCGAATGTCTGCAAAACAATTGTGTGGTTATCCTGGTTATCATAAACCGTTGTAGGTGAAATAATTTCTACCCTTGCACGTACCTGACCGAAAACTGTTTCAAGCCCTTCCTGGAAGGTTGAAATAATCTTACGGCCCGTAACGTTAACCTGCTCGAACAATACGTCTGCATTAACACGCATATTAAGCTGTACTGTAGATGCACTTTCGGAGTCACGTCTTGCAAGACCCTCTTCTATCTCTTCTTTAGAGTTATATACATCGGCAACCCTTTCGCCTGCCTCATATAAAGTATCGTACGAGGACAGAAGCATAGGGGTAAAGGATACTATTATAAGCATAAGAAGAGCCATTGCAACTATAAGCTCAACGTAGGTCATACCACGTTTGTTATGAAGCTTTTTGAACCAAGAACGCTTTTTCATAATATCCATCCTTTCAATAAAGATAATACTTATATCAAGTATTTTGCTGATTTTTTCAGATAAATCAGCTTTCCCAGATAACGTAGAAGTCATCTACGTTGGGAGTGGACTGTGTACCGTTGTTCATATTACCGATCCACTGTAAATCCTCTGCCTCATAGGTTTTGGGTCTTGCACCCTTAACCGCAGAGTCAAATATCAGGCTCTGGATACCTGACCACAGCTGCCACCATTTAACGTTGTTGGTATCAGTTGTGTCTTTACTGTAGATAACATCCATAAAGTAACCGGTCATTGAGAAGCCTGCCTTCACCATCTGACCGTCCATCTCGGTTTCAACCTCTGAGTTAAAGAGGAAAACGTCACCGGCATTGGCAAATTTATAAAGAATGATATCCTTACCCTTATAGTAAACTGTCTGTGTTCTGTAGTTAGAGCCGTTTTCCGTAAATGGAATAAGCCATATATATGCATCCTCTGCAAAATACACCTTACCGGCCTTAACTGTTTTAATTGTGCCGCCCTTTTCTACCTCCATAGTATGCGGTGTGCTTTCAGGTGCGGCAAGAATTATACTTGACATTCTGTAGCCATTATAGTCGAAAGCAAGTGCTAGAAGGGATGTTTTCGTATAAAGGGAAATGAAGCTGTTTACAGGCTTATTGAAAACAATTGTAGGTGCCTGCAAATATAAAATTTTATAAAGTGATTTGTTACGCTGAATACCGTCACCGATACGACCGGTACGGCAGGGGTTCATAACAAGGTTAACCGGCATATCAAACTGAATACCGTTTGTTGCGGTAAAGGCAACAAAGTTATCACGCTGAGCACTACTTGCCCACGTACGCATATTATTTGTTTTCAAGCAGGAGAAGGTGGGGTCTCTTTCTGGGTTAACTGTTGTTGTTTCGGGATGAAGACCCAACGAGAAATCTGCAAAGTTATTATCTATACGGGTGTGATAATCTGTCCAATAGTCGTTACGGGGATTATCGGGGTCTGCCGCATTATGAGCATCAACCTCAGCATTATGTGCATCATTAGCCGCATTGTGCTTATCAACCTTTTCATTGTATGCGGTAACGTAATCGTTATAATCCATTGTTTCGCCTTCAGCAAGACCTAAGTAGTCACCTGATGTGGCTTTATATTTAATATTCTTGGTAGAAACAACCATATTACCTACACATGAGTAACCGTAAACCGGCTGACCGTTAGTAGCTTCACCATCAACAAAAATACTGTTGTTTTTCATCTTTAAGGGGAAAACACTACTTGCCTGAGAGCTGTCGGGGAAAATCTGGTTACTCTCTATATTAGCGGGAACAATCCAGCTGTTTTCTGCCGGTTTTGTAGGAAGAACAAGTATACAACGTCTTACGGCACCCTTACCATTAACATTAGCATAGGATGAGAATTCAACGTTTCTGTTCTGTACCTTAAAAATCTGTTTTTCAGATTCATTGATAGTGTTATTGCTTGCTATGTAAGCCTTTGCTTTTTCAAGATAATTCTTATACTGCTGCTCGGCATTACTATCGGTGATTTTTTCTGTTTGCCAAACACCGTTAGCATCCTTCCATGTTTCGTAATACGAGGTTGTATCATCATATTTTACGGAGCATTTTGCATAGCCTACGTAGTAGCCCACTGCATTAAGCGCTTCACCGGAATTACTTACGTAATTTACGGAAGACTGTGTACCCTTCGGAATTTTGCCGTCAATTGCATCCTTTTCGGTATAGCCGTTTGGTACAGTTGTGGAATAAATAACACCGGTATCCATATAATTCTGATATGCAACAAGGCATCTCTTACGGTAATCGGCATCACTTTCGCCCGGGTTACGAGTGGGAGCAGTCATCTTTTCGGGATCCGGGTATTCTGTAGCAGTTCTGTACATATACAGAATGCTTACATCCATACTTTTATCCTTTTTCAAAAACTGATGAAGCTTATATAAATCGGTGCCTTTAAGGTCATCGGTAATTTCGTTTTCATCATCAGGAATCTTAAGCCCTTTGCCTTCATCCTCTTCTGCAGCATCGTAGCACTCCTGAAAAGCACCGACAGTAAACTCTATCATTGTTCGGGCAAGGTAGGATGCACGTTGCTCATCCTGACCCTGGATTGAAGATTTGGTAGCATTATCGGACATTGTGAACATAGCGGGGATAAGTAAAGTAAGAACAAGAAGAACTGCAAGCACAGCAATAAGTGCTATACCATTCTTTTTAGTTAATATGTTCATCAAATCACCCTTTACTGTTTTAATATACTGAGATTAAACAAGAACACGAAGAACCTCTTCAACAGATGAAGTACCATCAAGGATTTTGTCGATACCCTCCTGATGAAGAGTATGCATACCTTGTTTAATAGCCATTTCTTTAATTTCGGCAACGCCTGCACGTTTAAGCACAAGCTCTTTAATTTCATTAGTAACCTGAAGGAATTCAAATACACCCTGACGACCTTTATAGCCGGTGTTACTACATGCAATACAACCTTTAGGACTATAAATAGTTGTAGTATCATCAAGAGTTTTACCTTCGGGAATGGGGAAATCTTCGATGCTGTTACGAAGATCGCGATATGTAACAACTGTTTCTTCCTTACAACGTGGGCAAAGCACACGGATAAGACGCTGTGCAAGAACACCAACAAGTGATGATGCTGTAAGGAAAGGCTCAACGCCCATTTCATCAAGACGAGTAATAGCACTTGGTGCATCGTTTGTATGGAGTGTTGAGAAAACCATATGACCTGTAAGAGCGGATTCAACGGCAATCTTTGCAGTTTCACCGTCACGGATTTCACCGACCATCACGATATCAGGGTCGGCACGAAGAACTGAACGAAGAGCTGCTGCGAAGGTCATACCCGCACGGTTATTCATCTGTACCTGACAGATACCGGGCATACGACGCTCAACAGGGTCTTCAAGTGTAATAACGTGCTTGGAAATGTCAGAAACTTCGTCGAGTGTTGCATAAAGTGTTGTTGATTTACCTGAACCGGTAGGTCCTGTAACAAGAAGGAAGCCGTATGGCATAAATATGGTCTTCATAAATTTACCAACCTGGTCAGGTGAGAAGCGGATATCTGCAAGCTTAACTGATCTTGCACCACGCTCGAGAAGACGCATAACGATTTTTTCGCCGTAAACTGAGGGAAGAACCGCAATACGAATATCGAATGTTCTGTCATCAACCTTAACTGTTGTACGACCGTCCTGAGGGATACGTCTTTCGGCAATATCCATACCGCCGATAACCTTTACACGTGATGCAACAGAGCTATGAAGCTTGATAGGCTGAGAAAGAACCTCATGCATAACACCGTCGATACGAAGACGTACACGCATATTTTTTTCCATAGGCTCGATATGAATATCGGATGCGCCTGATTTAACTGCATTAGTGATAACCTGGTTAACAAGCTGAACTGCAGGTTTTTCGTCAGCGGCAAGCTCTTCAAGTGCATCAAGCTCTTCCTCAAGAGCCTCCTCCTCATCATATGTATCGATAGAGGATGCATTATTAATTATTGTATCAATAGCAGCGTTAAGCTCGGATTCTGTAGCTATAAGAGGTACAATTTCCATACCACCGGTACGGATAGAAAGGTTGTCGCGTGTAACGATATCGTCGGGATTGCGCATTACAACGAAAAGCTTTTTATCTTCCTGAGAAAGAGGAAGTATACCCTTCTTTGAAACCAGATCAGCAGGAATAATATTGGCAACAGCAAAGTTTATACCAACTTCCTCAATTGATACCAACTTAAAGCCTGTTTTCTTTTCAAGTGCTTTTGCAACATCAAGCTCCGTACAGAAACCTAATGCAACAAGCTCTGACTGGAGTGTCCTTTTTGTTTCTTTCTGGCTCTCGTGAGCTTTAGATAACTGTTCTTCTGTAATTATCCCGTCTTTTATGAGGAAATATTCTACACTGCCGGGAATTACACCAAATGTAAGTTCTGCCAAAATAAATACCTCTTTTGTAGTTTATTGTCTATTAAAAATTAAGATGCAACTGTTGTTTCTTCTACTGAAGCTTCTACACCCTCAACACCCTGCTCGGAAAGAATTGCAAGTGCGAATGTTGCGGTGTACTCATCTGTTGAAGGATCTTTTGTCAATGAAATTGAATCAAATCTGTGCTGCTGCTCAAGATTTGAGTAATAATTCATCATATTGTAAATCTGAGTGAATGTACCTGAGGCGTTTACTGTAAAAACAACCTCCTGAGTTTCGTTGGTAACTGTTGTAAACTCAATTGATAAAACATCAAGACCGAAGCCCTCGCACTTAGCAAGAACATCTTCCTGAAGAATATATACATCACCTAAGCTGTCGGGCAAAATGCCTTTGCATTCTTCAAGCTGTTTTTCAGCAGCTTCACTTTTAGCCTTAAGCTCTTCAAGTGCTGCATATTCTTTAACATTATCGTTATATGCCTGACGTACAGACACAAGCTCAGCCTTTGTACTGTTAATTTCCATAACAAAGAATACAAGTGCCAAAACTGCTAATGCATTTGCGATAAACATCAATGCAGCTACAAAGTAAGGAGAGCTTGTGATGTCTTTTGCGTCAATCTTTTTATTTTTCATAAAAGAACTCTCCTTTCTTATTCTGCAATAGTTGTTTCTTCTGCAGCTTCGCCCTCTGCAGTAGTTTCACCTGCTTCGGTTGAAGCTTCTGTTTCAATTATTGCGGCACCACCAGTGCATTTAACAACAATTGTGAAATCATATGTAGCTTCACCATCAACAATAGTTGGAACGTATGAGGATGATGTAGCAGATTCAACACCTTCGATTTCATTAAGTTTATCAATATATTCAAGATAAGCTACTCTTGATTTAACTGTACCGGTTAAAGTACATATTCTTGCAGTTTTCCACTCAACACAATCAATAGAAGTTACCGAAACATCGGTATGTTCAACATTGCTTATTAAAGCAAGGAAATTATAGAGTGCAGGTTCTTCTACCTGAATTTTACCGATAAGCTCAACCTTTGCCTGCAAGGTATTATTGATTTCGCGGTACTGCTTAAGACCTTCAACCTTCTGCTCATACTCTGCATTAGCACGTTTTGCCTCAGCAAGCTTCTTATCAACAAAAAACTTCGATGCAAGTACTACAAGCAAAAGTGAGAAAACGATCATAAGGGCAACAAGTGAAACCACCTTGACCTTTTCAGCCTTCTTTTTGCTGTTTATACGCTTCCTGTTTCTTTCAGGAAGCAAGCTAACTTTATACTTCACTCTTATCCCTCCAATGCAACCTTTGCAAGACTAATACATCCTGCATAATTTTTAGGTGTAAACGAACCTGTCATATACTCATTATAGAAATGAGGTATTGCAAGAGGAACGTATGATTTGCCTGCAAGTGCCTGCGCAAACTTTTCTTCAAGATCTGTTGTAGCAGAGAAAAGCACAGAATCGATAAGCAGATTTGTCTGCATCTGGAAGTAGTTCATTGATGAAGAAAGCTCTGAGAAAAGGAGGTCTGTAATAACGTCCATTTCCATATCTGAAACTTCTTCCGGAGTATTGAATGCCTTTTTAACCTCAACCATAGCACGATCGGGAATATTGATGGAACGAACCATTTTAATCTCACCGTCTGATACTGCTACAAAGTTAAGAACGTCATCTGTAAGCTTAAGGAGTGCAAATGTAGATTCAGGCTGTGCCTCTTTAATGGCAACGCGAGTCCATGCAAGGAATGTACTGTCGATATCTACAACCTCAATCTTTGCACTTTCAAAATTCTGAATAAGGTTCTGGAGCATTGTATTTCTTGCACCAACAAGTAAAACATTGAGTGCAGGCTGGTCATCATCATCTACAGTTTCATCAATAACAACGAAGTCAAGACCAAGCTCATTGATGGGAACAGGAATGAAATCCTGTGCCTGCATTGAGATAACACCCCTTAATTTTTCCTGAGGAACCTTGGGGAATGTTGCATAACGCATAATAACATTCTCATTATTAACACCGACAACAACCGGTGATGCATTCTTAAAGCCCGATGATTTAAATAAGCTTTCAAGTGTTGCGGTAAACATAGGTGAATCCGCTACAATACCCTCGGAGATAACACCCTCCTGAAGCTGTGCCGAACCGAAGCCGGATACCTGATATGAACCGTCTGAAATTTTTGTAAGCTCTACAGCTCGAATCTCGTGTGAATCGTACTCGAGACCGATAGCACTGTTTACTTTTGCCATATATATCATTCTCCCTTGCAAAAGAATATGGTAATTGGTTTGAACAAGACTTTTTTAGCCCTGGTAAGATGTAGTAGCCTGGAAAACAGGAAGATAAAGCGCGATAATAAGGAAACCAACAACTGAACCAAGCAAAACAAGCATAATAGGTTCAAGAACCGAACCAAGGTTTTTAGCGATGGCGTCAACGTCTTCCTCGTAGAATTCAGCCACCTTATCAAGCATTACGGGAAGTGAACCAGCCTCCTCACCGATGGCAATCATACTGATAACCATTGGCGGGAAAAGCTTACTTTCATCCAATGCTTCGTGAATGGAAACACCGTTTTCAACACTTTCAATAGCCTTTACAACAGCTTCCTCAACAAGCTTGGAGCCTGATGTAGGACCGGCAGTTTCCAATGCCTGAACCGCAGTAACACCGCCGGCAACAAGTGTTGCGAAAATACGGCAGAAACGTGCGAAAATCGTTTTAGAAATAAGCTCACCAACAACAGGAGCCTTCATCTTGTGACTCTCCCAGAAATGCTGTACAGGTGGTGACTTAATAAGCTGGATAACCAGGAATATTGCAACACCAACAACAGGAAAAACAATAAACCATTTTGTTCTGAGTAAGCCTGATAAGTTATAGATAAATATTGTGATAACACTAAGGTCTGTAGCACCCTCTGTCATACCTTGGAAAGTAGGAACCATGAAGATAAGCATAAAGATAACGATGAGAATAGCAAGACCACCAACCATCTTGGGGTACTGTGTTGCAGATTTAACCGCATCCTTAAGCTTTTTATCCTTATGTAACTGGTTAGACATAGCAAGCAAGGTTTTATCGAGCATACCGCCCATTTCACCGGCTGCAACCATGGAGCAGAAAAGGTCTGAGAATATGGGTTTCTGATTACTGAATGCATCAGAAAGATCCTGACCGCCTTCAACATCCGACGCAATTTCTTTAATAGAGTTTGCAAGAGTCGGGTTTGTTGTCTGAGCAACAAGGGTGCTCATAGCCTGAGTAACAGGGATACCTGCACCAATCATGGCAGCAAGCTGACGGGAGAACATTGACATATCCGCCAAAGTAACCTTTTTGCCGCCTTTTTTCTTTTTAGTTTGCTTACTTTCAGTAAGTGTAGTAACAACAACGCCCGCTTCACGTAATTTTTCGTACGCTTCAGATGTGCTGTTAGCAACAACTTTACCATTTATAGATTGACCTTGTCGGTTCAATGCTTCATAGGTAAATTCCAAGAGTGTGCCCCCTTATGAATCATTTATAATTGAATTGTAAAACACAAACGCTATATATAATATGTATATATAATATAGGCGATTCAGTGTTACATTAATTAATACATTTGTAATTGACGAAGAATCTCGGCACGTTCAACACAGTTTTCAAGAACTGATTCACGGGTAATCTTCTGCTCACGCAAAAGCTTTAAAAGTGCCTGGTCCATAGTCTGCATACCCTCACGCTGAGCAGTCTGCATTGTTGAATAAATCTGATGGTCCTTACCCTCACGAATCATATTACGAATAGCAGGTGTATCAACCATATACTCAACCGCAGAAACTCGACCGCCGCCTACACGGGGAAGAAGCTGCTGTGAAATAACAGCTCTGAGTGTGTTTGAAAGCTGGCTTCGTATCTGGTTTTGCTGCTCACTGGGGAAGGAGTCAATAATACGGGCAATTGTAAGCGGCGCAGTCTGTGTATGCAATGTAGAAAGCACCAAGTGTCCTGTTTCAGCAGCTGTAAGAGCGATACTGATACTTTCAGGGTCACGCATCTCACCGATCATAATAACGTCGGGGTCATGACGAAGAACTGTTCTCAAAGCATTATTGAAGCTAAGTGTATCAGCACCTAATTCACGCTGTCTTACAATTGAGCGTTTATGAGAGTGAAGGAACTCAATAGGATCTTCGATAGTAACCATATTGTACTCGAAGTTGGAGTTCATATGGTTAATCATAGCTGCAAGAGTTGTTGATTTACCTGAACCTGTAGGACCGGTAACAAGAATAAGTCCACGAGGAAGTGTACATAATCTTCTTACGTCAGCAGGAAGTCCAAGCTTATCAAGTGTGGGAACTTCAAACGGAATCGCTCTGAAAACCGCTGCCATTGTTCCGCGTTGAATGATAACATTGCCTCTGAAACGAGCACATTGGGGAACAGAATAAGCAAGGTCAAGCTCAAGATTTTCGATAAGGTCGCGCTTGTTTTTTTCGTTCATGATGGGGACAAGCATATTCTCTACATCGGCAGGCTTCATGGGGGGATAATCCTGCTTTACAATGTCACCATCTATACGAATACAAGGCGGCATACCTACTACGATATGAAGGTCAGAGCCTTTCTTTTGAACCGTGAGCCTGAGCAATTGCTCAAGGTTCACGGGATATTCACTTGGTTGGTTCAAAAATTCCACTGAAATCAACTCCAGAAATTAATTAAGCTATGCGGCCCCACATATCAATGATAAGGTCAACGTTTTCAGGTGATTCAAGAACGTAAAGAATATATTTAACACCTTCATCAGATGGATCGAGGTCACCTGAAAGCTCGAAGCATGTAACTGAAATAGATGGGTTGTTGATAAGCTTAACAACAAGCTCTTCCTTAGCAGCAAGAACTGAAAGCTCGTTAACATCAGTAATTGTTGCGATGGGATAGTAAACATCGTTAAGGTTGTTATCGAGTGAAGCAAGAATTTCTTTTGTTTCATCAACCTTGTTGGATGGGCAGTAAACCATTACTGATTTGCTGAGCTCGGGATATGAACCATAGTAGAACTCAACGCCTTCAAGATCAACAAAACCAATCTTGCTCTGAAGCTCGGAAGCAACGATATTCTTAAGCTCGTATGTGAAGAAGGTCTTTGCAGTATTGTTATCAGGAGTATCATTTTCTTTGATTCTCTGAACAGCATCCTTAACTTCTTTTGTTTCACCACGGAGCCAAAGTCTCTTTTCATAAAGGTCAAGACCAAGAACATCAACATCATAACCGAATGTAGAAATGATTGATTCTGCAACTGCCTTGTCGATGTACTGAAGATCAACCTTAACAAGAGTTGTATCACCGTTAGTAATTTCAACTTCACTTGTTGTGCCGTTGTTATTATTTGTGGTGTTGTTGTTTGTTGTGTTGTTATTTGTTGTGTTGTTGTTTGTTGTATTATTATCTTCATCAGGTGTCTCAGCAGGTGTACCGTCGGGATTTGTTTCACCCTCACCTTCCTGAGCAGCGTTTTCGTCGTAATAGTCAACAAGTTTCTTGATATTTATAATATCCTGGTAAGCATCACCGGAAGCATAAACATAAAGTGTCATAGGATGAGCAGCCATTGTGATACCGGCATGAAGACCGAGGCTTGCAAGAAGGCTACTGAATTCGGAAGCGGTGATGTAGTTGAGCTCGATTGCACTAAGCTCTGAGCTGATGCTTGCACTGCCTATTGTAAGGTTTGCACGTTTATCAAGAGTTTTGATAACCTCGCACATTTTTGCAAGCTCCATAGGATATCCGCTTACCCAGAACTCTCTGATATTCTCATTCATCTTAACTACTGTAGGGCTAATACCGAGAGCAGAAAGCTGAGTTAAAAGAGTATCTGTTGATATGTACTTAAGAGTGAATCTTGTAAGTGCTTTGTTATCAATAAAGCTCGAGTTAAGTGTTTCAGCGTTACCAACATAGATGATGTTATCGTTTTTGATATATGTCATATCAACCATACGAAGAACATAATCAATAGCCTTGATAGGTGTAACGTTTTCAAGCTTAATTTCAGGAACCGCTGCAGTAGCGCCCTTAAAAATCATTGTGTAACCGGTGTGAGCAAGAATTGCTTCAAGAACACCCACAAGGTCAGCATCTTTTTTGAAGTCAATTGAAATGATGCTTGATGAGCCAAACACTGTAGTTGAGTCCTCTTCAACAGATGATGCTCCGGGAATAAGAAGTCTCTGACCCTTGTAGAGCTTTGCTGAAGCAGAAATACCGTTGATATCAACAATATCAGCTACGGTTACACCGTGAGCAGCCGAGATTGATGAAAGAGTATCACCGGACTTAACAATGTAAGTGCCCATTGTGCCTGCATATGTACCCGATGCTGCAAATGGCAAAATAACATTTGTAAGCATCACAAGTACAAGTGCAAAAATGCAAATTGACTTGATTTTACGATTTCGTGTTTTCATTGGATATCCCCCTAATTTTATGTAAATTGCATAAATTACTGAATTATTTATTTCGCCTTAAGTGTTTTTGTAATTTCACCGGCTTTAAGTACCACGTACTCGGAAGTTATTTCAATAACCTCCCAGTCAGAGTCACCAACCGTTTCACCCAAGGTAAGAACAAGAGTATCGCCCTCGGAACCAATCTTTACAGACGCAGTCTTAAGACCACTGCTTCCCGTAACGCAACCCTTGTAAACAGCTGTTGCAAGAATATCCTCGGAAAGAGGATCACTCTCGATAAGATCAACTATTGTTTTGTCTTTGATGATATTGTTACCAGGCAAAACTTCAACCTGATTTGTTGCAGCCGAATCATCACTAAGCATACCCTCATCATCAAGTATTACTCCGTCACCGAAAATAACAAACAGGAAAACCGCCAACAGAATAATAAACAAAACTACCGGAATAAGAATTTTCATGAAGGGGTTTTTATCAAAAAACTCCATCACCTTAAGTGTAACATCAACCTTAGGCGCAGCGCTTCCTTTGTTTTCTTTCTTGCCGAGCTTTGGTAACTCAAGAGCCATATAATAACCTCCAACCAGATGCGCCTTCCAACCGACACATCTTCTATTTTTGAATTAAAAAATACAAATCAAAAGTCCAAAAGGGTATAATACCCCCATTTAGATTATAAGACATTATTAATATACTATAATATGCAAAAATAATCAATAGTTTTTTCATATTTTTTGACATATTTTTTCGGTTTTTTTAAACAAAAAAATCCTGCATTTCTTCGTTAAAAAGCAACAAACTCCACAAGCAAAACGCTTGTGGAGTTTGGGTATTTTTACCATTTATTTCCTGTGTTTGTGTCTGCGGCTGCCATAATAGTATGATGAGCCGTAGTATCCGCCGTAACGATTGCTGAAGTAACCGCCGGATTTTTCGGTAGCAACCTTAAGTGTACCGGTACCTGCACGGTTATAAATACAACCCATAACGTCAACCTTAGTTGTAACGATATCGCTGAGGGCATACTCGATCTGGGGAATAGCAACTCTTTCCTCTGCAGTAACAAAGATGATTGTGTCTGTGTAGTTTGCAACGATAGCAGCATCGGCAACAACACCTGCAGGAGGACAGTCAACAATAACGTATTCGAATTCTTTTCTTGCCTGCTCGATAATTCTTGCCATTTCAGCAGATGCAAGAGTTTCTGACGGGTCAGCTACCGCAGCTGATGCAACAAGAAGATAGAGGTTGTATTTCTCGATATATTTAACAGATTCCTCAAAGCTCTTGTTACCATAAACGATATCATATACACCCTTTTCACCCTCAATAGCAATACCGAGAGTTTTGCAAACAGCAGGTTTTCTCAAGTCAGCGTCTATAAGAAGAACTGATTTACCGCTTTTTGCAAGTGAAAGTGCAATATTAACTGAGCAGGTTGTTTTACCCTCGCTCTCAGTTGAGCTGGTAATGGAAAATACGGAATAACCTTTTTTGAGTTTAACGTTTTCAAGCTTTGTTCTTATAAGCTTGAAGGTTTCAATAAACGGCAAACCAACGTTTCTGTCGGTAATAAGAAGTCTTGAGCGGTCGCTTTTCTTCTTATTCTTGATATCAGAAACTGTAGCAATAATATCAATATTGAATTTGTTCTTAATATCACTTGTTGAAAGAAGCTTGTTTTGAATTTTTGCTCTTACAAGGATAATAAGCACAGCAAGTGCAGCACCCATAAGGAAACCTGCCGCAGTATAAACAAGCATTGATGAGTCAGACGCAAGCTTAGCTTGTGTAGCACTGTCAGCAACACTGATGTTAGCTGTAGGGAATGCCTCTGAAGCGATATCGGGATAAACACTTTCGATAGATGTCGCAACCGCATACGCAAGATCCTTGGTAGGAGCTGTTACAGTAACAGAAACGAGTGTTGTGTCAACAACAAGCTCAACCTTCACCATAGAGCGTAATTCAGCTATATCGTAACGTTCACCTGTTTTGCTTTCAACAGTAGACTGAACGAGGGCAATGAAGTCATTACCGCGTTCCATAAGTATTTTGAAGTTATTAGCAATGGTAGTAGATGCCTGTGCGTCACTGGCGGTTGTATAAGTACCTGCCTCACCGGCAATTTCACGGTCCTTATTGGAAACGTTAAAGATAATGCCGGAGGTGTACTGCTCGGAATATGTAACTCTTGCCAAGCCAAAGCCACCAATGGAAAATACAACAACAAAGATAACTACAAGCCACCATTTAGCAAGAATCTGACGAATGAATTTTAATATCGGTTCAAGACCAACATCCTCGTCACGGGTTCTTTTTTCTTCGTAAGCCATTGATATTCTCCTTTTTGAATAATTTCATTCACCAAATATAATAACATAAATATATCTTAACTACAATAGTTTTTTTATTTTTTTACAAACCATTTTTTTCAAGAAAGCTTCTGAATTTTTCTACCGCTTCGTCAGAAGCAGAATCAACGTTTTTAAGCTCCGCTTTCACCTCGTCACGCTTTAAAACAACCGCCGCAAGTCGCACCAGCCACATAACCGGCAACAGAAACGGAAGTTTTCTCAGCATCGGGTAGCGGATGCACATTTTCTTGTACCCGGGAAAAATTCTGAATATAAAATAAGATGATTTTTTAGTTGTGTATTCACCACGTAAAATACCGCTCAGCATACCATTGGCAGCGGTGCCGTAAACACCGCTCAACACTATATATTCCGCCATTTCAAGGGTATGTGAGTCACCCTCGGAATCACCAAACCAATAGTCACACAAGGCATCCATTCTGATATTGAATTCCCCAAGTCCCGTCTGTCTGAGACCTTCTGAAAGCACCTCCTGATCACACAAGGGCTTCAGTTTTTTTCGCAAATAATAGTGGTCAACAACACTTCTGATACCTGTTCCGCCTGTAGCAAAATGGTGTGCTGTATGGGAAAGAATATACACATAAAAATCTTCATTCGTCATATTCAAGGCAAGGGTATCCCCCACCTTTTCAAGACGCTCGAAAGCCCCTTTATAGTACTCGTAACCCTTATCGTAATCGTACTTAAGCTCCTTGTGAAGCTCTATATTCAGAAAAGGCTTTTTTGCATAACCGATATCTTTATCACTTTCGTTAGTGTATTTTTCATAACCGCTTTTTTCCATAATTTCGCATGCCTGCTGAATTTTCCGCGGCTCAATATACACATCCATATCAAGCATAAAACGCAAATCCGGCTCATCATAAAACCGCGAAACCTTTGTGCCCTTAAGGAAGCAATGCTTTATCCCTGCCTCCGTAAACTCACCTACGAGACGTTGCATCTCCCTTTCCTGTGCGGTATGACGGGCAGCACAACGGAACAGCTGTTTTGAAAAAAGCTGCTTATCCTCTGCTGATATACCGGGAGCCTTTATAACAGTTGACGCCACAAGTGATGTAAGCTTATGCTTTTCACAAAACTTATAAAGACTTCCAAACTCAACATCACCAGGAAACGAATACTCGTCCCCCGCAAATTGTGACTTGAGAATATCTGTTACAATACCGCCAAGATATAATATTTTCTTTGTTACATCAACGTTATTTTCCATTTCTGAGCCTACACAATATTTTATATTTTAATCGGTGTAAAGGTTTACGCCTTGACGCGTTTTTCACATACTTATTTTTATGTTTTATATACTCTTCATCGCTAACATAAACCATTTTTCCGTCAATAAGCATAGAATCCATCACACCGATAATATGGCGATCCTGAATGCCGTGCTCGGTAACGAATTGGTTATCACCAAGAAGAACATATCCGCAGGAATCCTTTCCTACAATACGATGAAGAACAACCTCACCCGAATCACGACGGTACAAGGGAACATCACCTATTTCAAGAGGTAAGGAAGCCTTCTTGATAAACACGAAATCCCGCCCCTGATACAGAAGCGGATTCATGCTTGTTCCCGTAATGGGTATTTTAAAAGTTTTATCCCGATTAAATGCTTCCTCGATAAACGGAAGCAAAGATTCCATTTTTATCGTATCCATGGAATTTTCCTTCCTTGGCAAAATGATTCAAATCAACAATTCAAAATGCAAGTGGCGTTCCACCCCACCTTCGAAGGAAGGTAAGGGTTTTGCCGCAATCCCGTTCATTCTACAATTTTATGCTTTTTAAGTTTGTTTATAAAATCATTAAGATCTTTACGCAAAACATCCTCGGGAGCATCATACTCTGCTTTAAGGCTTGCAACAATAGTGTCGCAATCATCACCCTTTTCAAGGCATTTCCATATAAGCTCCGCAGGACCGTTAAGTGTAATCATTCCTTTAATATTATTTACCGCATCACCAACGGGTACAACAACAGGTGTGCCTGCAACATTTTTCAAAATATAATTTTCACTCAATTTCATTTTAATGCTCCGTAAAATTATTTCTCGTGGCAATCGGGACAGCTGCACAGAACTGTGCCATCCTCGAAAATATAATAATAGTAATCATCGTCTGTTACAACGTTTTCAAAATCCGCCAAGGGACAAACAGGGATTTCCTCGTTATAAAGCACCTTATAGAAGGGATCTTCATCGAGAGCCTTCTTTTTGAGATAGTGGCCATCATCACAACCAAGACTATAACCATCTGCATCATCGGTATATGCACCATAATCCTGACGGTAGCCGCCGCGGATATCACCTATAGTTACCGCCTGAGCATCGTCATTTGTAAGCAAGAAGCAGCTTTTACCATTATAAGCATCGTCACCGTTTCCGCTAACAGCATCTGCCTCGTATACAGTCATATGTGCAGGGTCACAGTAAGCAAAATCAACCTTTTTCTGTGCCTTGCCGTTATCCATCATACCACCGAGAGTTTCTTTAAACGCAGTGGAAATAACTTGCCTTTGATTAGCACAGTCTTTCTTTGCCTGGGCACTAAAGCCTGAAGTAAACACGGGCACAGCAACGGCAACAAGAATTCCGAGCACTGCAATAACCATAAGAAGCTCGGGAAGAGTAAATCCTTTTTTTGATAAGAAGAATCTATACAACATATTATTCACCTCATTATATAATATAATATCATACAAATAATTCAAAATCAACTTTTTATAAATATTTGATAGAGTCAAAAAAGAACACAACAAAAAGTTGTGCTCTCCTTGTATTCAGTAAGTATTATTCGATATAGTGATCAATGCCGTCCTCGTTGGCCTCGCAGAATATAGTTACCTTTATGCTACCCTTTGAGCCTGTAAGACCTGCCGGCTCAATAGTAATATCATAAGCACCTGCACTTGGGCAATAAGGCATTTCATCAAAAAGAGAGGTAAAGGTATCCTCATCAAACTCGATTTTACCATCAACATCATCAACCATAACCATCAAAGAATCCATTTCCTCACCGGTAGATGTGCACATTATATTTCCCTCAAGGGAAACCTTATTGGTGGTTGCAAAGGTATTAAGCTGTAACACTATATCACGCTGATTAGCTATACAAACCTTTTTTGCCGACTTTTTTGTAATGGAAGTATATGTAGGAACAGCTACAGCAATAAGAATTCCCAATATAAGAACAGCAATCATAAGCTCTACAAATGTAAAACCTTTTTTAGTTTTGAAAAAATTAAACATATAATCACTTCCTGAATAATCAGAGTTTTTCTTTAATATTATAATATCATATTTTACAAATAATGTAAATAGAGGCATAAAAATAAAACCCCTTACGAGGTTTTATTTTTTAAAATATAAAATTATGAGCCGTGAACTTCCTCGGAGCCTGCTTTATCGCATACTGTAGAGATTTTAAAGCCTTCTTCCTCACTGTTAATCTGAAGCTCAACAATTGTAGTTACTATTGTGTTGTTAGCAACAGGGCAATAAGGAGCATGCTGGAACATCTCCTCAAGGAAATCTGCTGAAAGCGTAGCACCGTCGCTTACGCTCCAGGTACCTTTTTCTGCATCGTCATCGGTAGTAAGGGTGTAAACATCACCCTCTTTAAGAGTAATAGCACCTGACATTTCCATATTATTGAGCTGAGACTGAATCTCACGCTGGTTACCAAGGCAAGTTTTCTTACGTGCATTAGATGTAACTGCACTGAAAATCGGAACAGCAACCGCAACAAGAATTGCCATAATAACAACAACTATCATAAGCTCAACGAGTGTAAAACCTTTTTTGGATTTAAGTAATTTGTACATATCAAATCAACCTCAATTCATATGCTCGTAAAAAAACCGAAACTTTTACGGGAAGATTATAACACAAGAAGCAGTTTTTGTAAATAGTTTTAGCATAAATAATTAATCGTTCAACAAAACTTTAATATAAGGCAAAATCAGGTTTCATTCTTCCACACAAAAAACTCCTGCATATAGCATAATCACACAAAAAACTCCCGGTGAAACCGGGAGCCTTAAGTAGTTAAATATTAGTCAGCGTTGTGAACTTCGTCAGCGCCTGTGCACTTTGTATCGATCTTGAAGCTCTCAGACTCAGAACCTGTAAGGTTAGCCTTTGTGATAGAAACTTCGATAACGTTGCCTTCAACTGGGCAATAAGGAACTTCCTGGAAGAGCTCTGCGATAACTGCAGTTTCGTCGTTACCAGCTGTAGAAGCCCAATCGCCGCCGTCGCCTTCGTCGTTAGTTGTAAGTGTATACTTGTCACCAGTAGCGAGTTTAAGAATACCGCTCATCTGGTTGTTGTTGAACTGTGACTGAATTTCTCTCTGGTTAGCAAGGCAAGTTTTTGTTCTTGCATTCTTAGTAACTGCTGAGTAAATCGGAACAGCAACTGCTACGAGGATAGCCATGATAACAACAACGATCATTAATTCAACGAGGGTGAAACCCTTTTTGCTCTTTAAGAATTTAAACATAATTAAAGAACTCCTTTCAAAAAAATAAATATTTTTTTAATATTACCGGTAAGTCTTCACCCCACCGTAATACCATTTTCATGAGCGCCGATACGTTCAAACCCTTTCGGGAAGTTTCCGTACCCTTGCTACACCCATATAATATCACAGCCTCTACAAAAAGTAAACACCTTTTTTGTGTTTTTTGTATCTTTTTACCATTTGCACAATAAACACCTTAATCTTTTGGTAATTTTTGCGTAAATACACCGAGCTTTAACCGTAACTTTTCCGTAACTTTGCAGTTATAATGCACAAAAAGCATTATAAAAGTCTTTTATCTTCTTTTTTCGTATTATAATGTTACACAATTATTGTGCAACATTTAGTTTTTGCTACAAGGCAACGAAACAAATTCTCAAAGCTTTTTACCTCTATTATATTCCTTTTCCACTTTCTTTATAACAAACAGATATGCAGGCACAAGGAATATGTCTGCCGCTATCCACGCCACCGGGTTAGCGACACAAGCGGCAGCATAGCCTAATGTATTTACAAAGCCGAAGCCCATAATTGCCCTTGCAACAAGCTCGAAAATACCTGCAAACATAGCTGTTGCACTGTAGCCGAGACCCTGAAGCGATGACCTTAAAAGGAACAATACGGAAAGTATAAAATAGAAGTTACTTCCCATATTTATATATTGCTGTGCAAGACCTATTATTACAGTTTCGCTTTTGCTAATAAACAGCAACGAAATATAAGGACCTAAAAATCTTGCAACACAGAAGCCTATAACAGTATAGCAGGCGGCAATCACAACTCCCCTGCCCACACCTTTTTTAATTCGGTCGATTTTACCTGCACCCAGATTCTGACCGCAATAGGTTGCCATTGTAGCACCTATAGTCTCTGACGGAAGAACAATCATAAGCTGTGTCTTGGTACCTATGGTAACGGCGGCAATTATATCTGCACCAAGACCGTTAACACAGGATTGAAGCATAACAGAGCCTAAGGCTGTTATGGAAAACTGCATAGCCATAGGTAAACCGTTTTTAAGAAGATTTTTTATAAATTTAAAATCCAAGGCTCTTGTTTCTTTGGTGGGATGCAATATAGGGAATTTCCTTTTTACGTAAAAAAGGCAAAGAACACCTGATACAAACTGGGAAATAATTGTTGCCACAGAAGCACCGCGCACTCCCATATCAAAAGCCGTAATAAGCAGAATATCAAGTCCGATATTCAGCAAGGATGAGAAAACGAGAAAAAACAAAGGAGTTTTAGAGTCACCCAAAGACCGCACAAGACAGGCAAGTATATTGTAAAGCATTGTAGCTCCTATACCTGCGAATATAATTACAATATAATTATAAGCATCTTCATATATTTCAGGCGGTGTGTTAAGCACATCCAGAAGTGGCCGAGCAAATCCCACCGCACATGCGGTAAGCAAAACACCTAATGCAATTGATATATATATAGTATTGGCAACGTATTTTTTCAGGTTATGCTCATCACGGGCACCAAAACGTTGTGCAACGGGTATAGAGAAACCGGTGCACAACCCGATAACCGAGCCTACCACCAAAAAGCTGAGCGAACCTACCGAGCCCACAGCCGAAAGAGCATCCTTGCCCACAAACTGACCGACTATAATAATATCCGCCATATTATAAAATTGTTGAAAAAGGTTACCTATCATCAAAGGCAGGCAAAACTTTATAATGTTTTTTGTAGGACTGCCTACGGTCATATCTTTTGTCATATTTCCACCGATCTTTTAGATTAAAACTTACGGAGCAAAGCCGATTCATTATATGAATTAAAAATTAAAAATTCAAAATTGATGGGCAAAGCCGATTATAATTCCTGAAATTTTAAACCGCATTAGTGGTCTGCCGATTCACACAAACCGACAGACCACCATATTTCAATTAATTATTTAGCAACAATATTAATAATTTTACCCGGAACATAAATTTCCTTAATAATATTTTTGCCGTTAAGGAATTCCTGCACCTTTTCATCTGCCTTGGCAGTAGCAATAGCTGTTGCGGCATCAGAATCCTTTGCAATAGTGATTGTTGCACGAAGTTTACCGCAAATCTGAACGGGAACCTCGATAGTTGAATCAACTGTCTTTGCCTCGTCAAATTCAGGCCACTGAGCCACCGCAAGCAAGCCTTCGCCGCCAATATTCTGCCATACCTCTTCTGCAATATGAGGTGCGAAGGGGTCAAGAAGCTTAACAAATACCTTCAATTCACCCTTGGTAACAGAGCCAACCTCATAAATTTCATTAAGAAGTGACATAAGTGAAGCAATGGCAGTATTAAACTTCATATTTTCAATATCCTCGGAAACCTTTTTGATTGTTTTGTGGAAGGATACCTCAAGCTTCTGTGAATAGCCCTCTTCATCAGTAACAATCTCAAGAAGATTCCAGATTCTGTCAATAAATCTCTTGCAGCCCTTAACGCTGTTTTCGCTCCAGGGAGCAGCCTTTTCATAGTCACCCATAAAGAGTACGTATGTACGCAATACGTCTGCACCCATTGAGTCAACAACCTCGTTAGGATCAACAACATTGCCCTTTGATTTACTCATCTTGTCACCGTCAGGACCAAGAATAAGACCCTGAGCTGTTCTCTTCTTATAAGGCTCAGCAAAAGGCACTTCACCGATATCGTAAAGGAACTTATGCCAGAAGCGTGAGTAAATAAGGTGACGGGTAACGTGCTCCATACCGCCGTTATACCAGTCGATAGGACCCCAATAGCTGAGCTTATCCTTATCGGCAAAAGCATTTTCGTTATGGGGATCAATATATCTTAAGAAATACCATGAAGAACCTGCCCATTGTGGCATAGTATCGGTTTCACGCTTTGCAGGTGCACCGCACTTGGGACAACTGCAGTTAACGTAGCTTTCAATACCTGCAAGAGGGCTTTCACCATCGGAGCCGGGCTGGAAGTTATCAACTTCAGGAAGTCTTAATGGCAATTCCTCATAAGGAACGGGAACAATACCGCATTTTTCACAATGAACGATAGGAATAGGCTCACCCCAATATCTCTGGCGGTTGAATGCCCAATCCTTCATCTTGAACTGAACGCCTTTTTCTCCTATACCTTTTTCAGCAAGGAATTCTATCATTTTTTCGATAGAGTCGGCTTTTTTTGTCATACCATCAAGGAAGCCGGAGTTGACCATTTCACCGTCACCGGTGTATGCCTCAACATTGATATCGCCGCCCTTTATAACCTCGATAATATCGATGCCGAATTTTTTAGCAAACTCATAGTCACGCTGGTCATGTGCAGGAACAGCCATAATTGCACCTGTACCGTAGCCCATCATAACGTAATCAGAAATATAAATCGGTATTTTTTTGCCGTTAACAGGGTTAACAGCTTCAAGACCTTGAATGCAAACGCCTGTTTTATCCTTTACAAGCTGTGTTCTTTCGAACTCGGTCTTCTTAGAGCATTCTGTACGGTAAGCCTCAATATCAGCCATATTGCCGATTTTATGGGCATATTTGTCAATAAGAGGATGCTCCGGTGCCATAACCATAAAGGTAACACCGAAAAGTGTATCGGGACGAGTGGTGTAAATTTTCATCAGCTCATCTGTGCCGTCGATAGCAAAGTTTACGAATGCACCTGTTGATTTACCGATCCAGTTAACCTGCTGAAGCTTGATGTTGGGTAAATAATCAACATCATCAAGACCTTGAAGAAGCTTATCCGCATATTCGGTAATACGTAAGTACCATACGTCCTTTGATTTTTGAACTATATCACTGTGGCAGATATCACATTTACCGCCCTGAGAATCCTCGTTTGAAAGAACAACCTTACAGGAAGGGCAATAGTTTACAAGAGTTTTGTCACGGAAAACAAGACCCTTTTCAAACATTTTAAGGAAAATCCACTGTGTCCATTTATAGTAGCCCTCTTCAGTGGTATCAACAACTCTGTTCCAATCGAAGGAGAAACCAACCTTTTTAAGCTGTGAAGTAAAACGCTCGATATTCATATCCGTAACCTTACGGGGATGAATACCTGTTTTTATAGCATAGTTTTCCGTAGGAAGACCATAAGCATCGAAGCCGATGGGGAAAAGAACATTATAGCCCTGCATACGTCTTTTACGGCTGATAACCTCAAGGCCTGAATATGCCTTTATGTGACCAACGTGCATACCTGCACCGCTGGGATAAGGGAATTCTACAAGGCCGTAGAACTTCGGCTTATCGGATTTATCCTCAGCGTGAAAAACGCCTTGCTCTTCCCATTTTTCCTGCCATTTCTTTTCAACGGCTGAAAAATCGTATTTCATTTCTATCTATCACCTTTCGTGTAAATTACAATATATTACCTCAGCAAAACACTGATTGACACCAATTAAATCATATCTGAAATATCAATCTTTTTAGCATCCTCCCAAAGACGCTCAAGATTATAGTAATTTCTTGATTCTTCAAGGAAAAGATGCACAACAACACCGCAGTATTCAAGCAAAACCCAACCCGTTGCTCTGCCCTCGATATGGTCAGCTGTAATACTTGCTTCCTCAAGCTGATATTCAACC
Source organism: Acutalibacteraceae bacterium (assembly GCA_045647125.1). GTDB lineage: Bacteria > Bacillota > Clostridia > Oscillospirales > Acutalibacteraceae > DTU089. The sequence continues at coordinate 40,823 of JAZRLZ010000054.1, read as the reverse complement.
TCATCTGCCAGAGCCTTAACGTGGGTATTAGAGTTTGCGGTGGCTATAACAAAATAATCAGCAACAATAGTAAGCTCATCAATTTTTATAACCTCTATATCATTAGCCTTTTTATCATCAAGTGCTTTGACTATCTTTTTAACTGTATCTAAACTCATATCATTTCTCCTGCTTTGATTTCTGAACATTCATAATTGCATCGTTAAAAGCATCTACGGTATCAGTATGCACTACCCTTTCCGCATCTATCAGATCCTTGATTGTGAAGCTGAGACCTTCAACAATTGCCTCATCCAAGGAACTTTTTGCCTTTTCACGCATTATTTCAACACCGTTATAATCACGCTCATCACTTATGAAATCCGCAATAAATACAATTTTCTCAAGTAATGACATACCCTTTCTGCCGGTTGTGTGATACCTTACGGCATTTATTATATCACTGTCGGTTATACCGAACTCCTTCTGAATAAACACGCTTCCGCACATAGCGTGATAAAGCTTGCCTGTGCTTATTTCAACATCGGAAAGCTCAACACCGTTTGTAAGCATATACGAAAGCTGAAGCCCCGGTGCAGTATCCTTACAGCAATCGTGTATAAGACCTGCCGTATATGCTTTCGCCGTATCACAGCCGTAAATTTCCGCAAGCTCTTTAGCCGCCTTCGCCACGTTGAGGGAATGAATAAAACGCTTTTCTGTTAGTTTGCTACGTAATACCTGAGTATATTCTGCATCCTTATTCACTGTAAAGCCCCCTTGATTTTATATATTCATAAACATCATCGGCAAGGTTTTCGCTAATCCCCTTTTTAAGGTTAGCGCGAATTACCGTTGAGCTTATTTCTAACGGAACGCTATTGCATATAATTGAGCCGTTTTTTAATTCCATTTCTTCGGAAAAAGCCTTCAATTCATTTAATTTTTCAAGTTTTTCCGTTCTGCAGGCAGCAACAATTGTGCACATCTCTGCAATTTCTTTGTATTTATACCACCGATTAAATGATAAAAACATATCGTCACCCATAAACAAATAAAGCTGCGAATCGGGGTGCTTACGTTTTATCTCGGCAACAGTATCAACAGTATAGCTTTTACCGCCGCGTTTTATTTCGATATCCTCCACTTCAAAGAGGGGTTCCGAAAACAAAAGTCTGCACATATTGAATCTATCCTCAGCAGAAGCGCCCGTTTTGTCCTTAAAAGGTGAAACTGCGGCAGGAATGATTATAACCTTATCTGCTCCGCACTCGGCGGCAAGGTTTTGTGCAAGAAGCTTGTGACCGTTGTGTGGCGGGTCAAAGGAACCGCCGTAAATGGCAATTTTATCCATAAATCAATACAAAGTAACTGTCTGCATTTCAAGATTACCGCGGTAAGATGTGATTTTTATCTTAACCCTTGTAACCTCGCAGGGTGTGATTTTATGTATACGCTTATAGCCTATAACTCCGCCTGAGCCAATCTTTTTGAATTTGCCTGAGCCATCGTCGATATAAAGCTCGTAGCCCTCTACGTGCTGACCGTTTACAATATGCTCCATCATATAGAATTTGTCGAACATATCCTTTTTGGAAAAGGTTATTGTAAGCTCCGGCTCCTTATCATTTTCCGCAGGGCGCCAAACCTTGCTTTCATCATCATCGAAAAGATTTTCCGCCTTATATTCATCTGAAAGGCAGCTACTTGCCTCAATAGTGCCGATTTGTGACACCTTGTAGGAATATGAACGCTTAAGGTCTGTGCCGAATGCAGTAAGAATCTGTGTATCCATATCGGCAAACTTACCGTTCTTCATAGGCGGAACACCGAGCATAAATGCGCAGTTTTTACCTACTGTTTCAAGATAAAGCTTATGAAGCTTATCCTTTGTTTTCGCAGTATATTCATCATCCTTATGATAATACCATCTGTCGCGAATTGATAAGCACACCTCACACGGGTACCATATAAAGCTGTTCTCTTTTTTTATCGCTTTACGTGAGCCAAGGTCAAGCTCAAACTTTGTATCACGCTTACGTGCCTTACGTGAAGTATCCTTTGCACGCTCAAAGGCACTATAAATACTATGTCTTTCGGGAACAACGCTCCACTCATTTTCACGAAGCACACCCCACTCATTACCATACCAACGAACATCGGGACCGACAAGTGCAATAACCGCACCGGGCTGACATTCTCTTACTACATCATAATAGCCCTGCCAGTCAAATTCCTGAATATTGCCGTTTTCATCAGGCTCGTTAGCACCATCAAAACGTACGTAGAAAATATCCCCGTATTCAGTAAGCACCTCACGAAGAAGGGCTTTGAAATATTCGTTATATTCAGCACCGCTACCAAAGGATTCCTCATGTCTGTCGAGGGGGGAAATTGAAATACCGAATTTCATTCCCTGCTTTGCACACTCGTCACTAAGCATTTTCACAATATCGCGATTTTCTACATCCCAGGAAGTAGCATATTCAACAGTATAATCGGTGTGCTTTGAACACCATAGGCAAAAACCATCGTGATGCTTAACATTAAGCACCATACCCTTAAAGCCTGCGTTTTTAAAAAACTCTACCCACTCGGCAGCATCAAAAGCATCAGGCAGAAAGTTTACAGGATCAATATCGCCATTGGTCCATTCAGCATTAACAGAAGTAGCAAGACCAAAATTTATAAATCCGTAAAACTCCGTTTTTTGCCAATTCATCTGTCTTTCAGAGGGTTTAACCTCTGCAGCAATTTCATAAGGTTTCATAAATTATCCTTTCGGGCTTTATTTACCACAATCGCAATTTGTGGCAACTATATCAATACCTGTACCGAGTATATTCTCAATAACAACGTCACCGATTTTAATCGGTGCTTTAACTGTAACGGAATTAATAACCTTCATACAGTCAAACATTTTATCCTTCGGAACAGCACTTGAAGATTTAACGGGCACAACGGGGTGCTGACCGCCTTCAATTTTAACACTTGTTGTAAGACTGCGTACCGGATTTGTAATTTCGGTACGGGCATAAGCATCACCGCGCTTGCAGGTATTACCGCTTACGGAAATGATTGTGCCGTCTTCAATTTCAACTTCAATAGGGCAACCTAAAGGGCAGGCTACACAAATAAGATTCTTTTTCATATCTCCCACTCCTTATTCCTCTATACGAACAACGATTTCGCTGTTTTCCGTCATATTTTTAAGCATCTCAGGTGTGATGACAACGTTTTCCATCTCACCGGGAGCAAGCTTGGGCTTCTTGCGTGATGAAAGAATTTCACCGTCACATTCAACAACAACCTTTGCACCCGTATATACCTGTCCAACGCGGAAATAAAGCTTAAGCTTCTCTTCACCCTCAATATTAACACGCTGAGGCACCACATAACGTACTCCGTTTATGCCTTTTGTATTTACAAATGTACCGCCCTTTTTCTTACCGAAAATATATGCTGCGGCACCCTTACCTGCTATCTGGCTTTCCTCTGTTACATAGTCAACAAGGTCATGAACCTGCAATACGTTACCGCAGGCAAAAACACCTGGCTGCAATGTCTCACGATATTCATCAACAACGGGGCCGCTTGTAACTCTGTCAAGAGCCACGCCAACCTCCTTGGAAAGCTCGTTTTCAGGTATAAGACCGACAGAAAGAAGAAGTGTATCACACTCAATATACTCCTCTGTGCCGGGAATGGGCTTCAAGTTTTCGTCAACCTTGGCTACGGTTACACCCTCAAGCCTGTCCTTACCATGAGTTTCAACAACTGTACAACTGAGACGAAGAGGGATTCCGAAATCATCAAGACATTGAACAATGTTACGCTGTAAGCCACCCGAATAAGGCATAAGCTCACAAACAACCTTTACCTCTGCACCCTCAAGGGTCATACGGCGTGCCATAATAAGACCGATATCACCAGAGCCGAGAATAACAACCTTTTTGCCGGGCATATAGCCATCAATATTAACGTATTTCTGTGCAGTACCGGCGGTCATAATACCAGCAGGTCTTGACCCTGCAATTGATAAAGCACCACGCGGTCTTTCACGACAGCCCATTGCAAGAACAACCGCAATCGCCTTAAACTGCATAAGACCATCTTTATTGTTAACCGCAGTAACAACATTATCCTGAGAAATATTGAGCACCATCGTATCGGTGAAAACGTCGATATCAGTTTTCTCTACCTGCTCAATAAACCTGCCTGCATATTCAGGACCTGAAAGCTCCTCACCGAAATAGTGAAGACCAAAGCCCGTGTGGATACATTGCTCAAGTATTCCGCCAAGGGTTTCGGCTCTTTCGAGGATAACGATTTTTTCTACGCCTTCCTCTTTAGCCTGGAGGGCTGCTGCCATACCTGCCGGACCGCCGCCGACTACAACAAGATCATAATTAATCATTTCCCTTTGCCCCCTCACTTTGTTCTGTTATACATTATCCTGGACTCGCCGCCAAATTTGGTAATCTCGTTCATTTCGACACCCAATTCTCTTGCGAGGATTTCTACAACCTTGCTACCGCAGAAGCCACCCTGACATCTGCCCATACCCGCTCTCGTCCTACGCTTAACACCGTCAACGTCACGTGCGCCTGCAGGAGCGTGGATAGCATCTAAAATTTCGCCCTCGGTAATAGTTTCACATCTGCATACTATTCTGCCGTAGGCTTTGTTTTTTTCAATAAGTCTTGCACGTTCCTCAGTAGTCATATGTCTGAAACGAACGGGCTCAGGTCTTACGGGATTATAATCAGCTTTTTCTTCAAGTCCGCCCATAAGGTCATTCATAATGCCCTCCACCATTTCTGCAATGGCAGGTGCTGAAGAAAGACCGGGTGATTCAATACCCGCAACATTTATAAATTTCTTGTTAACAACTGAAGAACCGATAACGAAGTCATCACTTGTAGGATGTGCTCGGTTACCGCTGAAAGAAGTAATAGCATTTCTCAAAGAAACCTGAGGAACACTTTTCACAGCCATAGAATAAATTTTGTTAAGTCCCAATTCAGAGGTTGCAACACAGTCACCGTCACAGATATCCTCTGCCGACGGACCAACAATAAGGTTTCCGTCAACCGTAGGTGAAACAAGTACACCCTTACCCATAGCGGTGGGGCATTGGAAAATCGTGTGTGAAACAAGTGTACCCTGAGACTTATCAAGAAGATAGTAATCACCGTGACGGACAACTATCTCAATAGAATCATCACCGATAAGGCTTGCAATCTCCCCTGAATGCACTCCTGCAGCATTTATAACGTACTTTGCCTTAATCTCGCCCTGACTTGTGCTGAGTGAGAAAACCTCATCATTATAATCAATAGCGTTAACCTGACAATTTCTTATAAACTCCGCACCATTTGTTACCGCATTCTCAACACCTGCAATGGTAAGTTCATAAGGGCAGACAATTGATGATGTGGGAGCTAAAAGTGCTGCAACTGCAGTTTCACCGATGTTAGGCTCAATTTCAACAAGCTCTGCTCTGTCGATTATACGAAGACCGGGAACACCGTTTTCTTCACCCCTTACGCGAAGCTTTTCTAGGTGAGCCTTTTCCTCCTCAGAAAAAGCAACAACGAGGGCACCGTTATTCTGCAAAGGAACATTAAGCTCTGCACAAGCCTTTTTCATAAGTTCAACACCGCGAACGTTAAGCTTTGCTTTAAGAGTGCCGGGCACAGCGTCAAAACCCGCATGAACAATAGCACTGTTAGCCTTTGTTGCACCCATCGCACAATCGTTGCATCTTTCAAGCAGGGCAATTTTCACGTTGTATTTTGAAAGTGCCCTTGTAACTAAAGCACCAACAACGCCTGCACCAATTACCGCAACATCGTATGTCATTTTTTGCATCTCCTCAGCTTGAGAATCTCAAGATATAATTTAAGAAGATTATTATAACACACCAACCCTTTAAAAATCAAGACATTATAATGTATATTATATCTTGTTTTTTACCTTGTTTTGCGGTATAATAATTGTTTGTAAATTTCTGGTGAGGTACATATATGAAAAAGAGTGAATTATTAGCACCCGCAGGGGATATAAACTGCCTTAAAGCCGCAGCACGATTTGGTGCAGATGCCGTATATATAGGTGGTCCGCTTTTACAGTTAAGAGCCGAAAAATCCGCCTTTTCCGAGGAGGATATTGACTTCTCTGCAAAATATCTGCACACCTTGGGAAAGAAGCTTTACGTAACGGTAAACAGCTTCACAAAAAACAGTGAAATCGACAGACTTAAAGACTATGCAAAAACACTTTATGCTATAGGTGTCGATGCTGTTATTGTGGCAGATTTAGGTGCTTTAAGAGCTATAAAACAAGCAGAGCCGCGACTTGAGGTTCACATAAGCACACAAGCAAACTGCTGCAACTATTCCGCCGCTATGGCATATTACGAATTAGGTGCTTCACGTATAGTTGTTGCACGTGAAATGACAATTGATGAAATTGCGGAAATGCACGCTAAAATCCCCGACGAGCTTGAGATAGAGGCTTTCGTACACGGTGCTATGTGTATGGCATATTCAGGCAGATGCCTTATATCTTCATATATGAACGGCAGAAGCGTCAACAGAGGTGAATGCACACAGCCCTGCCGCTGGGAATATTATCTTGTAGAAAGAAACAGACCCAACGAATACCTTAAGGTTGAGGAATATGAGGATCACTCTGCACTTCTTTCCTCCCACGATATGAAGGCTATCGGTTTCCTTGACAAATTAACGGAGGCAGGCGTTGATTCCTTTAAAATTGAAGGCAGAATGAAAACAGAATACTACGTTTCACACGTTGTAAACGCATATAGACGTGCTATTGACAAAACTGCTCCTCTTTCACAGTTAGAGGACGAGCTTAACGCAATAAGTCACCGCCCTTACAACAGCGGTTTTTACTTTGGAAATCTTGTTCACGACCACAAAAACGACGGACTTTACCATTGGGACTGTACCTTTGCAGGTGTTGCACTTGAGGATTGCAATGACGGTCTTTTGAAAATCCAACAGAGAAATTTCTTCAAACTCGGTGACAATATCGAGGTGCTTTCCCCCGACAACTTCGGCTTATCCTTCCCCTGCACAAAAATAATAAACGAATTCGGTGAGGAATGCGAAACCGCTTGTCATCCACAGGAAATTCTTACCCTTGAATGCTCTCAGGATGTTAAAAAGGGTGATATTTTAAGAATACGCACAAAAAAAGAAAAAATTATTACCGACATTTAACTTATTATGAAATATGAAATTCTTGCTCCGGTAGGGGCAACGCAACAGCTTTACGCCGCAGTAAGATGCGGTGCAGACGCTGTTTATTTAGGCACAGGTAATTTCAATGCCCGCAGAAATGCAGATAATTTCAAAAACGAGGCATTATCTGATGCAATAAAATACTGTCATTTACGCAACGTTAAGGTGTATGTGACACTTAACACCCTTATTTTTGATAAAGAGCTTAACGTACTTTGTGACACCGTAAAGGAAATTGCAAAAAGCGGTGCAGATGCAGTAATTGTTCAGGACCTTGCTACCGCAGAGGCTGTAAAAAATATTTGTCCGCAAATGCCTCTCCACGCATCTACACAGATGGCGGTACATAATGTTGCGGGTGCTTTATACCTTGAAGATCTTGGCTTTTCAAGAATAGTGCTTGCAAGAGAGCTTTCCTTTGAGGAAATCAAGGCTATACGTAACAATACAAAATGTGAGCTGGAGGTTTTTGTACACGGGGCTCATTGTATGGGAGCATCAGGCAACTGCTACCTTTCCGCAATGCTTGGTGACAGAAGCGGGAACCGAGGTCTTTGTGCCCAGGGCTGCCGTCTCGATTGGGTATCACAGCACGGCAGAGAATACGCCTTATCACTTAAGGATATGTCATACATCGACAGTATAAAAAGCCTTGCCGATGTGGGAATTGATTCTTTCAAAATTGAGGGAAGAATGAAGCGTCCCGAATATGTTGCCGCATCGGTAACAAGTTTAAAAAAAGCCTTAAACGGTGAAGTTTACGATAAAGATACATTACGCTCCGTTTTCTCAAGAAGCGGTTTTACCGACGGATACCTTAAGGGCAACCGCAGTATCTCTATGTTCGGATACCGCCAGAAGGAAGACGTCTTATCAGGGGGCTCCGTTTTAAAACAGCTTGAGCAGACATACAAAGCGGATATACACCCTACGCCCTGCAAAGCAACGCTTACACTCCACAAGGACAAGCCTTGTGTTTTCACCTTAAGTGCAATGGGTCATTCCGCTTGCGTTATGGGTGATGTTGCTGAAACACCACGGAATTCACCTCTTATTGAGGAAATTGCAAAAAGAAACGCAGGGAAGCTTGGTGAAACCGCATTTTACCTTGAAGAATTTGAATTCAACAACCCACAAAGCCTTACTTTATCTGCATCATCAATAAATTCCGTACGCAGAGAAGCGGTAAGTATTTTAGAAAAAGAAATCACCAAACCCACATACAGGATAAACAATAATTTTTCTTTTGATACACCGAAACGCGAGTTAAAAAATAAAACCACTGCACGAATTAGATTAGAAACATGGGAGCAATACTCCCCTCTTTTCGAGGATGCGGAATTCATAATAATTCCCATCGGGGAAATCATAAAAAACAAGGACTCGATTATTCAGCTACCCACACGAATAATAGCGGAGCTTCCCCATCTTATTTATCCTGCAGACGAGGAAAAAATCCGCAAACAACTTAGAGAAATCAAGGAAATCGGCATAACCCACGGCGCAACGGGTAACATAGGCGGAATAGCCCTTCTTAAGGAAGCGAGCTTTGTAATACACGGCACACACGGGTTAAATATTACAAACACAATAGCTTGTCAGAAATATTGTGAAATGGGTGTTGGGGATATTACACTTTCCTTTGAATTGACCGAAAAAGCCATAAAACATATGGGTGGTAACGTAAAACAAGGCATCTATGCTTACGGCTATTTACCCCTTATGCTTATGAGGGCTTGTCCCCAGAAGGATTATTCAGGATGCGGTGACTGCAACGGATTAACCGCACTTACAGATAGACGGGGCGTGAAATTCCCCATTATATGCCACAACAGACAATACTCTGTTTTACACAACAGCGTACCGCTTTATCTTGGCGATAAAAGCATTGTCGCAACAGACTTTGTTACACTTTATTTCACCAAAGAAACTAAAGAAGAATGCGAGTCTGTTTACCGTTCATTTATAACCCGCAAAGGTATTGAGGGTGATAAAACCAACGGCTTATTCTTCCGCGAATTATTATAAAGAAAGGAACGATTTTTTGAATCCACAGACCGCCATTATTATAGGTGCAGGCCCTGCAGGGCTTACTGCGGCATATCAGCTTCTTAAAACAACTGATATAAAGCCGTTAATATTAGAAGAATCAGCCTATGTCGGCGGTATTTCAAGAACTGCTACACATAACGGTAACAGAATTGATCTTGGCGGACACAGGTTTTTTTCCAAAAATGATCAAGTCAACGAAATATGGCAGGAGCTTATGCCCATCCAGGGAAAGCCCTCCTTCGATGACATAAAAACCGAAACAACAAAAAATCTTTCCCTGACAGGTCCCGACCCTGAATCGGATGACAATGTCCTTCTTATAAGAAACAGAGTTTCACGAATTTTTTATTTAAACAAGTTTTTTGATTACCCCATAAGCCTTAAGCCCGACACCTTTATAAATATGGGCTTAAGCCGTACTCTCAACGTAGGCTTCGGCTATATTAAATCCTGCTTCGTAAAGCAGGAGGAAAACTCCCTTGAGGACTTTTATATAAACCGCTTCGGCAGACCCTTATACGAGATGTTTTTCGAAGGGTACACCGAAAAGCTATGGGGAATAAACCCCTCACATATATCCTCCGACTGGGGTGCACAGCGTGTAAAAGGCCTATCACTTACAAAAGCAATTTTAAACGCCGTTACAAAGCCCTTCAAAAAGGATGATGAGGTCGAAACCTCATTGATCGACCGCTTTTTCTACCCTAAAAAAGGGCCGGGTCAGTTATGGGAACTTATGGCACGTGAAATCGAGCGTATGGGCGGTAGGATACTTACAAAAAACCACGTAAACAAAATAAAGGTCAGAAACAAAAGAATCCAATATGTAGGTGCTGAAACTCCCGACGGCTACAAGGAATACACCGCAGATTATTTCATTTCCACAATGCCCATAAAGGATCTGGCACAAAGCATCGGCAACGACGTGCCGCAAAAAATAATGGATATTGCATGCAATCTGCCCTATCGTGATTTTATGACAGTAGGACTCCTTGTAGATAAGCTCCTTATCGAAAATAACACAAAAACCAAAACTCTCGGCAACATTGTTCCCGATTGCTGGATGTATATTCAGGAAGGTAACGTTAAGCTGGGCAGAATGCAGATATTCAACAACTGGTCACCTTATATGGTCAAAAACCCCGAAAACACCGTTTGGCTCGGCCTTGAATACTTCTGCAACGAGAGTGACGATATGTGGAAAATGTCGGATAGAGATTTCATTCGTTTTGCAGCGGAGGAGCTTGAAAAAATCGGCATAATAAAAACCGAGGATATTAAGGATGCGGTAAGAATAAAGGTAAAAAAAGCTTACCCTGCTTACTTCGGCACATACAAGAATTTTGATATGGTGCGTGAATACCTTGATTCCTTCCATAACCTATACTGCATCGGCAGAAACGGTATGCACCGCTATAATAATATGGACCATTCTATGCTTACGGCAATAGAGGCGGTAAATTGTATCGTCAATAAAAAGCCGAACAAAGATAACATCTGGAATGTAAATACCGAGCAGGAATACCACGAGGAAACGGAATAAACAAAACAACAAAGCGTATCACAAGAATTATTAACCTGTTCTTGTTTACGCTTTGTTTTGCATTACGTTACGTTTTTGTGCTTTTTGCTACTATACGCAAATATTTTTTGTTTTCTTTTAATATTGCAATAGTAGTATAATTACTCTATAATCTAATATATACAAACAGAAAAGAGTGATTATATGGATTGTATTTTTTGCAAAATTGCAAACGGAGAAATCCCCTCAACCAAGGTTTATGAAGATGAAACAGTCGTTGCCTTCAACGACCTTGAGCCTCAGGCACCTACACATATCCTTGTTATTCCAAAGGCTCACATCACATCTGCCGCTGACGTAACAGGCGAAAACAGCTCTGTTGTAGCCCATATTTTCGAGGTTATAGCAAAGCTTTCGGAGGAATTAAAAATGACCGACGGCTTCCGTGTTGTTACAAACTGCGGGGAAAGTGCAGGTCAAACAGTCAAGCACCTTCATTTCCACCTTTTATCAGGCAGAGATTTCACCTGGCCTCCGGGTTAATGGAATTTGAATTCTTTCTTTGAGGTAACTGAAAAATGAAACGACCAATGCTCGTATCAGGCATAACAATTGCATCAATGTGTTTTGTTTTAACCGCACTTCCGAAATGCGCAGTTGTTATTTTAGCCTTAGGGGTATTGGTCTTATTTTTATCCATTATCATTAAAGGTCTTAGAAAACACATTATAATCCCCACCTGTGCTATATTTATAATCATCTCGGCTTTATCCTTTACAGGCTTTTATCATACGAAAATCGAGCCTTGTATAAACCATCACAATAAAACAGAATACATTCAGGGAAAGGTTATATCATCACCCATAATCGCAAAAGAAAACCTTGTTTTCACGCTGAAAACCGAGAAAATCGGTAACACCCGAGATAAACTGAAAATAACAGTTACAGTACCATATAGTGACGAAAACGATATTTCCCTTTACGACAACATTTACATCAGCGACGCATACTTAACTATCCCCCTTACCGAATCAAATGACTATGACTTGAAAGAGTGTGCCGACGGCACAATTCTTAATGCGAAAGCATACGGTACGGATTTTTTATCGAAATCTGAAAAAACACCCTATTACTATTGTCTTTATTTTAAAGAACAAATAAAAGATAAAATTGCTCTTTCTATGAGTGACAATAACGGAGCCTTGCTTACGGGTATGCTTTTCGGTGAAAAAAGCGACCTTGACTCTGAAACCGCAAAAGCCTTCAGAAACAGCGGTATATCCCATCTGCTTGCAGTATCGGGCTTACACACCTCCCTTTGGTGCGGTCTTTTAATATCCTTTTTAAAGCTGTTGAAATGTAAGGAAGGTATACGAAATCTGATATGCGTAATCTTCCTTACGTGCTTCTGTATTATTTCAGGCTTTACCCCGTCTGTTGTTCGTGCATCAATTATGACCGCGGTTACCCTTCTTGCTCCCATTTTCAGGCGTACCCCAGATTCATTAAACTCATTGGGTATTGCAATTACCGTGCTCCTTATTGCAAATCCCTACACAATACACAGTATAAGCTTTCAGTTGTCGGTACTTGCAACAGCAGGTGTTCTGTTTTCTGATAAAGCGGTGAATTACTTATCAAATACCATAACAAGAGATAGGGAAAAGCACCTGAAGGCTATTGGCAATTACCTTATTTCTTCTGTTATAATAAGCCTTTTTGCCGGTATATTTACATTACCTGCTTCCGCTTATCATTTCGGCGTTTTCAGTATTTTATCACCTATATCCAACATTCTTTGTGTAAAGCCCGGCTTTTACGGTATGATATCGGGAACGCTTGGTATTCTTCTTTCGTCTGTTCCCGTATCCGCAATAAAGAGCATCGGCTTCACTTTGTTTGATATTACCGAGTTCATTTTCGATATTGTTATTGCCGTTGCATCAGGTATTTCAAAAATCAGCTTCTGCACTGTACCCGTATATACAAATTGGTTTATACCTGCTTTATGCATTGTTCTCATTTCAGTTGCTTTGTGCTATTTAATCACTGATAGGACACACAGTAAAATACCCTTAGCCGTAACCTCGGTTATTTGTTCCGCTGCACTTTTAGTTTCAATAATCACACCATTAGTCGCAACAAAATACAGAAACACAATAACCGTTATTTCTGCTAATAACAACATTCATTTAGTTATCCGCTCCGGTACACATTATGCATATATCTGCAACACCATCACAAAAGCACCCGTCACAACATATGATTATCTCCCCTCTGCTACTGCAGAAAGCCTTGATTATTATATTGTTACATACACCGCCTCCTCTGCGTTAAGCGATATTGAGCTTTTCGAAAAACAATTTTCTCCTGAGGAAACCCGTATAACAAAGCTTGTCCACTCGCTATGTTTTACAAATCAGATTACCCTACCTGCAAACACCATAATAAAAACAAACGGGAAATATGAATTAACCGATGAAATTAGTTTTGAAATAATTGACACAACACCTGTACATTATGTTATAATAAAGGGACCCGAGAAAACGGCGTATATACATTTGCACGGAGATACTGCTATAGAAAAAGCAACCGATATCTCCCAAGGTGATATTTTTGTGTATAAGGGCTCTGCTCCGCAGACTGTACCCCACTCTGCCGAAACAATAGTTTTAAGTGCAGATACACAAATAACTGCCGACAAAAGCATTAAATATATTGAACGCATATGCGAAGACTTACACATCACCGCCCGTGACGGTAGCATAACCCTGAATATCTAAAGGAGTAATTATGGCATTATTTAATGAAGATACCTTAAAAAAACAAATAAAAAGCGGTGATTTTTCTCGTGTGTACATTATTTACGGCAGCGAGGGTTATCTGAAGCAATATTATGCCGACTTAATATGTAAAAAATCTGTCGGCAAGGATTTTGAGGATTTCAATCTGAAAAAATTAGAGGGCAGGGATACAAGCCTTAATGAAATTTATGACTGTATATCCGCTTTTCCTATGATGAGTGAATACACCTGCACCTTAGTTAAGGATTACCCCCTGACGGAATTTGTAAATGACCAGAATAAAATCAACGATGAATTCAATTCCGTTATAACTGATATCCCCGAAAGCTCAATTCTTGTTTTCTGGATGGATACGGTTGAAGTTGACGAAAAAAACAAAAAATGGACAAGCCTTATAAAGCTGTTTGACAGTGTCGGTGTTTGTGCAAAAATCGAAAAACGCACACGCTCCGCTCTGGAAAAGCTTCTTGTTTCCTCTGCGGCAAAGAAAGACTGCACCTTATCCCGAGAAAATGCCGGCTATATAATCACCCTTGTAGGTGAAGATATGGCTACATTGCAAAACGAACTTAACAAGGTGTGTGCATTCGTAAATTCAGGCGAAATAACACGTGAGCATATTGACAAAACCGTAATAATATCAGTTGAAGCAAAGGTTTTCCAGCTTTCAAGAATGATTGTACGCGGTGAAGCTGACAACGCATTTGAAAACCTGAACAACCTTTTCAAGCTCCGTGAGGAGCCTATAGCTATACTTGCCGTACTTTCAAAGGCATTTATTGATATGTATAGAGTGAAAGCTATCAAAGAAACGGGCACACCTTACTCAAAGCTTGCAGAGGATTTCCCTGCATCTTACAGAGGCAGAGGCTTTATACTTGATAATGCTGCCAATGACGCCAAAAGCTACAGTGTTACACAGTTGCAGAATGCTCTGGATATTCTTTCCGATGCAGACAGACGAATGAAATCCACGGGAGAAGACAATAAAACTATTCTTGAAGAATTGATTTTAAGGTTGTTGAGATTGTAATGATAAAAATTGACAGGGTAATAATAGTTGAAGGAAGATACGATAAAATAAAGCTTACTTCAATTATTGATGCCGTTATTATTGAAACCGAGGGCTTCGGCATTTTTAACAACAAAGAAAAGCAACGTCTTATCCGCAAGCTTGCCGAAACCAAAGGAATACTCATATTGACCGACAGTGATTCGGCAGGATTCAAAATACGTTCCTTTATCCAAGGCATTGTACCTGCCGACCAAATAAAACACGCTTATATACCCGATATTCTGGGAAAGGAAAAACGCAAGACCGAGCCTTCAAAAGAGGGTAAATTAGGCGTTGAGGGTGTTGACCCTAAAATAATTTTAGATTCCCTTGCGAAAGCAGGTGTGCTTTATGAAGAAACCGAGCAAACAGAAAAAAGGGAAATAACAAAATTAGATTTATATGAAGACGGGCTTTCAGGCGGTCCCGACAGCACAGCACTTCGAAAAAAGTTATTAAAGCATCTTGATTTACCCGAAAGAATAACATCAAATGCTATTGTACAAATACTTAATACCTTCCTGACTTATGAGGAATATAAACAAGCAATCAAGGAAATAAAAAATGGTTAATAAAAACGACGAATTCAAGCTTACAATTACCGGCTACACCTCCGAGGGTGGCGGTGTAGGTAAATATGACGGTCAGGCTATTTTTGTTGAAAATACTGCCGTGGGTGACGAAATTTTATGTCACGTTATAAAAGCAAAAAAGACTTACGCCATAGGCAAGGCGGTTAAAATATTGAAGGGGGCAAAATGCCGTATTGAGCCCTGTTGCCCTTCCTTCAAATCCTGCGGCGGATGCTCCTTTGCTCACATAACCTATCAAGAGGAATTAAAACTTAAGGAGCAAAAGGTTAAGGATGCCTTCCAGCGTATAGGCAGATTAACCCCTGATTTTGCCCCCATTATTCCCTCTCCCACAACGGAGCGTTACCGTAACAAAGCACAATACCCCGTAAAAAGGGAAAACGGAATTCTTAACATCGGCTTTTATGCTAAAAAAAGCCACCGTGTTATTGATGGCGGTGACTGCTTGCTTCAACCCGAAGATTTCACCCGTATTACAGAAATAATCCGCGACTGGATAAACTTCAATAATATTACTGTTTATAGCGAAAATATAAACAAAGGTCTTATCCGCCACCTTTACCTGCGCAAGGCTTTTGCAACGGGTGAAATAATGGTCTGTCTTGTTATAAACGGCACCACAATCCCGAATCAGGAAGACCTTATTGACCGACTTAAAACTATTGACGGCTTCAAAACACTTGTTATAAACATCAACCGTCAGGATACCAACGTTGTTCTCGGCAAGGAATGCAAAGCAATTTACGGTGACGGCTACATAACGGATATTCTTTGCGGAGTGAAAATCAAGCTTTCTCCTCTCTCTTTTTATCAGGTAAACCGAGAGGGTGCAGAACTTTTATACTCAAAAGCAACAGAATACGCCGCCCTTGACGGCAAAGAGGATATACTCGATTTATACTGTGGCACCGGAACAATCGGACTTTCTATGGCACACAAGGTAAATTCACTTATCGGTGTGGAAATTATACCCGAAGCTATTGAGGATGCGAGGGTGAATGCAGAGCTTAATAAAATTAATAACGCCCGTTTCATCTGCGGCGATGCATCTGCGGCGGCAGAAAAACTGAAGTCGGAAAATATACAACCGCAGACAGTTATTCTTGACCCGCCGAGAAAGGGCTGTGCCCCCGAGCTACTTGAAACGGTGGCGGAAATCTCACCCAAAAAAATAGTTTATGTTTCCTGCGACCCTGCAACACTTGCAAGGGATTGTGCAAGACTTTTAAGCCTTGGTTATCAGGTGCAGGAGGTTACACCCGTAGATATGTTTCCCCGTACGGCACATGTGGAAAGTGTTGCATTGCTTATAAAACAATAATCAGAAAGGATTTTAATATGGTACAAGGACTTACAAAACGTGAAACAGAAATTACCGATATTTTAAAAATTGAAGAAATACTTGCTAAAGAAAAAATTATACACATCGGTCTTGTTGATAATGATGAGCCGTACGTTTTACCTATGAATTACGGCTATACCTTAGAGGATGGAAAGCTTACATTTTATCTTCACGGCTCAACAAAAGGCAGAAAGCTTGATATAATCAGAAAAAACCCGAAAATTTCTTTTTCAATAGAAACCGATATAGAGGCTTTCGAGGGTGAGGTTGCTTGTCAATACGGCACATCCTATGCCGCAATTTACGGCAAGGGTGTTGCAAAAATACTTGAAAGCCCCGAGGATAAAATAAAAGGCCTCAGCCGTTTTATGAAGTCACAGACGGGCAAGGACTTTGAGTTTAACGAGAAGCTTGTAAGCATTGTAAGCGTTATAAAAATTGATGTTACTCAGTTCACCGCAAAGCAAAGACCAAAGCCCATAGGAATGAAATAAAAAATAACAAAAACGAAAAAGGGGATGTAAAAAAAGCGCAGACCGCATAAAACAATACAAGTCAAGGGGGTTCCTACAGGATGATACCTGTAAAAGCCCCCTTAAAGAATAAAAAAATTCAAATTATTAAGAATTTCGAGTTTTATGCTACGAACAAACCTCGCCACTCGACGTACCTTTGTACGCCTTCGGGCAAGCTAAAACAAGTCTGAAGCCTTGTTTTAGCTCGGTTTGTACGTTCTGCATCATTTTTCCCTATCCCCTAAAAAGAGGCTGTAAAAAAACTTTCGTTTTTTTACAGCCCCTTTAATTTTTATTTATCTATTTCTTTTGCGGAAACTATTTCAGATTCGCCTTTTTCGTAAGAAATGTTTACTGTATCACCAACGTTAAGGATAACTACGTTAGCATCCTGTGCTGCGGAGATTGAGTAGTAAACGGGCTTATCGTCAACTGCTATATAATATATACTGTTGCCGTCAACAACTGCAGTTCTGATATCACTGATAACACCCTTAACCTTAACAAGCTTACCGCTGTCATCCTTTGAATCCTCAGTTGCTTCGTTACCGCCTAAAGCGTCGGGAAGAACTGCATCATAGGAAATATCAAGAACCTTTTTGGTGCTTGTTTTAACCTTATCAACATAAGCTCTCAAGCAAGCCTCAAGATCGGGGTTGGCGTCATCTTCACTACGAACCGCATCGTTAACTCTTTCAACGCTTACCATAGCATAGCTCTTAACAATATCATTATCCTTAAGTGCCATAAAGTAGGTTGCTTCACCATCAACGTTAAGAAGGATGGGGAAGGTTGCTAACCAGCCCTTATCGGAAACAATACCCTGAGCAGATGCCTGAGCACCCATTTCAGTTGTACCTGCAATTTCCTGGAAAACTGCCTGGTGAGTACGCTGGTTGATAATTGCAAAACCTACGATAGAATCGTCATTTGTAACGGAGGTAACACCGGTATAAAGCCAAACGTCATCACCGCTTGCAATACAGCTTGCACCACTTGTTGTAATAACAACGTCCTCCTGACCGATATAGCCGTTAATAAAGCCGTTACGGTATTTACCATAGTAGTTATACTGTTTAACAAGAAGGTCCTCTGAATAAATCTGGTCAATCCACTGAACATCCTCGTTATTTCTTATTTCATCAATACTGTAGTAAACAGTGTTATTTTTATCACAAGCATCAACAAGAACAACACCTACAACGTCACGACCGCCAAGAAGACCGATTGTGTTGTCTACACGCTCGCATACCCAATAGGGATGGCCCTTGTCATCAATTTCGAGTGACGGTGTACCGAACATATATGTGGGATATTCAAAACGAAGAACACGGTCAAGACGCTCGTTAAGATATTCGCCTGTAGAAACCTTGATATTCGGAAGACCCGCTTCCTCAAGAAGAACAACCTCAGCATCCTGAGTATACATATTAACCATAATGTATGCAGGGAAGCCTTCCTTAGTGTTTTTAATCCACTTGAAGAAATCACCGTATTTTAAGGGGAATACTCTGTATGGGTTGCCCTCGAAGTTGATCTGTGTTGAATAAGCATCGTCAATAATAAACTGCGATTTAACAGGAAGATCACCGAGAGTTTTGTTGGCAAGAACAAGAGCCGCATCCTTATCAATCATAGGAACACTGCTGAAATCCTGAAGACTCTTGATGGTAGTGATGCTCTTATCACTTTCACCGAATTTCTCAGTGTCAACAGTAATAATCTTGCTGTATGCTTCTGCACGGAACAAGGGTGCGGAAACAAGGTAGCCCACGCCAAAAATGAGTGCAAAAATCAAACCGATGATAAGGGGAATTGTTGCACGTTTTTTAACGTATGGAATGTACTCAGGCTTTGCAAAAGCCTTTGTAGTGATAACCGTCATACCAATGTAGATGATTATTACTACAGCAACAAAATAATAAAATTCGATTGCCTTAAGGTTAAGTGCAGGAAGCATAAAGTAATATGCAATAGCACCACCGATAATTGTAGCAATAATGCAGATAATAATTTTAAGTATCTTTTTTTCAGGTGGGATAACTACCTCTTTCGGTTTACCCTTACCAGAAAAATCCACTTTAATAGGATCCATTATGTCAACTCCTTATATTGAATACATTACATTATATCCCAATAAACAATTAAATACAAGTATATTTTTATTAAGTATTTTCTTCCGCCATTTTCCAGTTACATACTCCGCTGTATAAAGGCTTTGTTTCGTCAATTCCGCTTATATTCGGGTTAACAAAAACAACAGACTTTCTATAAAACAACGGAATAACCGGCGAATATACATTAAGAGCCTTAACAAATTTTTCAGTATCGATTTTGCCACCTTTGTAATTCTGGTAACGGCTGTAAAAATCATCGTCAACGCCGTAATTCAAATCACCCGATGAGGTGAAAAACTCGGACATATCACAGTTATCGGTCATCTGAGTTTCACCGATATACAAGCCGAAGGTTTCATTGCTCAAAGCTTTTTTGAAGGCTGAAAGAGTTTCCCTTTCGCTTACAGAAGCGCGTATACCAAGCTCCTCCAAAGCATTTTTAAGAGCATTGGCAACATCAACCTTATATTTATTTCGTGAGCATACAAGTATGCTGACGCTTAACACGTTCGAGCCGTTAGTTCTGAAGCCCTCTGCATTCACGCTGTCATAGCCGTTATTTTCCATAATCCTGATAGCTTTTTCAGGATCCCCTCTCATATCAGTAACCACATCAGCACCGGGATAGAAATCCGGCTTGAACATTGTGCTTGTGGGTGTGCCCTGACCTAAAAATGACTCACGTACAATCGCAGTGCGGTCAATCCCGATATTTATGGCACGTCGCAACCACTGGTTAGATGTGGAAGACCCTGCCCAAACAGAGTTTACACCGATATAAACAAGATTATTCATCTCCTCAACCATTGTAACAGAGGAAAGATTATTATATTTTCCTGAGCTCAGATCGTTTTTGTAAACGCTTATTTCGTTAGCCTTAAAAGGATATATTGGGCTTGAAACACCAGCCATATTATAAAGAGCAATTTGCTTATTCCAATCTGTGCTGAAATCTCTGTGCTTAACGTTGACCTGCAAATAAGGAATATCCTCCAGATACTCTATTGAGTATTTACCACTACCGAAGCACCTTCCCTTATCATTTCTCACCACAGGGAATGAAAGCACATTCAAAACCATTTCATCGGGGTTATATAAATTAAAAACGAGTGTATATTTATCTTTAACCTCCACCGATGATATATTGCTGAGATTCGGAATATAAAATGAATTGTTTTTCGCTTTTTCAAAGGATTCCTTTACGTGGTCGGCTGTAAGCACCGCACCGTCAGAAAAAACAACGCCCGATAAAAGTCTGACTGTAACTGTACGACCGTCAATCTCTCCGCTTGAAGCAAGCTGAGGCAAACCCTTACCGTCATCTGTTGCAACAAAAAGGCTTTCATAAATAACAGGAATTAAATCCCTGTTAAAATTACTTTTTGCTTCATACGGGTTAAAGCTGTCAGAATTGGTATAGGGTAAAGAAATATCGGCATCAATAATTTGAGTAGGTAAAACGTAATCTTCCTCTTTCGGCTTTTTATCGTCACCCTTGCAGGATGAAAAAGAAAAAATCATACAAGCCACAAGCAAAACAGATATTAATTTTTTCATCCTCTGACACTCACCCTTTCTATTGATTTTGCTTCCCCGGTTTTTTCATCAATTTCGATTACACAACCGTCCATAGAATATTCCCCATCACCATTTTCAAACCTGACAGGTAAATTGGTTTTGAATTTCTTAATTATTATTTCAGGCTTGATACCTAAAACCGATTGTACGGGTCCTGTCATACCAACATCGGTAATATAAGCAGTCCCTTTCGGTAGAATCTGTTCATCTGCAGTCTGTATATGAGTATGAGTACCCACAACCGCAGTTACTCTGCCGTCAAGATAAAATCCCATTGCACGTTTTTCTGCCGTAGCCTCTGCATGGAAATCAACAATAACGGTTTTGCAACCATCAATTTCCCTAAGGGCTTCGTCAACACTGTAAAACGGGTTGCTGAGAGGCTCGGAATACACCGTACCGAGAAGGTTTATAACCGCAACACGATAACGCCCTTTATCGATTATGCCAACACCTTTGCCGGGCACAACCGCAGGATAGTTATACGGTCTTATAACCGAAACGTCACCATCCAGGTAATCCTGTATTTCAGGTCTTCTGAATGTATGATTGCCTAAAGTAATAAAATCAACACCGCAATCAAAAAGCATTTCTGCAGATTTTGGTGTAACACCGTTACCCTGTGCAGAATTTTCACCGTTTGCAATGCAAACATCAATATTATTTTTCCTTTTGAATTCGGGCAGTTTCTTTAAAAGGAAGCTGCATCCGCCTTCACCAACAACGTCACCTAAAAACAGTAACCGCATATTTGTACCATCGTTTCTATATCTGATTTAATAAAACAAGCGAAACCACCATTACGCAGGGGTTCCGCTTTGTTTAAAATTATTTTGCAAATTCAATTGCTCGGCTTTCCCTGATAACATTAACTTTTATCTGACCGGGATATTCAAGCTCACCTTCGATTTTCTGTACAATGTCACGTGCAAGAAGAACCATCTGATCATCAGAAACAGCCTCAGGCTTAACCATAATACGAACCTCACGACCTGCCTGAATAGCAAATGCATTGTCAACACCCGGGAATGATGTTGTAATTTCCTCAAGCTTCTGCAAACGCTGAATATATGACTCGATGTTTTCACGTCTTGCACCGGGTCTTGCAGCTGAAATAGCATCAGCCGCCTGAACAAGACAAGCAATAACTGTTTTCGCCTCAACATCGCCATGGTGTGCCTGAATAGCATGGATAACCTGCTCGTTTTCCTTATTCTTACGAGCAACCTCAACACCAAGCTCGATGTGTGTACCCTCTTTTTCGTGGTCAAGAGCCTTACCGATATCGTGCAAAAGACCTGCACGCTTTGCAAGCTTAACGTCAGCACCAAGCTCGGCAGCCATAAGACCCGCAAGGTAAGAAACCTCAAGTGAATGATTCAGAACATTCTGACCATAGCTGGTACGGTATTTAAGCTTACCGAGAAGCTTAACAATCTCACCGTGAAGACCGTTTACACCTGCATCGATAACAGCCTTTTCACCTGTCTGACGGATTGTGTTTTCAACCTCACGTTTTGATTTTTCAAACATTTCTTCAATACGGGCAGGATGAATTCTGCCGTCTGAAACAAGCTTTTCAAGAGTAAGACGGGCAATTTCACGGCGTACCGGCTCAAAACAGGATACTGTGATTGCCTCAGGTGTATCATCAATAATAAGGTCAACACCTGTAATTGTTTCAATAGTACGGATATTTCTACCCTCGCGGCCGATGATACGACCTTTCATTTCATCACTGGGGATAGTTACAACAGAAACTGTAGCTTCTGCCGCGTGGTCGGCAGCACAACGCTGAATTGCTCCTGAAATAACCTCACCGGCAAGCTTATCCATATCATCCTTGAGCTGTTGCTCATAGTCATAGATACGACTTGTCTTTTCGTGAACAAGCTGTTCATCAAGACTTTTAAGAAGAACATCCTTAGCCTGCTCTTTTGAATATCCTGAAATTCTTTCAAGAATTTCAAGCTGACTTCTTTTAAGGGATTCAACCTCCTGCTCTTTAGCTTCAATAGCTTTTATTTTCTGAGCAAGGGCTTCTTCTTTCTTTTCCTGTGCTTCTACCTTTTTATCAAGGCTTTCTTCTTTTTGAATAATGCGACGCTCCTGACGCTGTACTTCTGCACGTCTTTCGCGTAAATCGTGCTCAGTTTCTGATCTGAGCTTATGGATTTCATCCTTGGCTTCAAGAATAGTTTCTTTCTTTTTCTGCTCGGCTTCCGTCATAGCGTTGTTTACGATACGGGCAGCCTCCTGAGTAGCAGAGCCAATAGCAGCTTCAGCAACCTTTTTGCGGTGTGCTCCGCCGGCTATAAAGCCAACAACACCACCAACTATAAGTGCTATAACCGCTGCAATAACGATTGCCATTTCAGTTCCCTCCTTTTCGGAATAGTTAAAAATCAAATTTTAAAAATAAAAAAATGACGGAATTACACTTCCGTCATGGTTACAGAGCAATTGCCCTGTATATAATAAAAGTTTTGCAGTGAATGTATAGAAATACACCAAAATATCTATATAAAGCAAAAAATATCTTATTTTATTAAAAAAATTTATAAAAATAAATATAAAATCTATAAATTATATAAATAACAAAACCATTATCATAAAATACGGATAGTGTACTATTACCACAAATAATACATCATCTCGTATATTATAATAAATTTTGCACTATTAGTCAAGAAAAAACATACTATATTCACAATTTTTTTGAAAATGACACAACATTTATTCCCGGCTTGTCATTTCAGCTCAAAAACACTTGCACATTCCTTCAAAATCTTTTCCGCTTCAACTTTTTCTTTTGCATATTGAGGCAAATCACGAACATCTGCTTTTTTCCAATATGACAATAATCGTGGAAATGTAAGCAAGGTTTCAAAAGCCGCAGTTTTTCCGTAATTTGATTTTAAAACATCAATAATTTCGCAGGGGTCTGTGTTTTCACCGGACAGAAGCTCACCCTTTTGTGTAAGGTAAACACAAAGATTACGAGCATTTTCCTCCTCACCCTCTTCACCACAGGAAAGCACCGCATCAAGACGTTTTTCTACCACCTCAAGAGGTAATAAAAACGCCTGAGTCATAAAGCAACCCATTTGCTTCTGTGTGAATTTTCTCTTGTTAAAAGCACCTATGTAGCCGGCAACAATGTTGCCCACCTCATTATTCTGCTCCGTTGCCGATGTTGTGCTGTCTATCATCCATTGCGGAATATTGCTAAACTCACTCATATTAATCACCACTGTACGTAGGAGCATTTTTAGGTGCAGAGCCCTTGATCACCTTATGATAATAGTCATAAGTCATAGGTATATCGTCAGAAAGTTTTCCCGCATCCGTAACCTCACCGAGGAAAACTGTGTGTGTCTCCGTTTCCATAGTATTAATAACCTTACATGTGATATATGTCATTGCCTGAGGTAAAACAGGCAAATAGGATTTCACAAGATGGTCAATACCCTCGAATTTATCAACATCTCTGCCACTTCTGAAGCCGAAAGAACCGATCACCATAGGATCAACCTTTTCACCAAGGATATTGATTGCAAAAACACCTGTATCTTTAATGCAAGCATTGGTAAAATTATCGTGGTTAATCGAAACGGCAATTGTTGCAGGTGCTGATGTTATCTGCATTGCAGAATTGGCGGTACAGCCCGTGGGTTTGCCTGAGCCCCAGGTTGTAACAACATATACACCGTATGATAAATTAAATAATGCAGTTTTATCCATAAACTCACCTTAACCTGAAATTATATTTTTATAAGTTTTTTGCAGATGCCTTATTTTTACGTTTTTTGAAGCCGAAAAAATAATAAGCAATGTCGCAAAAACTAATATCGCAATGATAGCAAGTAAAAATATGAACGTTATAAGCACCGTGGTTTCGTTGACTTTCCCTATAATACCAACAGAAAAAAAGCTTACTGCTGCAATAACAACAGATAATATCAAACCCATCAATGCCTTTTTTTGTTTCTTATTCACTTATAGTCCCCCAAAATTTTTGAGCTATGCTACCATTATGATAGCATAGCTCAATTTATTTTGCAATTATTTATTAACCAAAATATCTCTTAAGAAGACCTTCGAAAGCCTTACCGTGTCTTGCCTCGTCTTGAAAATGTGCTTTAAGTTCTTATTTAAAGCCACTTTTCAAAAATCACACACCTCGATACACAATAAATGGTAAATTGTAACACGAAAATTTTCCGATATGAGGGAAAATAAAAAATATTATAAAGTGCAATAGATTTTTCTGTAAACAAATTCGAGCTTATTAGTTTCATTCGAGAAAATCAGATAAACACCTTCCCCTTGTTGAATATTGACCGCAATTTCCACAGGACTATAATATTTTTGAAACATTGACGGTTTAATTTTAAATGTGCCACTATTTTTAAAGGTAATTGTGGTAGGAGTATAATCATCCGTTATCGAATAATTGGTTTTTAACACGACATCTTCCACGATTCTATAATCAGAAGGAGATATTATACTTGAATTTAATTGGTGAGTATGTAAATCGATTACAATTTTTTCGTGAGTAAGTTCACCTGAAGGCCAAGGAGCACGAATATTTTCGGTTTTCCAAGAATGGTAAGGTAACCAAAATGCCGCAAACCCCAAACCTATAGACATTAGCCCTATTGGCGGAATAATAAGTAAAAAAGTTCCAATTAAAGTAAATGAAATAGTTATTACCCATATATACCAAGGAGTTCTTTTAAGCCCTTCTTTAAAAGTTCTTTCCTCGTTATTTTCTGTTTCTTGTTTTTTTGAATTATCAACGTTGGGCTTCGGTTGAGGTGGCATATAAGATTGCTCTTTTTTCGGTTGAGCATTTGATTCTTTTTTAACAGAAAATATAATGAGCAATATCATGAAAACAATTCCGACATGAAAAGACATTAAAACGAGAGGTGTAATAACGAAGGTTGCGGTATTCATCTCTCCTATGATTCCAATGGAAATAAACCCAGCCAAAAATACAAATATTGAAATTACTAATCCTATTAAAGAAACTTTCTGTTTTTTATTCATATAAAATCTCACCTGAAAATAAAAGATGTGCTACCACCATAGTAGCACATCTTGAATGCTTTTGCAATTATACATTAACCAAAATATCTCTTAAGAAGACCTTCGAATGCTTTACCGTGTCTTGCCTCGTCGCGAGCCATTTCATGAACAGTGTCATGGATAGCGTCAAGATTCTGCTCTTTAGCCATCTTAGCAAGCTCGAATTTACCGAGTGTTGCGCCGTTTTCAGCTTCAACTCTCATTTCGAGATTCTTCTTTGTAGAATCTGTTACGAGTTCACCAAGAAGTTCAGCAAACTTTGCTGCGTGCTCTGCCTCTTCGTATGCTGCTTTTTCCCAGTAAAGACCGATTTCGGGATAGCCTTCTCTGTGAGCAACTCTTGCCATTGCAAGATACATACCAACCTCTGTGCATTCGCCCTGGAAGTTTGCACGAAGACCATCAAGAATTTCCTCGCTAACGCCTTTAGCTACGCCGAGAACATGCTCAGCAGCCCAAGTCATTTCTTCATCCTTAACTTCTACAAATTTTTCTGCAGGTGCTTTGCAAAGAGGGCAAGCCTCAGGGGGATTTTCGCCTTCAACAATCTGACCGCATACTAAGCATTTCCATTTTTTCATAATAAATTCTCCTTTGATAGATAAATGATTTTTAATTTAATTTATATTATTTCGGCAAATGTTACACAAGCCGTAATAAACAGTTTTTTGCGACTCAACCATCAAGCCCATATCCGATAAAGCCTTCGGTACCCGGCTTTCACAGAATACATCTGTAATATTATAACAGTTTTTACACAAAAAGTGAATATGCTCAGTCAAATTACCTTCATAATGCACCTTCGTGTCGCTGCTTTCTACCACGGTTATGAATCCCTCATCCTTAAGCTGGGCAAGATTCCTGTAAACAGTACCCAGGCTTATATTAGGAATCTGTTTACGGACACGTTCAAAAACTATATCTGCCGTCGGGTGGTCACATGAGCCTTTAACAACCTCAAGAACTGCATCACGTTGCTTCGAGCTTCGCATATTATCACCTCCGTAAGTAGTAATGATTACTATTTACAGTTATAATATAACAGAACAAACTCCATTTGTCAACAGATTTTTTTATTTTCCTGAAAAAATTTTTTCCAGCTCTGAATACTCGCATATTTCTGCGGATAAACTACTATAAAACTCTGCAATTTCTTCATTACACAACAGATATTTACCCACTCGACGCACCGCTTTATCAAATCTTCTTGTTATTTCATAATCACCGCTTTTCAAGGGGCAATTTGCACGTATGTCAAATTCCGTATCAATATACTTCCCTTTTTCATCCTCCTTTATAACGGGAAAAAGAGGATAAATTCTGCAAGCGAGAGGTCTTTTGTTACGGTCGCAGGTGCCGTTGCATAAGGCAACCTTACTGCCGTATTCATCTTCAACGATTTTAATATCAGGATCAACAAGGGCTTCTTCACCGGGGAAAAGCAACATTCCTGTGGTATCTGCACCTTTACAGCACAAGCCTCCACAAATTTTTCCGCAGTCATATTCAAGTGGCGTACAACGTCTTAAAATTGAATAGCAGGATTTTAAAACATCTTCTTTTTTCATAAAAATCACCATTATGATTAATTCAAATTTTTTGGGTTAAACTAAAATCAAAGACAGAAAAAGCTGTCTTATTAAGGAGGTTAGTTTAATGAACGAAATGAAAAACAACAGCATCGGTTGTACTGTAAGCACATGCAAATACCATTGTACAAAAGAGAATTACTGCACAAAAAATGCAATCAAGGTAGGCTCTTGTAATTGCGATGCAAAAAATGCAGATTCAACCTGTTGCCAGTCATTTGAAGCAAAAACTTATTAAGAAAAAACCGCAGAGCTTTTACGCCCTGCGGAATTCTTTTATTTTGGGCAATCTGTAACAAGATTTTCTGTATTACGGGCAACAACCCATCTGCCGTTAAGTGCTCTGCCCTTATATACGTTATGCTGCATTTCTATATCAGAGCTGCTTGAAGCATCAAGAACAGTTATATTGTTGATTATAAAAAGATTATCCTCTATACGTATATTTTTATGCACAGGACCTGCATATTTTCGATTTTCGGGCTTAATGAGAATTGCACTTTTTTCGCAATTCATAAAGGCATTACCTCTTATAACCCCGTTAAGCACACATCCGCTTTCGTATTTATTTGATGCATCACCGGAAATTACTATGCCCTGCTCACCCGTATTAAGAAGTCGATTGTTTTCAATACGTATTCTTCCACGGGTGTTACATCGTATACCGCTTTTTACAATTTTATTAAGGGAATTGCTTGAAAACTCAAAATCAGGACAAGCAGAAATATCCTCAACAAAGCCACCGACAACCGATGGCACATCATACGTCGCTACCTCAAGGTCATAATAATACTCATCACGAAGCGTTGCGTGTATTACCTTGGTTGAGCCAACCTCAATAAGCGTTCTGGGGTCAATGAATGCTATCATATCCCCCTCCCTTATACAAGGAAAGCCGTAGGCTCTGTCATTGCAAAACCTTACCGTAATGCGATTTTTATCTATTTTTGTTATTTTGAAATGTATACCGTGCAGATTACAACAATTTCCAGCCGCACCATCAAACTCAGAATCCAACACACGAATTTTTCCCCGACACATACTGAAGCGAAGGAAATCGGATAAAGAGCACAAATCCGCCTCGTAATTACTGTTAGGAACACATTTTATTCTGTCAAGAGTTATATTCTCGCTGTTCTGTGCAACAAAACCAAAGCCGTTATTAAAGCTCTGACTTACATTTTCAAATGTAATATTCTTACAGGAATCTATAAATATACCTACCTGACGACGTTTCGGCGGATAAATATAAAACGTATCCCCCGGTGCAAAATCCTTGGGAGTTATGAAGCGGGCGTTAAAAACACGCTCGGAAACAGGCTTTATACTTGCAACACCATGTAAAGGATGAGCACCACGTGATAAATGGCTATAGTTATCTGCTCCTGCCATAGGGAAGCGCATATTATTTTTAAAATCGGTTATGCTCATTTTGTAATCCGTGCCACACCAATAATAATTGCCGTTTTCTTCAACGAATCGGCTTGTTTCGTCAACCTTGAAACTAACGTAAAAGGTTGATGATTTCAAAACTGTTATTTTGTGAACATCAGGGTTAACAGTTTCTATATTAAGATTCTTAAGCTTTATATTTTCGCAATTTTTGAATACAAGATGAGTCATTTTGCCATCCATAATAAAATTAGAATCGCAACAGTCAATTTCCATATTTTTGACATTTTCAAGCACAACGGCACATCGTCTTATATTAGGTTTTTCGCCTTTTTCATACTCATCTGCAGCAATTGTATCTGATATATACAACTCTCTTTCCTCGGCATTTTTACTACAAAAAACATAATTCCCCGTTATAAGGGTAAGGTTTTTATTAACCGCAGTCTGAGAGGTAGTGTTAAAAAGATTCCTGAAATTCATCGTTGATTCGGTATTAGGCTTAACGCTGAATGATTCGGGATATATAACCAACTACTTTCACCACCGTAATTTATACTATAATAGATATATAATACATTAACAAAACACAAAAAGCAATAAATTTATAAGTAAACAAGAAAAGGCCACCGCATATCAGCGATGGTCTTTTCTTGATTGTAGAAAGTTTTTACTTCCTGCGTATCGTATTGGCAACATTATAGTAACACGATCTTGTTGTATTGATGTTGCAACTTTATGAACAAATTGTTAACATTGCGATTTTTTATTAATAAAAAACTTGAGTTTCGTCAACATTTACAACAAAAATACAGTATATTTATGCACAATTGCAAAAATATAAAAAAGCTATAATTCTTTTGTTTATGTTGGTTGAAACAATTCCCGGAATGTGCTAATCTATAAATGTAATTATGTCCTATAGGACTTTGGAGGTAAAAGCTATGTCTAATATTCTTGATGCTTTTAAAGAAAAACAAGTTGAAGCAAAAAATTATACCGGCAAAAAAATCAAGGTTGGTATTATCGGATGCGGTTGGATTGCAGAAGCACATTTAAAGAGCTATCTTAAATGCGAAGATGTTGAAGTTGTTGCTTTTGCAGATATTATTCCCGGCAAGGCAGAGGCATTTGCAAAAGCAAATGGCGTTGAAGGCAGATATTATTTAAGCGATAAGGAGCTTATTGATAACGAAAAAGACCTTGACGCAGTTTCCGTTTGTACCTACAACCGCCAGCACGCACCTTGTGCTATATATGCACTCAAAAACGGTGTTCACGTTCTTCTTGAAAAACCTATGTGCGTTACTCTTGATGAGGCAGTTGAGATCTGCAAGGCAGAAAAAGAAAGCGGCAAAATACTTTCCATCGGTTTCCAGCCCAGATTCGATGAAAATATGAAGATGGTTAAAAAGATTTGTGAAAGCGGTGTTCTTGGCAAAATCTATTATATTCAGACCGGCGGCGGCAGAAGAATGGGTATTCCTACTCCCTTCGGCACTTCCTTTATTCAGGAGGATACTGCAGGTCTTGGTGCATTAGGTGATATCGGTTGCTATTCACTCGATATGGTGCTTAATGCTATCGGTTATCCCAAGCCCCTTACTGTTACCGGCTTTAAAGCAGGACTTTTCGGCAAAAAACCCGAATACCTCCAGAAGCCCGAATATACCGAAGTTTTCGGTGTTGATGACTTTGCTGCTGCATACGTTCGTCTTGAGGGTGACATTACACTTGACTTCCGTATTGCATGGGCAATGCATTGCGACACTCCCGGTGACACAATCATTATGGGTACCGAGGGCGGTTTAAGAATCCCCTCTACAGAATGCTGGAACGGTTCAATCGGTGGACCTATGACTATTTACCACAACATTGCAGGTGAATGTGTTGAAACAGTTATTCCCGAAATGGATAACGACGGTGATAACTTCGACAAGAAGATTCGTTCATTTATTGATGCTATCGAATTCAATCTTCCTGCACCTGTTCCCTCAAGCCAGATTATTTATAACCAGGCTATTATTGATGGTATTGCACGTTCTTCAGATCTTGGAAGAGAAGTTGAAATTGTTATACCCGAGTATTAATTAAAACAAAAAATTTAACGCCGTAGCAATTGCTACGGCGTTTTCTTTTTCTTATTCTTCGTTAAGTTGAATTATGGATTCACCATAAATAAACTCCTGAAGATTTTTTGCAGCTCTCGGGTAGTCAACCTCCCAATACCACATATCACCATCGTGTGCTACACGTGAAGTTTCATCCGGCACTACCATCTGCTGAACCTTAAAGTTAGCCCAGCCGCCCACAACTGCTTTTGTTGCAAGTGAAAGCACCTCTGCCTCGGTATAGCTCGTTTCAAGATACGGCAAGAAAGTTTTCACATAATCCGGTACCTCAGATGCCTGGATTGTTGCTGCTTTTTTCAACACACCTGTGAGAACATCACGCTGACGACGTGTACGGCTTATATCACCATCACTATCACACTTTCGGCTACGGCAGAATCCCAAAGCCTCATCACCGCTTAAGGTAACTGCGCTACCTGCAACAACGTCGAAATCATAAACCTTGTTAATATAAGCTGCCTCATATTCCTGAACGGCAACTGTAACGCCGCCCAACTTATCAATTGCAGCCTTAAAGAAAGCGAAGTTAATCATAGCATAGCCATCAATACGAATCTTAAAATGGCTTTCAATGGTATCAACAAGATTTTCTACACCATAGAATGGGAACGCTGCATTTATTTTATTATAGCTTCCTACACCACCGGGTGATTCAAGATAAGCGTAGCTGTCACGCATTATTGATGAAAATGAAATTGTGCCCAGCTTTGTATTAACCGATGCAATAATCATAGAGTCGGTAAGACCTGCAATTGCATCCTTATTACGTGTATCAACACCGATACAAAGCACATTTATAACATCGTTACTGTACATTATGTTAGCATCGTTTGTGGCCCATTCTTTGATTGATTCCTTAAGCTCGGTGGCGTCACCCTCATAAATAGTTTCAAACTCGGGGTCATCCTGCAAGGAATCCGGAAGAGTTTCATCCTCATCAAAGTCATAAACCATTGTGTCCTCAATTTCAGGCACTGCATTATAAAGGCTTCGCAAATAAACAAAGCCTACTGCAAACAAGCCTATACAAATGGCAAGGAAAAAGCAAATAATTGCAACAGCTATACTTGCACCTCTTCTGCCTTTTTTCTTCGTAGTATTTTTTGACATAATATCACCTTCCCGGTAAGTTATTTCATTCCGTTGTAGGAGGTCATTACTGCCTCCTCCGACATATCACAGTAAAGTCTGTATACGGGCACTGCTTCGAGCACACGTTCCAGCATAGAAAGAGTTTTCAATGCATCTCTTTTATCTGCAATTCTTATGGTCTGTTCCATAAATAGAGGAATAGCTTGTTGCGGTGTTATTTTTTCGATTTTGTTTTCTTTGCCACGGTTCAAAAAACATATTCCGCCTATGGGCACGCCTATATTCAGGCTCTCGTCGGTTTTACCGCTCCAGGGAGTGCCGAAAGCGTAAAACTCACCATTATAAAACCTGATAGCGGGTTTATCATCATTGATTATACGTGAGCCGGGCAGAAATTTGAGCCACAAATGGGTATGGGTTGATTTCCCCACACCGGGATTTGCAGAAAACAAGTATGCCTTTCCTTTGTATTCAATACAGGACGAGTGCAAAAGCATTCCATCAAAATCAATAATCTTATGATAGAAGTATGAACCACTATAGAAATACTCGCTTTCCTCAAGTGATAAATTGGGATGATCCTTCTGCCTGTCAATATAATACTGTTGCGATATTTCATCAAAAGAAAAATCTGCTTCACGCTCACCGTTATATACGTATTGCTGTGAGCGTTTTTTCAGTAAATCGCCTTTGATATCAATATCAAACACCAAATCTGCTACACTAAGCTTCAAATTAAAACTCCTCTGACTATAGTTTAAAAATTACGAATAGGGCATCAATACCGCTTAATACCTTATTCCTGATTTTTAAACTACACAACCCGGGTTTCCCCGGGTTGGTAATCTTGTTTAATTAGGATTTCCTCACGTCCACCCCAAAAAGGGGTGGACTTTGATTAACAAGTGAGATTCGGCTAATTAATACCAGCCGCTGTCGCCACCGTCAGCATTATCCTTATCATTCATTGTAAGGGTGAGTACATCCTCGAGCTCGAACTCCATGATTTCGAGCTCAGGTGCTGTGTATTTTTTCATCGTAAAAAAATACTCCTTTCAATATATTAAATAGTTATTTAATTATTGCGGGAAAAAGTCGGAATAATTGAATTCTTCACCGCCGTCGCCTTTGTTGCCAACGTCAACTCCACCTGATGAAGTAGTAGCCGGCATAGTTGTGGTGTGAACTATGGATGAAGCTGTGAGCACATCCTCAACCATAAATTCAATTACCTTAAAATCGGCTTTTTCGTAAGCATTCGAAATCATTTAATTAAGCAGCAACTTCTGCTAAACCGTTAGCAACTGATGCTGTGTAGATGCCGTTAATTGTGTTAGTAGCAACATCTGCAGTTGTGTAAACTGTAGAACCATCAGCCATATTAATAGCAAATGTTACAGAAACTGTTGATGTGCTTGCACAACTGAAGCCATCAAATACTGCACGGAAGCCGTAGCTACCATCAGCGTTTGCCCAGATTGTCTTAACTTCTGAAGTTACTGTTGAACCATCGATTGTTGCAGTAGCAACGATGTTAGTGATGTTAGTAACGTTCTTGCCCTCAGTTTCAACTGTAAGGCCTGCTGCTTTACCAAGGAAACCGAAACGATAGTTTGCATCAACGTTCTTGCCGTATTTCCAGCTTGACTGCTGACCATCGTGAGTTACCTCAACAGAAGGACCGTTAGAAACTGTGAATGTTGTTGTGCCGTAGCCATACATATTGTTTACTGAGAAACCATAGTCAGCAGCTGAAGTGCCGTAAAGACCGCCGAAGCCAAGACCATCGTTGATGTAACCGTTACAATCTTCATAACCCTGGGGGTTATAACCGATTGTGTATGTGCCTTCGGGAGCATCAGCTTTAATCTTCATCTTGATTGAGAAGAGATCAACACCTGCTGTAGCGTCGAAAGTAACATCGCTGTCAACAACAACGTAGCAGATTGATGTATTCCAATCGTAAAGAGGAGTAACACCTGAAGACTGACCTACGAGCTGAACAACTGAAATACCAATCTGGTCACCAGGCTGGTAAGCTGTATAACCGTGGTCTGCAAGAGCTGTAGAATTTGAATAAGCTTCCATAACTGCGCTGTTGTAACCGATTTCGTACTGGCCACCGATCATCAATGAGCCAAGTTCTTCGATACATTCAGCACCAAAAGTAATAACTACTTCATCACCGGGTGCATAAACTGCTTTGTCTGTCTTAAGGTTAAGCTGAACAAGTGTATCAGCAGGAACAGCAGCGAAAGCACCAACAGCGAAAACGTTTAAGATCATGATGACAGCCATAACTGCACCAAGAACTTTTTTAGAAATTTTCATTGGAACATTTTCCTCCTATATAGGATTATAAATTATTTGTAGTATGTTGCGTTACCGGACATTCTTGTTGCAAGAGCACCCTGATCCATCTTTGTACCGGAAACGTTAGCCTGAACAACCTTAACGTCGTTACCGTTAATGGTATGCATCATTGCAGCTGCAACAACGTTCTGGCAGTTAGCAGCCATTCTCTGTACTGAGTTATTTGCATAAGTTGTTGAAACAGTAACAGCACCCTGAACGCCCTTAACGTCGTTACCGTTGATAAGACCGTTACCGTCAACGTCACCGAAGATAACTACAACATACTTGCATGACTCTGTACCGTCAGAGTTTTTAACAGTGATAACTGTACCTGTACCATAACCGGTTGCACCGATTGAACGGCTGAATGAAAGTGTACCACCGTTAGTTGCCTGAAGGGCATTTGTAAGGTAGCCTGTGTTCATAAATGTGTTGTTAGCTTTCTGTGTAAAACCGAAAACTACACCTTTATAAGCGCCACCGAATGTGTGAGCAGTGTCAATAAGAACACCTGCGTCTGCTGATGCAGTCTTTGCAAGATCTGCAGGAAGCATTGTAGAGCCGATGAGTCTTGCATCAGTTACAACCTCAACTGAACCCTGGCCTGTCATTGATGTACCTGTTGCAAGGATACCGTCATCCATACGAGCAGCAATGAGAGAACCATCTACGTTAGTTTTAGATTTAGGATCGTTAACGATCTGAACTGTGCCTGTAGCTTCATTAGCAATATCAAAGAATACTGTACAAACTACGCCACCCTCTGAGAAATCGATAGCAGCTGCGCCATCTTCTTCGGGGTTGGGGATGATAGCAACTTTATTAGAGTTGTTAGCAACGTCCCAAGCAACGTCTGCACCATATTCATCTGTGATAGCACCTGCTGTGCCATCCTGCTTAGTAGCAACTACATCTTTAATTGTGATATCAGGGTTAGAGATATCAAGTGCGAAACCGATAGCACCTACAGTATAGTTAGCTTCAAGAGAAACTTCAACATACCATGTATCGTTATCGTTCTGTGCAGCCTCTGAAAGAGACCATTTCTGATAATATGCATTGCCTTCTTCTTCGTAACCAATGTCGCCGAGAGCGAAAGCGCTAACTGCGAAACAGGAAACTGCAAGAGCGAGAGCAAGCACAATGCTTAAAATTCTTTTAGACATTTGTTTGCCTCCTTGGGTTTATTTTTCATTTTCATCCAAATCGCAGTGTTTAACACCGCACCTGTAAACTGATCATTATCTGATATATATATATAATGTATATATTATATAATATACATTTTATCTTACTCCCCACCCGCCGAGTCAACCCGACGGGTGAGTATTAATTAAGAAACAATCAATTTAAGGATTTTTAATCGCTAATGCGAATTATTGATTTGTATTAGTCAACAACGAGGTTAACAATTGCGCCGTAGTCGTCAGCTGTAACATCGCGGTCTGTGTTTGCAAGGTCACCTGCAAGGAGGAAGCAGCCTTCAAGCTCGCCTCTGCCAGATGCTACAAGAGC
Organism: Acutalibacteraceae bacterium; assembly: GCA_045647125.1. Lineage (GTDB taxonomy): Bacteria > Bacillota > Clostridia > Oscillospirales > Acutalibacteraceae > DTU089. The sequence continues at coordinate 4,827 of JAZRLZ010000054.1, read as the reverse complement.
AGCATAAGCACCGTCCTGAACGTCTACAGTACCGTCACCGTTGATATCACCGTTAACGATAAGTTTAACTGTAGCAACAGGAATCTTCACGCCATCAGCAACTACTGTGTAGAATGTAACAACAGCGTTTGTACCGGCAAAGCCTTCAAGGTCTGTATCGATTGTGTAGTAAAGATCGTTAGAAACAGTGATCTGATCTGCACCAACTGTTGCATTATCAGCTGATACCTGGAAGAGAGCCTTAACAGCGTCAGCGTCAAGACCTTCACCGATGTTAGCAGTTGTTGCAAGAACTTCATCGATGTCGTTTTCTTCATCGCCTTCAACAAGTACGCTCTCGTTAACAGATACGCCGTTACCTGTGATCTTTGTGTTCTTGAACTCAAGTCTTGCAAGAGCTTCCTTAAGTGCATCAGCTGCGGAGTCAACCTTATCCTGGTCGTCTACGTGATAGCCTTTTTCAAGAACGAGAAGTGCGGAACCGGGGAAGAGCTGAACATCGTCAATTTCATTGTAACCGAGTTCTGCAAGAACCTGACCGAATTCCTTATTTGTGTTATTGTAAAGGTTTGTATGTTCAAGAGCATACTGTGCCTGACCAATAAGTGCCTCAAGTTCTGTGTAGTCAGCTTCTTCGCCGTCAAGAACAAGAGCCTTACGAGCGAGAAGGAGACGATACTTAGCATCGAAGATATGTTTCTGTGATTTAACAACGCCGTTTTCAGCCAATACGTCATTAGCAAACTGAAGTGCCTCTGAGTAGTTAGCCCAGCTCTTCTCTGTATAGCGAGAAGCATCTGTACCGATCATATTGTTTGCAGAAGCGATTTCATCTTCAAGCTGTTTTGTAATAAGACCTCTGTCTCTTGTAAGAAGACGACTGGAGGTACGTTCAAGAAGGTTGATTGTCATCTCAACATCAAGAGTGTCAAGTGTCTGGTATTCAACCTTTCTGTCAGCGAGCCATGCTGCTTTAGCCTTGATTTCTTCGTCATCGAATTTCTCAAGAAGAGCAAGAAGCATTGCTTCCTTAGCATCGCCCTTAACAAGTGCACGGTAGTCATTTTCTTCCATCCAGTTGTAATCGAAGTATTCATCGATTTCTGCTACTGTTGCGGGAGAAGCGTCATCCTGAAGCTGGAGGAGGCTATGAGCATCATCACGAGCATCATTGAAACGATTGAGTCTGTGCATCTTGTAGTCTGTGTAGTTGTAATCAGTGATGTACTGTTCTTCAACAGATTCAAGTGTTGTCTTAAGAGTTGCAAGAACTGTTTCAGCACCGCTGGTGTTACCACCTTCAGCTGCTAATTGTTCTGCAGTCTTTCTACAATAACCGAAGTCATTAACTGCAACATAAAGAGCTTCATAAAGAGCATCGAAGTTGTATACAGAGTTATCATTAAATGCCTGCATACCGCCGCGAACGCCGGGCTCGAATGCTGCAACGTAAGCGTTGTAAGCTGCTGCACAGTCGATAGCTGTTACAAGTTTAACTGCAACTTTATCGCCTGCTGCATTTGTAGCTGTACCACTCTTAGCAATAACAGTTGTACCGTCCTCGTCATATTCAACATCGATATCGGAAACTGCGCTTTCTGCATATACGTTATCGTCATCGTCAACCCATGCAAGTGTTGAGAATGCAGATTCTTTATATACCTTTTCGCCTTCCTCATCAGTTGAGTTAGATGTTGTGAGGATCTTATCAGCGTATGCAGTACCTGTTGTATTGTATTCGCTGAAGTCTCTAGCAGCATCCATTTCGTTACCTGCAAGAGATGAAAGTTTATTAAGAGCTATATCGTCATAGTAGATGATTGAGAATGTTTTGCCCTCTGAACCGTCTTTATCTGTCAATGTGATGTTAAAGTTGGTCTTTGAACCTGATGTCTTATTAGCTGCTTTCCAAGCTGCTGCATCAACAGAACCTGCAACGTTGTAGGTATCTGATGTTTCCTCACCATCTTCGTTAACGAATTTCTGTGTATATGTCTTGAAGTTCTTAACGTCATTCAAATAACGACCTTTATCGTTGTTTGCGAAAGACTGGCTAAGAGAACCGAATGTAAGACCATCAACTGTACCGGATGTGTTCTTAACTTCACCGGTCTGAGCTTTTGTACAGAACTTATAGTCACGACCGAAGTATGAGCAGGATAACTCAGGAATTTCATCAAGAGCTGTGCTCAATGCAACGTACTGAGGTGTATAAATTGCTGTATGGACAAGTTCTGAATCGTTAGTAACTGCCTGACCTTCATTTGATCCGTTGTAGTTAAGGTAAGCATAGCACTTAGTTGTGTATGTGTCACCCATGTACTGTCCGTCTTCGTCAATAACCTTATAAGTAATTTCGAAACGAACAAGGTCACCTGATGTAGGAACATTTGCAGCAGTGTATGTGAATGTACCAACCTGACCGTAGTTAATGTTTGTTGTAGTTACAAGAGTAGGTGTAACTGTTGTAGATTTGTTGTTTGTGATACCATCATAAGCGCTAACGCCTGTAAGCTGAATCTGATACTGGTTATCAGTATACTCGTTACCGGCTGCGTCTCTGTAGTGTCTCCAAACACCGTTTGCTGCGTTACGAACCTGAACGGTTACTGCCTCTGAAGTAGCACCGTTTGAAAGGTCGATAGATTTTGAAAGGCCAACCTGAGGCTCATTGAATGCCTGCTCTGTACCCCAACCCTTAATCATCTTACCAACAACGGGAAGAGCTGCGTTAAGGATAAGGTCCTTATTAGCATAAAGGTTTCTGAGAAGGTATGCAACAGTCTTCTTAAGGTTAGGCTGTGTAAGAACAGCATCAAGGCTCTGTGTTGTAGAACCGTCTAACTGAAGGATATCAGCACGGAACACGAGCTTAAGGATTCCGTTTGCAAGTCTGAGAACAAATGTTGAAACGGAAACATCATCGAATGCGTTGTATGATGAATCTGCATTTCTGCCGAAGAGATTAATAATGGTATTAAGGTCAAAGTCAGAAAGAAGAGTCATAATACCGTCAACAACAAGGTTAAGGTCAAGGTCGAACTCAGAGCTTGAGTAACCATTAACGAAACCAAGAGGAAGAAGAGTATTAAGGATGTAGCTAAGCTTATCGATAGGATCTGAGTAAGAGCTTACAGAAACGGGGTCAAAGCCTGCAAGGATTGAACCTGTTGAGTTAGCTGCTGACCAGTCACTGATATTACCTGTTGTGATAGTGTCAACATACTTACATGCCCAGTCAATAGCTGCATTAAGACTTGTCTGCCAGTGATTATCTGAATTATCAAGTGCACCTGTGCCAACCCAATCTTCAAGTTTGAAGGATTCACCGTAGTTTGCAGTGAGATAATCCTTAAAGTTAGTGATCTGTTCAAGATAAACAAGAGCAAGGTCAGTACCAAGGTTAAGGATAATTGTTCTCCACTCGTCTGCATCATGCTCAGCAAAGAGTCTGTCATCAGCAGATGTAACGTCACCGTTTTCGAAAATAAGGTGATCGTAGTTTACTTCAGGAGCAATACCTGTAATAAGCTCACGAAGAACGATAGCTGCGAACTCGAAGAGCTGAACGCCGTCATGGAAAGCATATGAGCCGTCTTCATTCTTAGGAAGAAGAATCTGAGGCATAGCGTCCTCGAAGAAAGAAGGACCAATCATAGCTACCATTTCAACGATTGAAAGGGGCTCGAGTTCTTCATAAGTATAGTTAGCATAAGCTGAATCACTACCGAACATCATGTCGCCGAAGTTAGAAAGAAGATACTTTGTAATACGAACAACGTTATCGTTGATATTTTCGTTACCTTCAAGCCAGCCGTCGCCTGTTACAGCTTCGAAATCTGCCTTAGCTGCATCTGTAAGACCAGCTTCGTAAACCATACCGATAAGGTCGTTGATACCGGAAGCAATAGAACCACCGGAGATGATGTCAGCATAGATAAGCTGTGTATCACCTTCAGCAGGTGTAGCTGTGCTCTTTACAAAGTTCCAATCCCAGTTGATAAGGCTTGCGAACTCGTTAGCAACAGCAAAGTTTGCTTTGAAGTATTTACGTGTTCTAACTGTCATTACGTTACCGTCTTCATCAAGCTTAGGTTCGCCTGTTGTAGGATCGATATCGTCTTCTGTTTCAAGAGTTGTGTAATACCAAGTATTACCAGCTTTTGCAAGTTTATCGTATGCAAGATATGTTACATAAGATTTTGAACCTTCATCTTTAGAAGTTTCAAAAGCAGTAGCTGCTGCTGCAGGAAGAGATGTTACGTCGATTTCGTTGAATTCAACTTCAACTGCTTCCATAAGATTTTTCTTAAGGTTGTGGTTGAGAGCAGGAACACCGATATCGTCGATAGCTACCTGAGCAACGTTATCAAGAATCTGGAAAAGAGAAAGCTTGATGGGGTCAACTTCAGATGCTGTGTGGCTAGCAAAACCGGGAAGAAGCTTTGTGCCCATATCCCAAACTTTAGTTTCGCTTGTGCCTTCACCCTCGTAGTCATATTCCTGAGGATTTACAAGAAGGTTGTAAATAGCGTTTCTTGCGATCTCATCAAGAGTATCCATTTCTGCGGGGAGAGCGCCACCAAGTTCTTCTGAATCCTTATCATAACCATATGAACCGAAAACGAGAAGATCGAAAATCGTTTTCTTAAGGAATCCGGGAAGATCGTTAAGAACGTCACCGATATCACCGAGGTCAAGGAATGATGAAAGAAGACCGAGGTTAAGCTGCGCTGTGTTGGAAAGGTCGCCGTTACTGTTGAGTGTACCGCCGTCACCCATACCATAAGCTACACGTGAAAGGATTTCTGAGTTGTTGTTGTTACC
>JAZRLZ010000053.1:0-44186 GCA_045647125.1 Acutalibacteraceae bacterium | reverse complement strand
AAAAAATCTCAAGGGTTTTTTCTTTTCTCGTTGTTTAATTTTCAAGGTTCGTTGCACTCTCCGTTCGGTCTCCCTCTCGCGAGTGCCTTAAGATAATATCACAATCATCTTCCGTTGTCAACATCTTTTTTTAACTTTTTTCATTACCTTTCCACCCTCCCGGGTGTTGCGTAATCTCATAGTTAAATATGAAGTTTTCGATTTATTTCGAAGACATCTTTCTGACGCCAACGAGAATGAATTATACTACAACAATTTACAAATGTCAACACTTATTTTTTATTTTTTTAAATTTTTTTTGCAGATGAATTCTGACTGATTTTTTTATACGCCTCAGTATAATCAAAGCCATATACCACAGAGTTGCTAAACAGCTCCTGCATAGGCACGAGAACAAAGTCACGTTCCCCTATTCTTGGATGCGGTACTGTAAGCTCTTTGGTTTCTGTTGTGATATTTTCACATACAAGTACATCAAGGTCAATAATACGCGGACCATTTTTGAATTCACGTATTCTGCCCATTGCCGCCTCAATGCCGAGACATACCCCAAGCAAAGCATTGGGTGTAAGCGAGGTTTCAATTTCACACACTATATTGTAGAAGTTATCCTGTTTTGTATAGCCCCAAGGGGCAGTATCATAAACAGAGGATACCCTTATTACATTAATATCAGGAACGAGCTTAAGGCTATTGACAGCATCATCAATATTTTTGAGCTTATCCCCTATGTTTGTACCGATACCGATTAATGCTTTCATATCATATCCTCTCGAACAATAGTTTCTTCCACGGCAACATACTCAAAATCAGCTTTTATGGGTGCTTCGGGTTTCATAAGCAAAACAGTAACCTTCTGAAGCTTAGGATATGTCATCATAATTTCCGTACCCACCTTATTAGCCGCCACTTCGATAAGGTCATAGCTTTTTTCGGTAAACACTGCTCTTGCGGTTTTTATGATTTTAGCATAGCTTACTGTATCATCAACATTATCACTTTTCTTTGCCACATCAGCATCAAGCTCCGCAGTTATATCAAGAACGAAGTTCTGCCCCTCTTCTTTTTCCTCAGGATTAACGCCATGATAAGCAAAAAGTTTAAGCCCTTTAATTATTATTCTTTCCATTATATTATCTCCTCTGTTTTTAAGGAATCGTAAATCTCAATTGCCTGAACGGTATAAGGCACGTTATGAGCTCGTATAACACTTGCCCCTTTCTGCACCGCAAGGGCACCGACAACTGCACTTGCAGTATCACGCTCAACTTTATCCTCTATTCCGCACAATTCTCCGATAACACGTTTACGGGATACTCCCACGAGCAACGGTGAATACCGGGATAGCTTCCTGCAATTCTTCAGAACTGCAATATCATCCTGACGTGTTTTACCAAATCCTATTCCGCAATCATAACAAAGCTGTTCTTCACTCAAACCGAATTCAAGTGCCTTTTGTCTCATATCTTCAAAAAACGCAAGCACATCATTAACAACACCATTGCCGTAAACAACCTCCGTTTTTGAATCACCGCCGCCGGTGTGCATGAAAACCCACCCTGCGCCATACTTTTTGACTACGGTCGCCATCTGCGGATTAAACTTACCGCTTTCATCATTAACAATACGCACACCCTGACTAAGAGCATACTCGGCAACCTCTTCACGAAACGTATCGATGCTTACAGGAACAGTTGCATTATCAATAACAACGGGCAAAAAGCTTTCAACTCGCTGCAGCTCCTCCTGAAGTGTAACAACAGAATTTCCCGGTGCGGTAGAACAAGCACCGACATCAATGATATCGGCACCTTGATTGCATAACGTATTCACTTTTTTTATCACAGAATCCTTATCAAAGAATTCACCGCCATCGGAAAATGAATCCGGGGTAATATTAAGTATACCCATCACAACAGCCTTTCCTTTGGCATCTATAAGATTTTTAAAAGAAAACATTAATTATTACCACCTGAAAGAAGTGACATAACCTCAGCACGTGTACGCGCATCACTACGGGCAGTGCCACGTAAAGCAGAGGTCTGTGTCATTGAGCCTGCAGCCTTTGCACCACGCATTGTCATACAAAGATGCTCGGCACGGATAAGTACAGCCACACTTTTTGCTTCAAGCTCTTCAAAAAGGAAATCCGCAATTTGTGAAGTCAGCCTTTCCTGTACCTGCGGACGCTTTGCATAAACATTTACTATACGTGCCAACTTTGACAAACCGATAATTTTTCCGTCAGACGGAATATAGGCAATATGTGCTTTACCTACGAAGGGAAGAAGATGATGCTCACACATTGAATATAAAGGAATATCCCTCACAACAACAAGCTCATCATTTCCCGGCTCGTTGAATAATTTAAGATGCTGACGGGCATCCTCACTAAGACCTGAAAATACCTCTTCATACATATTAGCAACACGCCTGGGAGTTTCAACAAGCCCTTCTCTGTCAGGATCCTCCCCTATAGCCTCAAGAATATCCCTTACAGCTCTTTCAATTTTTGCTTTATCCATATTACACCTCTGTTAAAAGAAAAAACATATTGTATTCATTTTATCATCTGCACTATAGTGAACAACCGATCCCTCTGCCTGAGAGTTAATTCCGGCATCCACATAGGCAAGATATATAATTCCGTCATCAAACAAACTCTTCTTTGCTTGTGTCATTACGGCACCATTAGAAAACCTTAGTTCAACACAAGAATAATTACGCTGCTTCGCATAATGCACTGCATTGTAAACCTTGCTTTCGAAGGTCGCACCTGCACCAACGTTCAGATAAGCTCCCTCGTAAATAAAATAGTTATACTTCGTGCTGTTACATTGAGGTATATCCTGCTCGATGTTACGATGCTTTTTACTGATATCCGCCGTCGTTACATTAAAATAAGTATGGCGTAGCATAACACCCTCTGTTTTGGGATCATCCCATGTAAGGTCAACATAATAACCTGCACCGTCAAGAATAATATAATTCCACATATGACCGATATAATTCACACCGTCATCAGTGGATTCACCCGTTACAAGACGGTTGTCCACATTAAGCATATTCATAATATACTGGAATGAGCGGGAATAGCCCTCGCAGGATGCCCTACCTAAAACAAGACAACCATACACGTTATTGGCACTTACACTTTCTTCCGGCTCAATATAAGAACAATGATTAATTATATAGTCATGAACATATTTCTCTTTCTCGTAAAGAGAGGTAAGCTTGTTGGCTTCGGCGGCAATTGCGCTCGCAATGCCCTGCACCTCTTTAAGCTGTGCCGAATATTCCTCGTAGGTTATAGAATACTGTGGTTTAAAAAATGTTTTGTAGCCCTTATTATAAATATGACATTCAAGGCCGATATTAAAAAGATCCGGGTTATCGTGAGATATTGCACTAAACACAGTGTCCCAATCTACACCTGATACTCTCGGTATTTCAATAGTTTCGGGTTGGTTATATATACTTTCAAGTACAACAGAATAAACATACCGTTCATTTTCGTTAAGTTCAAGATAATTATGCCTGTAATAACCCGTACCGTCACCACTCGCAGGTGCATTATGCTGAAAATCCGCAGGCTTTAATGCAATATTATATATTGCAAGAAATACACTTGCAAATATTATCAGCGCAACAACAACGGATAACAGTGTAACAAGTATATGCTTGGCGGCATTTTTAGTTTTGCTCATTCACAATACCCTCCGTTGATTCACCTGTTATATTATCAGATACAAGAACCTTAAGCTTTTCTTTTGATGTTTTAGGCAAAAGATATTCAAGCTCATCCTTTGCATCAGTAAAATCAACAATCGAAATATCGGTTGAGCAATAATCGATTATTCGTGAAAAGGTGCTGTCGGCAGAAGCAAAGCGTTCCGCAGTATAGAAAGTATTAAAAGCGGCAACTATAATCTCCGCATTAGCCTTTGAACGGTCATAGCCTTTTTTTGTTTTACAGAGATATTTCATATATTTATAAGTCTTGTCAGGTGAGAGAACATTTTCCCCTCTATCAAGCTCAAGGAACATATCTGCGGTATCAAATTCAACCTTTTCGGTTATTTTGATTTTTATATCACCCATAGCTCTGAAAAATGCTTTATAGTTATTTTCCGTCAGCACTGCATAACGGTCGATTATTATTCCGTAATTAGAGTTAAGGCATTTTATAACAGACTGAACACCATCGGTAACAAGAAGTCGGTTTATGGTTTTATTGGAGGCAGAATCCTTTATACTATCATCTATGGGAACAACACGAATAGTTTTCTCACCGAGGTCAACTGTAACAACATTAATAAAAAGAGTTTTTGTTGCATCATCATTTGTAACCGCAACCAGAAATTCATAATTACCGTCATAAACAACAGATTCAACCTCTGTCGTGGTCACAGGAATAGTTGTGCTTTCATCCTCCTGAACGAAAACGTTATTGAAATCATAATCAAGTGAATGCCAGAACCAAAAAACTGAAAAAGAACCTAAAACAATAATAAAGCATATAAACGCAATTATAAGCTTGCGGTTAGTTCTGCGGTTACCTTTATTCTTTTGTTGCAAATCAAGGCCGTATCTTGCCAATTTGTGCACCTCATTATAAATAATATCACGGGGAATACTCCCCTTTGTAGCATATATAATATAGTATAATAAATATCTTAATAAATTACAAGTGATTGAAAGCAAAAATAACCAAGACTATAACTGTTAAAAATCGTGAAATTAATAAAATCAAAAAAGCATCATAATGTAACAAAAAATCACCGTAAGGCATAAGCCCTACGGTGATCATACTAATCATTAAATACCTATATGGTTTTAATATCAATAAACGAAATCGGTGTATGTTTCCTGAATTGAATCAACCATCTTTATTTTTATGGATACACCCTCAGTAATCATTGTGCATTCCATAACTACATCGTAGCTATATACAACCTTGATAAAATCGCCTTTGTTATCGAGAGTTGCAACGATTTTAAGATTATTGTAGCTAATCTTAGCATCTTTTGCTTCTATGCCCGAAGATTCAAGCATATCTTCAAAATCGCCCTTTGTAAATCCGCTGGCAAGCATTGCAGTAACACCGCCATTACCGGGCTGAGGATTAGTCTCATTTTTCATTTTGATAGTAATAACTGAATTATTACCTGAATACTTACCGGTTGCACTCTTAACAGCGGAAGCGTTGCAGTTACCGGCTGCCATACCATCTTTTGCATCCTTAGAGCCTTTCGCAACAGTAAACACTTCAGTACTATCAGTATCAAAAGAATCTGTTGATAAGCCCAAATCGGGAACAGTTTCAACCTTGGTAATACCACTCTTTATAGTTGTAGTGTAACCTGCAACTGCCTTACTGTTAATATTACCTGCTGCTCTTTGATATGCCTTGAGAGGATTTTCAATAGGATCGATTATTCTGAAATCAACCTTAATACCTGCAGTTTTATAAGCACTTACATAGTCACCTGAAACTGCCTTAACTGTGTATTTATATGTTTTGCCTGAAAGGAGAACATCATCAATATAGCTTGTTCCCTTAACTGTTGCAATGAGCTTCCAGCCAGTGCCGTCTGCACGGCGGTAAACTTTGTATTTCTGGGCACCCGCAACCTTTTTCCAGAAAATTGTTGCACCTACATCGTTAGTAACTGCACCATCAAGCACAGGAGCGCTTAGGAAAAGAATCTTAGCACCTGCATTATGTCCACTATAAGTTTTGCCGTAGGTTGCCTTTGCTGTGTACTGATAATTCTTGCCTGATTTAGCAGTTTTATCTGTATACGTAAGCTTTGTAGTATTACCGAGATAAGAGTAACCGTTTGAGCCTACTAATCTGCGATATACACGATAGCCTGTTGCACCGTTAACCTTTGCCCAGGTTACTGTTACACCCGTCAAAACATTTTTTGCTTTTATGCTTGCAGGGTTTGAAAGTCTTATGATTGAAAGACCGCTCTTGAAACCACTTGCAACACCATCATCAACTGCTTTAACAGTATATTTATATGTTGTTCCGCTTTTAGCAGTTTTGTCAGTATAGGAAGCACCCTCAGCTTTGCCGATAACCTTCCAACCGCCTGAGCCTATTCTTCTGTATACACGATAGAAATCTGCATTGGCTACCTTTTTCCATTTGAAAACGATGCCACTTGTAGCATTCTGAACACTTACAAGTGTAGGTGTGGCAGGCTTACCTGCCGCAGAGGCTACAGTTGCAAGACAAGAAAACATTGTAAGCACCATCAATACGGATAATACAAAACTTGTAATTTTCTTCATAGTAAAACCTCCTATAGTAATTTAGTTTTGTAATTAAATTATATTTGTTTTTTCAGTTTTTGTCAACTAACAATAATAACCGACCCCTCTTATATGAGAAAGGTCGGTTATAACTCTTAATATTTAAAATCTGTATATCTTGCGTGGAAGCTCAAATCACAGCTACCGGATGTTTTGCCGAGACCCGCAAGCTTAACGTCAGCGGTCATAACAGCACAACCATCCTGGGTGATGCTTACAAACTTCCCGTCCTTTGTCATTTCGGCAACAATGGTGAAATCATCGTACTTGATTTTATTGTTATCTATTCCATATACAACTTTTGAAACAGTTGGGTCGTTTTTTATTATATTTTCAACATCATCCATAAAGACAATGTTTTTGCACATTACAGCAAGTCCGGATTCATCCGTACTTAAGGGATTAACCTGGTCATTCATAACTATAGTGATAACGTAATTGCCGTTATCTTTTTTACGCGCAGTTGCTTTACACTCTTCAGGAAGACAATTGCCGGAGTACATACGTCGAGTAGCATCTTCTGAGCCTTTTACATTTATACTCATAGGTGCTTCCTCTTCTGACACGAAAAAGCTTCTCATAAGAGTATCCAGAATATCTTCTATATTTGTGTTGTATGTATTATTAAGCTCTATTCCGTTACCTTCAAGTGTCTGCCAGGATCTTTTAGTGTATCCTGCCGCACCTTTATCCCTGATATCCTGAGAAGCCTTCTGATATGCACCTAAAGGATCAGCTAAAATTGCATCGGTAATTTTGATTACTTTGCCGTTATTATTATAACCGCTTACATAATCACCCGACACCGCCTTTACGGTGAATTTGTAGTTTTTGCCTACAACGAGCGTTTTATCAACATACTTTTTGGTTTTCACTGTTGCGATAAGCTTCCAACCACCTGTACCTATGCGACGATACACTCTGTACTTCTCTGCACCCTCAACTGCACTCCATGATATTGTTGCAGTCAAGCCACCGCTGTATTTAGAAGTAAATACCGGTGCACTAAGGTACATTATCTTAGCACCTGCATTATGTCCGCTGTATGTTTTGCCGTAGGTTGCTTTTACTGTGTACTGATATGTTTTGCCTGATTTGGCAGTTTTATCTGTATATGTAAGCTTAGTGGTGTTACCGAGATATGTATAGCTTTTTGCACTCGCTAATTTGCGATATACACGATAGCCTGTTGCACCGTTAACCTTTGCCCATGTAACGGTTACACCTGTTGAAACATTTTTAACCTTTATGCTTGCAGGGTTTGAAAGTCTTATGATTGAAAGACCGCTCTTGAAACCACTTGCAACACCATCATCAACTGCTTTAACAGTATATTTATATGTTGTTCCGCTTTTAGCAGTTTTGTCAGTATAGGAAGCGCCCTCAGCTTTGCCGATAACCTTCCAACCGCCTGAGCCTATTCTTCTATATACGCGATAGAAATCTGCATTGGCTACCTTTTTCCATTTAAAAACAATACCGCTTGTAGCATTCTGAACACTGACAAGTGAGGGTGTAGCGGGTTTGCCTGCCGCAGAGACTACAGTTGCAAGACAAGAAAACATTGTAAACACCATCAACACGGATAATACAAAACTTGTAATTTTCTTCATAGTAAAACCTCCTATAATATTAGATTATATTATCAATTCACACTTTTGTCAAACAAAAACACCGCAGAGCAACTGCCCTGCGGTATAGCTGTTCAATTACAGAATATAGATAAGAATATCACGTCTGCCCCACTGCATACAATCAGATCTTGTACTCATATGCAAGTCAACTGTCCAGTCAACGCTATTGATATATCCGCCGGTATCGGCAGCTATACAATAACCATAAACATATTTACCATCGGCTGATACGATATACATTTCTGTTCCGTAAGGAATCTCTTTTGGGTCAACTGCAACGTAGCCGTTCTGTGCTACCTTACCTGTAGATGTTAATCTGCCCGGCAAGCTGTATGCTGTTGAATCGGCACTGATAACGTTCTTGTATGATGTGGGAATACCGTCTTTACCAAGTTTAACGTATGACGGAAGTGAAAAATATGAAATAGGATCTGAAGTAGGCTTATATGTGGGCTTCGTCTGATTGCCGCGCATAAATGTGGGTGATGTACCCGGTGTGCCTGAAATACCCGATGCATTAGGTTTTTCACTTGAATGGTATGAACCAGCATTACCACTATAGGTTACAAAGAAGCCTGTGCCGTACTCGCTGAGGCTATTGCCGCATACTGCACGAACTGCATAGTTATACTTGGTACCTGAAGCAACGTCGTTATCAACATAATATTTTTTTGTTACTGTTTTAAGGTATGACCACTTCTGACCGACACCACGACGATAAACCTGATAGCTTGTTGCTGCAGTAATAACATCCCATAAAACTGTAATACTGTTACTGTCTGTTTTGATAGTGTGTACTGAAGGTGCTTCAATATAATTTGTGCTTACACCGTTTTTCTGATAGTTACTTACGGATGCACCTGCAACTGCTCTTACGGTGTAGCTATATTTCTCACCTGAAACAACGTTCTTATCTGTATAACTGTTTGTTCTGGGTGTTGCTATATGTCTCCATGATTTCTGATTAGGAGCCTTACGATAAAGTCTGTAGCTTGTTGCACCAGCAACTCTTTTCCATTTAACTAAAACACCGTCAATTGAGTTAGTTGCTTCTAAATCGTAGGGAATAACAAGTCTTCTGATAATCTGAGACTGTTCAAAATCGCTGTAAACATCGTTATCAACCGCTCTTACAGTATATCTGTAGGATGTGCCGTTGTTCACGTTCTTATCAAAAAACGAGGTTGATTTAACTGTTCTTACATATTCCCACTTCTGGTTCAATTTGCGTTTGTAAACACGATAACTGTCTGCGTTTTTTACGCCGTTCCATTTAACTCGGATACCTGATGTTGTGTTATACACATTTGAAATCTCGGGCATTTTAGGCTTAACATTTGCCGCTAAAACACTTGTATTGCTGAATATTGCAAAAAACATAACAATTACTGATATAAAAATACTCAATGCTCTTTTCATAAACATCCTCCTTTTTCCTGTCAGTCGTTTTTATGTTTAACCTCGTAATAAGCTTTTATTCGGTTACACCAAGATATTCTTCTAAAACAAGTCCGCTTTGCTTCATTGCCTTTGCCGCCTTTACACCGACATAACGCCAATGCCACGGCTCATAAATTACCTTGGTTATATTTTGTTTTTCTTTGGGATATCTCATAATAAATCCGTAATCGGCTGCATTCTTCTGAAGCCACTTGAACTCCTTGGTGTTTTCGAACCATTCGTCACAACAAACTATATCCATAGCATAGCCCAAGTTGTGCTCGGAGCTTCCCGGAGGCATAACTATTGTTGCAGCTTTTTCTACCGCTTGGTTGTAGCTATAACCCTGATTAAGATAAAGATTTATTTTGTTATTGAACAATGTTTCCTGCGTTTGATATGATCTGTAGCCTGAGAAAGGTGTAAGATTCACACCATCAGCTAACGCAGCTTTATACATACGCTCGTAATATACGGCTACATTTTTGTCAAGACGCTGACCGCTTCCGCACACATAAGTAAGATTCGGTGTGTACGATGAGGGTATTCTGTAGCCTGCATTTACAATTGTGAGATTCCAGTTATTTTTGTCTATTTTAATAATTGTAGGATCAGTAATTGTGCCGGGTTTAACATAGTTATCGTATTTACCATGAACTATTCTGCCGTTTGCACCATAGAACTTGAATTTTATACCCGTTGAGTCATAAGCACTTAAATAACCGTTTTTCACTGCCCTTACGGTATATCTGTAATATTTACCTTTTTTTAAGTTTTTATCCTTAAAATAGGTCTTTTTGGTAGTAGCAAGATACTTCCAATTATTACCCGAGGTGCTACGATACACGCGGTAAGATGTTTCACCCGAAACCTTATACCAATAAAACGTAACGCCTGTATTGTTGCATACAACCTTTTGAGGCTTCGGCATATTAACGTGCTTAATAAGAATACCCTTTTGGTTGTATCCCCCGAGTGTTGAGCCGTTAACCGCTCTTACTGTGTAGCGATAGTTTTTTCCGTTCTTAACAGATTTATCTGTATAATAAGCTTTTGCGGTACTACCGAGGAAGCTCCATTTGGAGTCACTTGCAAGACGCTTGTAAATTCTGTAGCTTTTCGCACCTTTAACTGCAGACCAGCTAATCTTTACACTATCCTTTTGATTTGATGATTTAACATTTGTAGGGTCAGCAAGTCTTAACACCTTTATGCCCGTTTTATCATAACTACCCATACCCGCTTCGTTTATACCGCGTACTGTGTAAAAATACTCAGTACCGCTTGCGACTTTTTTATCGGTATAATAAAGAGTTGTTACTGTGGCACGATAGCTCCACTTTGCGGTGTTCTTCCTACGTCTGTAGATACGGTATGTATCTGCACCGTCAACAGCTTTCCATTTAAGCTTAACACCGTCGCTTACGTTAACCGCGGAAACAAGCTTTACAATTTCAGGCTTCGGCTGAGATGTTGTGGTTGTTTCAGTTGTTTCAGTTGTTGACTCTGTAGTTTCTGTTGTTTCAGTTATCTCGGTTGTTGACTCTGTAGTTTCTGTAGTTTCTGTTGTTTCAGTTGTTTCTCCATTAGATTCTGAAGTAGCCTCAACAACCTCTGTAGTATTTTCTGTTGTAGATTCTTCTGTAGTGATTTCTGAAGTAGTCGATACTGTGGTATATTCGGTATCGGTTTCTGTAGCAAAAGTGTTTACGGAAACAACAAAAATTGTTACAACGCAAAGCAATAAAGCTACGATTCTTTTCAAAAAACCGCCTCCCTTTCCGAAAAACAACGGGTCTATAATAATATATTCGTTACAATTTGTCAATTTTTTGTAATATTTTTGTAAAAAAGAACTGTAAACACCAAGGTTTACAGCTCTTTTTTGTGTGATTTATAAGTAATATTAGACATTATTTAGCTTTTGGCTTTGTAATAATTGACATAATTAGACCTGAAATAAGTGCAACTGCTATACCACCCGCCCCTGAGGTTAAGGGTCCTGTAATAATTCCCATTGCACCATCGGTATCTATAATTTCTCTTGTACCCCTTGCCAAGGCAGCACCAAATCCGATAAGCGGAACAGTTACACCTGCACCTGCAAAATTCTCCATTGCAGAAAACACACCAGTGGCACCGAGTACAACACCCACTACAACAAAAAGAACAAGTATTCTGCCTATGGTAAGCTTTGTTTTATCCATTAGAAGCTGACCGACAACACAAATAAGTCCGCCGATTATAAAAGCAACAATAAATTTCATAAACATTCCTCCGAAGGTTATTTACAATTATTGTTTGCCAATATATCGGAACTTATGAAAGAAAAAAAGCTTCCTGAAAAAATCAGGAAGCTAAAAAAACTATAAATTATTCAACAACAGTTTCGCTAACGAAATCCTCGTCGAGACAAGAGCAAGAAACGTAGTTATCCTCATCATATCCCTGAGGAGCATTTTTAGCCTTAATCTTCTGTACGATTACATAAATAGCAGCAGCTGCCGCAACGATAGCTGAGATGATACCAATTATTTTCAAGACTTTTTTCATTGATAAGTCCTCCCTATTTATTACTTCCATACCATTATAACATACAACAGTTAAAAGTCAAGCAAACAGAAAAATTTTGGTAAAGTTTTATTATTTGTTTACATTTTACTTTTCAGGCAATAATTATAGTACATAAAATCTCTTTTCCGCATTTTACATACCAACTGACTGCCACAAAGGAGCATAAAATGTATTATAACAAGGTTGAAATTTGCGGAATAGATACATCTAAATTAAAGGTACTGACCGAAGCCGAGAAAACAGAGCTTTTAGTAAAAGCAAAACAAGGTGACACTTTAGCCCGTGATAAGCTTATAACAGGAAACCTGCGACTTGTACTGAGTGTAATACAACGTTTTGCCAACAGAGGTGAAAACCCCGACGATTTGTTTCAGGTAGGCTGCATAGGTCTTATGAAAGCAATTGATAATTTTGACACCTGCCACGACGTTAAATTTTCCACATATGCAGTACCGATGATTATCGGTGAAGTACGTCGCCATTTACGGGATAACAATCCCGTAAGAGTAAGTCGTTCAATGAGGGATACCGCCTACCACGCTATGCAAGCACGCGAAAGGCTTAATAACGAATTGGGCCGTGAACCGACCGTTGAAGAAATCGCAAATGACTTAGGCAAAAAGAAAAGTGAAATTGTAATTGCACTTGAAGCAATTGTTGACCCCGTTTCCTTTTACGAGCCGGTATATTCAAATGGCGGTGATACCATATTTTTGATGGATCAACTGGGCACTACCGAAAGTGATGGTGACTGGATTGATGAAATATCAATAAAGGAAGCTATCAAAAATCTTCCCAAAAGAGAGAAAAAAATTTTGTCAATGCGTTTTATGAGAGGTATGACACAAACCGAGGTTGCTGAAGAAATCGGTATATCCCAGGCGCAGGTATCCAGACTTGAAAAAAGTGCAATTGATTTAATAAAAAGTAAGAATTGATTTTTTAAAGCAGAAACGTTATAAAAGCGTTTCTGCTTTATTGACATACTATAAAAAAAGATTTAAAATCAATATAAAATGAGAATTCAACAAAGGAGTTTTAATATGGCTAAAAGTATTTCTGCATCAATAATGTGCGCAGACCTTTTGAACCTTCAGGCTTCAATAAAGCAGCTCGAAGAAGCAATGGTTGACTATATACATATTGATATAATGGATGGCAGCTTTGTACCGAATATTACATTAGGCTTTGACCTTATTAACTCGATTAAAGCAATAACAGATATACCTCTTGATGTTCATCTGATGGTCAATGACCCTGCACGTTTCATTGAAAGAATGAATCTTTCTGAAAACGATATTATCTGCGTTCATTATGAATCTGACATTCACATACACCGCACACTTGAAAGCATCCGCAAAAAAGGTTGTAAAACGGGTCTGGCAATTAATCCCCAAACACCTGTAAATGCTATTGAATATCTTTTGGAATATATTGATATGGTGCTTATTATGACAGTAAGCCCCGGCTTTGCAGGGCAGAAAATGTTCAACGGTGCACAAAGAAAAGTACTTGATACCGTAAAACTTCTTGAAAATCTGGGATTCAATAATATACCAATAGAGGTTGACGGAAACATCAGTAACGAAAACGGCAAAAAGCTCAGCAAATGCGGTGCAGATATATTTGTGCTCGGCACAAGCAGCTTGTTTATAAAGGATAAGGATATGTCCCTTTGTGCCAAGGAATTCAGAGCTGAGGTGGATTATGTATAAAAGCATCAATGCCGCAGTTATAGGCAGTATAAATATGGATTTGATACTTAATATGCCTAAGATCCCTCTCGAGGGAGAAAACATTGTCGGCACCACATACAGTAATGCTTTCGGTGGTAAAGGTGCTAACCAGGCGATAGGTCTTGCCAGACTTGGTGCAAATGTAAGAATTGCAGGAAAGGTAGCCGATGATGATAACGGCAGACAGTTACTCAAAAACCTTGAAAGCAACAATGTTGATACCTCATACGTTGCAAAGGATGGCTCCGTTACGGGACTTGCAGTAATAATGCTTGACAACTCATCCAACAACAGAATCATTGTTTACGAGGGTGCAAACGCAGAAATCCTACCCTATGAAGCCGAAAAAGTCATAACCGACGATTTGCAGCTTTTACTTATTCAATTCGAAACAAACGAAGATGTTGTAATCAACGCCGTAAACACTGCAAACAAAAAAGGTATTACAACCGTAATAGATTGCGGTCCCGCAAAAAATTTTAACCTCGAAGCAATGCAGGGTGCAACCATTCTTTCCCCTAACGAAAATGAAACCGAGGCATTATCGGGTATATTCCCACGTAGTGAAAATGATATTCTTGAGGCTTCAAAGATTCTCAAAAATCGAAGTAAGGCAAAATATATTGTACTGAAGCTTGGGGAAAGAGGCTGTTCTTTATGGGACGGAAAAGAATTAAAGTCATTCCCTGCTCATAAAAGTAAGGTTGTTGACACAACCGCCGCAGGTGACTGCTTCACCGCAGCCTTAGCTCTTGAATATATCCGCACAGGCAATATAGAATCTGCATGTGAAATCGGAAACATTGCAGGAAGCATTTCCGTAGGAAGAATGGGTGCACAGTCTTCTATGCCTACAAGTGATGATATAAAAAGCTTCGGCACTTTATAATTGACAAAAGATTAATTAGATGTTAGACTTTTTACATTCAGGAGTGATAAATATGATTAAAAAATTTATTTGCATAGTAACTTGTATAGCAATCTGCTTTTGTCTTGCAGGTTGTGGTGCAGACACTAAAAAACCAACCAAGGCACCCGTTACAACAGAATCAACCACACAATCAAATAAAGAATCATATAAAGAAGCTGCCGATATTGCTTCAAAATTCTTAGATGCTTATCTCAAAAGTGATTTTGTAGAGGTGTTCAACTATTCAATTATAGATTTCGAACAATATGACCTTGCGGATTATCGAAAAAACGTTGCAGAAAAAACTGCAGATTATACCGATTTGAAGGGTTATTACAAAAACCGAACCTCGGAGGCAAGCAACGGATTATCAACTGCTGACAACTTTATAGATGCCTGGGATATTCTTGGCAATATTGTTCTTCAAGAATCAAAGGACATATACGGCGATTTCACCCTGACAATCACAAAGACGGAAATTGAGGAAATTGACACTGAAACAGCACAGTCAATGCTTGGCAACTCTATCGTGGTAACACAGGAAAAGTACGCTGATTATCTTGACGTAAGTCAGCTTTTCTCTTGGGAAATGGTAGATGATTACGTAAGTGTTGATGTTTATTACAAAATCGATGGTGAAATAAGCGATCTTGAGGACTACTTCACTGTTGATATGTTCAAAGTAAAAGGTGAATGGAAAGTTCTTGTAGACTACGCACCTATCCAATAATAAATCAAAGGGTTTCTTGCAGAATCAGATGCTGTAAGAAACCCTTTTTTATCAGTTCTTATATTTTTTTAATCAATAAAATAAACATAGTTATCCTTACGTGGCCTTGCCTGAGGAATTTCTCCGTCAGGATAACCGAGTACAAGATGACCTATGCCCTCATACTCACCACGTATGCCAAGCTCCTTTAATATCTTTTTGCCCTCTTCGGTTTCAAACTCTTCCTTCGCACGATGTATCCAACAACTGCCGAGACCACACTCGTGGGCAGCAAGCATCATATTTCCAAGAACAAGGCTACCATCATAAATATGGGTATGAACGCGCTTAAGTGCAAGAACAACAAGTACAACCGGTGCACCATAGAACGGGTCTGTATCCTCCCTACCCATAATAGAAGCATTAAGACGAGAAAGATTATCACGAACCTCTTTATTGGTTATTGCGATTATAATAGGTGATTGTTTATTAAGTCCTGTTGCGGCATAAGTTCCTGCAGTAACAACCTTTTCAATCAAATCAAAAGGTACGGGATCACTTTTATATGATCTATAGCTTCTGCGTGTATATATATTTTCAAAAACCTTATCCATAAGTTTGTCTCCTATATAATATATATAATAGTATAGCAATTTATTATTTAACTTAATTATATAGAATTAAATTAAAAAGTCAACCTACCATTTGTTAATTATTTGACATTGTTCCGTTCACGTGGTATAATACAGGTGAAAAAAGTATAAACTGTATTCAGATAAGCTTTTTAGAGGAGGCGAAGTTAATGAATAAAATAATAGCAATAAGTCGTGAATTTGGTAGCGGTGGCAGAACAGTAGGCAAGCTCTTGGCAGAAAAGCTCGGAATCCCCTGCTATGACCATGATCTTATACAAAAAATAGCGGAAGAAAGCGGATTATGTGAAGAGTTTATTGAAGAGCGCGGCGAATATGCTTCACACGGCAATTGGTTTATAAATGCATTTGCTGACAGAGATTATTACGGACATTCCGTACAGGATGATATCTGGTTTGCACAACGTAAGATTATTCTTAACCTTGCCCAGAAAGGTCCTTGCATTATAGTAGGCAGATGTGCTGACTATATACTCCGTGATTCTGATGAATGCATAAAGGTATTTATTCGTGCAGATATTGAAAGCAGAGCGAAGCGTATTGTTGAGCAATATGGAGAAAGTGAACAAGTCCCCGAACGAAGATTAAGGGACAAGGATAAACGCAGAGCTGCATATTATCAATACTATACAGACCGTAAATGGGGCGATATAAAGAATTATGATATCGTCTTAAGTACATCTGCATTAGGTATCGAAAAATGTGTGGATATTCTTGCAGACGTATATAACGCTAAATAATTCAAGCTTATGAAAACGGCTACACTCCACCGAGTGTAGCCATTATTTTTATTCTTCTATCTGTGACATTACTTCGTCGTGCGTAACAATGTTTCCGAATTTGGAAAAATCAACAGATTTTCCAAGAATACGGATATTATCAACCAAAGGTTTACAATTTGTGTAAATTGGTTTACCGGGAGTTATGGGGTAAATACCAATACAAGCAAAAACATACCATATAGCCGTGGAGCCGTTATCCTCATCTCCCGGGAAGCCGTCATCCTTATATGAAAAACCTTCATTACAAATCTTTTTGAGCCAATACTCAGTTTTTTCAGGCTGACCGAGATATGTATATATAAATGGTATATGGAAGCTGGGCTGATTTGAAATAGCACACTGACCCCAATCGCAAACCGCCATTTCGGTCATTTCGTGAATTTCGTAATTATAGCCTCCCACTCTGTATTCTACGGGTGCCGCAAAAAATTCATCAAGCTTTTTGATAAGTGCATCCTTACCGCCGAGAAGCTCTGCAAGTCCTTCGATATCGTGCTGTACAGCAAAGCTTGTCTGCCAGGCGGCAGCCTCGGTATAATCACGTCCCCAAGTTGTAGGATCAAAATCGGGTCTGAAATTACCATTTGAATCCTTCGCACGCATAAAACCGCTTTCCTTATCGAAAATGTTTTTGTAATTTACAGCACGTGCTTTATATTTCTGACTTTTCTCCTTATAACCGAGAATATCGGCAACTGTTGCAATACAATCATCAAAATATGCGGCATCAAGTGTAAGATTTACGCTTTCGCTATATTTATCATAAGGCACGTAACCAAGATTAATATAATCCTCACAACCCTCTCTGCCGTAAGCACCAACAGTTGAGGATTTATTTGCGTGATGCTCCATACCCTTAAATGCGATTTCCAACAAATCCTTTGAAATAAGGTTTCTTGTTGCAACATCGGCAATTACCGCATCAATAGCGGTGCTTGGCATACAGTTTTTAGCATCACCTGCAGTCCATCTGGGCAACCAACCGCCATCAATATAATCCTGAATATAACCCTCGATTATTTCAGGAAGAATATCCTTTGCAACAATTGAATAGAAGGGATAGTTTGTTCTGTATGTATCCCAGAAACCGTTATCGGTATACCTTACCCCCGGAAGTACCTTATCGGCACTTGGAGAATAATGAATAGGCTCACCATTTTCATCAGGCTCGTATGCCTTGTGGGGATAGAGAAATGCTCTGTACATACAGCTATAGAAGGTACGCATAGTATCTTCATCGGCATCAATCTCGATTTTTGAAAGATAATCATTCCATATTTTTTCGTTTTCTTCCTTAAGCTCATCGAAATTACCGTAAACCGAATCATGCTGAAGATTCCTCAAAGCCTGCTCATAGCTTATAAAAGATGTAGCCATGGTAATGGTAACTTCTTTTTTCTTTAAAGCAATGTGAATACCTATATTCTCGCCTTCTGCTTTAAGGCTATGATAAGATTCGGTGGTATCTCGGCTACCCACAAGTATTCCGTCTACATCTACAGAATCATTTTCAAATTGGAAAACATAATAACCTTTTAACTTACCCTTATCGTGACTTGTTCTGCCTCCGTTACAATCAGTCCAACAATAAAGTCGGTTGTTTTCTGCATCATATTCGTAAGAGCAATTATATTTAACAGGCAAAACAGAGAAGTAACGTTCCAAATCCTTCTTATAATTCAATTTTATACAAGCACCATATTCTGTAGGTGTAAGTTCGAAGCTACAGAAAGGTCTTTTAAGATAACAATTAAGGTAGTGTGGTTGTAATATTGTTTTTTCAGGGTCATAACCTGACCAACAATCCTCAAAATCAACATATGGCTTTTCAATCTGCGGCATCATTGTAAATGCACTATGCTCACTAATCCACGGGCTTGGCTGTCTTGTAAGACGTATACCCTCCATTGATCTGTCATCAGGATGGTAATACCAGCTTCCTCTGGAGGTTTCAGTCTGCGGACTGAAAGCTGCAAACCCAAAAGGTCTTTGAACAAGCGGTAAAGTATTGCCTTGTGAAAAACGATGCAACGACTTTGTGCCCTGCTTGATATTTACATAATTAAGGTAGTTCATATAGCATTCCCCTTTACTGTCTTATACGATTTATACTACCATATAACAAAAAATCATTCAACAGACTTGACTTAAAAAATACCGAAAATTATAATATATACGAGGTGATTATGTGAATATAGAAATATATGATAAAATTCCCCAAGATGCCCGACGAATCAGGGAAGCTGTTTTTCTTGATGAGCAGGGTTTTGAAAACGAATATGATGAAAATGATACCATAGCAAAGCACATTGTTATATATGATGATAACAACAAAGCACTTGGCACCTGCCGTGTATATTTCGATAAGGATATCGGCTGCTATCACATAGGCAGAATCGCAGTAATAAAGGAATACCGCGGTGGCGGTCTTGGACGATTGCTTGTGACCGAAGCAGAAAAAACAGCAAAGGCACTTGGCGGCGCGGATGTTTTTATCGGAGGTCAGGTACGAGTAAAGGATTTTTATATAAAATTGGGTTACTCCCCCATTGGTGACGAATATATAGAGGAAAACGTAGCACACATTGGATTGAAAAAACCAATATAATTTATTGACATTATATTAAGCTATAGTTTATAATCAAACCAGAAAGCAACAAGGAGGCTTGTTTATGGGCAACAAAATTGTTACAATCAGCCGTGAATTCGGCAGTGGCGGAAGAACAATAGGTAAGCTTGTGGCAGAAAAGCTTGGTATTCCCTGCTACGATCAGGAAATCATTCAGAAAATCGCACAGGAAAGTGGTTACTGTGAAGATTTTGTTGCCGACCGCAGTGAACACCTTTCCCGAAAAAATTTATTTATAAATGCTTTTGGCGGTAAGGATTACTACGGTAACTCAATACAAGACAAATTATGGGTTGCTCAACTCAAAGCAATTATCGAAGTTGCAACCAAAAGTGATTGTGTTATTGTAGGCAGGTGTGCCGATTTTATATTGAAAGAAACCACTGACTGCATACGAGTTTTTATCCATGCAGACACAAAGGATAAAGCAAAACGTATTGTCGAACAATACGGTGAAAGTGATGTTACCCCCGAACGACGTTTAAAAGACAAGGATAGACGTCGTGCCGCATATTATCAGCTTTACACAGAGCAAAAATGGGGCGATATGAAAAATTATGATATTGCCTTAAGCACATCCTCACTCAGCCTTGAGCAATGTGCCGACATAATAGTAGGTCTTTTTAAATCACTTTAATAAAAATATAAAAAAGCTGTGAAAACCGAGTTTTCACAGCTTTTTATTTATACTATCTTATACGTCGGTACATCTTACCCAGCCCTCTGTCTGTGTAAGATAAAGGAACGGGTCACGCCATTCACCGTTAACCTTAATACCGAAGTGGAGATGCGCACCGAATGAATAACCGGTATTACCGATTTTGCCGATTAATTCACCTTGTTTAACCTTTTCTCCTCTTGTACAGTTAACAGATGAAAGATGTGCATAAGTTGTTTCTACACCGTTTCCGTGATCAATAACAACGTAGTTGCCGTAGCCACCATTGTAGCCGTTGCTTGCAGTGATAACTGTGCCATCCTTAACTGCAACAACCTTTGAACCGTGTGTGTTATATTCACGTACAACGTCGATACCGTTGTGCATACGTGTTCTGCCGTTAAGTGTACGCATTTTGTACCTTGAAGATACTAAAACGTCACTATAAGGTACGGGCCATGCATATTCACCGTTAGTAACTGTATTCACATAATACTGTAAATTATTGGCGGTATATTTACGGCTGATACCTGATGTATTATAACTACTTTTATAATTACCGCAAACTGCCCTTACAGTATATACATATGTATTACCTGAGCTTACGGATTTATCTGCATAGAAGTTATTTTTGGTTGTGCATACACGCTTCCATTTATTTTCCATAAGTTGTTTTTTATAAACAACATATTTTGTAGCACCTGCGGTTTCCTTCCATGTGAAAGAAACACACTTGTTATATTCCCCTGTTTTAAGGTTAGAAGGATTTTTAAGACGCTTAACACAAGGACCGGAAGTATAATAATCACTAAAGTTGCCGTTATATGCTCTTACAGTATATTTCCAATACTTACCTGCACTTGCTTTTTTATCAGTGAAGCTATTTTTGTCTGTTGTGCCGAGGTAGGTCCATTTCTTTGCACCTGCACCTCTGCGATAAATACGATACTGTGCGGCACCTGTGATTTTGTTCCAACGAATAACAACACCATCTTCAGTATTAGTAAGGGTTTTAACCTTAGGTGCTGAAACAAAGGTAATCGCTTTGGCTTCGGAATATCTGCCCTTAATCCCTTCATCATTGAAGGCTTTTACAGAATACTCATAAGTTTTATTATTCTTAACATTCTTATCTGTATAACTTTCTTTTTTGGTTGTACCAATACAAGACCACTTATCATTACCCTTAAGACGTCTGTAAACATTATAGCCTGCTGCATTCTTAGCTGATTTCCAAGAAATTGTGATACCGCTTTTTGTAAGCTTTAAGCTTTTAAGCTTTGGTTCTGCAGGAATATTATCACTTTCAACCGATATGGGAAGCTGAATTGAATAACCATCATAAGTAATAGTAATATGGTATGAACCCGGCTTTACCCAATGTTTATCAGCCTGATTGTCTGTAATGGTAAGTAACGATTCATCAAGCACTTCACCATTTTCAGTAATGAAAACGCCATCTGCTCTTAAAAATACTTTTTCACTTCCGTCAGAGTAACTAATAATAAACTGACATCCGTCACACAACACAAGATCTATATAATTATAGGTAAAATAGGAAGCTGAGCCTTCCCCTGATGTTGTCATAACACCATCTTTGTTTAATTTGAGCTTTAAATCACATCCTGCGATATATGTCAAAGATGTAACCTTAACTGTTGAAACCTCTGTTTCTTCAATAACCTGGTTTTCTGTAACTTCTTCATTAACTTGTGTTTCGATAATCTGTCCGGTAATTTCTACATCTGATTCATTAGCGGATGCACATATAATGAACATTCCCACTAACACAAAGGCAATAAGAATTGCTGAAAAAACTCGTTTGATAACTAAAACTCCTTATTAATCAAATTCGCTGACGATTATAACATCGTTACAAACAAATGTCAATAAGGTTACAAAATTATTACAAATTTCGTTACATTGCACAAAAGAAGACCGCTACCCATATGGATAGCGGTCAAAATTAGGTTATATTAAAGGATTTTACGAATTAGAAGTTGTCTTTTTCTTCAACAGTATTAACTGCGATTCCCTTGGTGTTGTAACCACTGAACCAGCCGTTTCTTACTGCTCTTACAGTATAAACATAGTAAGAGTTATTTCTTACACTGCCATCAACGAATGTTGTTCTTGATGTAGTTTCAATTAACTTCCAGGAACCACCTGCTGTGCGACGATATACTCTGTATTCCTCTGCACCGCTTACCTTGTTCCAGCTAAGCTTAACGCCATTATCCTCTGTGTAGGTTGCACTCTTAAGTGCGGGAGCTTTAACAAAGAATCTTACTAAGCCCTTTGTGTTGTATTTGCTTTCGCCAACCTCATTAACACCGCTTACTGTGTAGTAAACATATTTACCATTAGGAGCAGTTGTGTCAACGTAAGTTGTTTTTGTAACACCTTCAGCAATAAGAGTCCAGCTGCCACCCTTTACCTTGCGGTAAACGTTGTAGCTGTCTGCACGCTTTGCGGATTCCCAAGTAATCTGAACACCATCATACTTGTTAGCTACCTTTGAAAGAACGGGTTTGTCGGGAGCACCGTAAATCGGGCCTAACATAAATGAACTTAATGTGCCTTTAGCATAAGCTCTTACTGTGTAACGATAAAGACCTGACATATCTGCTGTTGTGTCAAGGAATGTTGTGTTGTTCTTACCAACAACTGTGCCAAGCTTTTTCCATACGGGGTTCTTAGCATTTAAGTTTTTACGATATACGTAATACTCTTCTGCACCAACAGTTGCCTTCCATGTAACAAGAACGCCTGCATCTGTCTTTTCTGCAGTTTTAACAAAAGGCTTTGCAATACGAATGATTGTTTCACCCTTTGTATCGTAAGCACCAAAAATCTTGCCCTTCATGGATCTAACTGTGTAGGTATATTCATAGTTTGTAGCATTAACTACTGATTTATCAAGATACTGAACCTCTGTTGTTTCAGCAAGTAACTCCCAGTTCTTGGCACCGTCAGCCTTACGATAAATTCTATAGCTTTTTGCACCCTTAACTGCATTCCACTCAATGCGAACACCCTTTGCAAGGTTAACAACATTTGTGATAACGGGAGCTGCAAGGTATGTGATGGAAACAACCTTGAATTTGCTTGTGCCCTGGTCGTTCTTAGCAACAACCTTGTAATCGTATTTCTTGTTGTTTTTAACAGTTGTATCAACAAACTTAACCTTATCGGTAGAGCCGAGAAGTGTCCATTTTGTTTCACCGCTTAAACGACGATATACGTTGTATGATTCTGCTGAATCAATTTTTTCCCATTTAACGACTACACCCTTTTCACCACTGCTGAGTTTAACAACGGGAGCTGTAGGAGCCTTTGCGGGGATAATCTTAACAGGGATATCTGTCATTGCGCCCATATAAATAAGGGTTGCATCATAAATGTTGTTAGCGAACCACTCTTTGCCGTAAATATCCTGATCTGTAACAAGCTCAAGATAACGAAGACCAAGGATTTCGCCATCATCAGTAGCGTAATCGTCACCAATGAATGTGTAAACCTTTGATGTACCATCTGTAAAGTTTACTAAAATCTGGTTACCTTCAACAAGAAGGATGTTTGAACAATCATAGTAGAAAGCATCGTCTCCGTCGCTGTTTTTGTAAGCGTAGCCGTCAACACCCTCAACTAATCTGAGAACATCAGCTGATGCAAACTCGATGCTTGCTATAATGTTATCAACGATTTCAACATCAACAGTTGTTTCAACGCCGTATACGTTAAGAGTTACCTCGTTGCCTGCACCGTAGTTCCAAGCTGCAACATCCTGATTTGATGAATACACAAAGTGAGTTGTATCAACAAGTGTATCGTAAGCATCTACAAGGTTGCCGAGTTCATCATAATGATATGTTTCCTCTGCATCGTCCTGATATGTAACAACGATTTCATTGCCGGGAATTACAAGGCAAAGTTCTTCATCATATACATAGTAGCCGTTATCACCATAGTAACCGCAGGAATTTTCATAAACCTTAACGGGAGTGTTAGCGATATATTTTACACTCTTATATGGGCTTTCAACGATATCAACATTAATGAAGGTTGAAACTGCCTGACCATTGTATGAGTATGTAAGAGGAAGGAAGCAAGTTTTACCAATTTCCCAACCGTTTACTGCATACTGTTCAGCAACACAGTCTGCCTGGTTGATTGCGATTTCACCGGGTAATTCCTCACCATCCTCGTTGAACCAGCCTTCGCCGTCGAAGTAGTATTTTTCAATACCGCGGCCGAAGTAGAACAATTCGAGGCAATCATCAACACTTGCGATTGATTTAGGCTCATAGATGAACATACCGTTTGCATCGTATTCACCACAGCAATTCTTGATCAATTCAGGTGTAGCTGTAGGTTTATAAGTGATGCTGAGGGGGAAATCAACGGGATAGTTGATAACGTCAACAGGAACACTGTGACGAAGACCATTTGTTAAGCAAACTACGAAGTGATCGTCCTTTGTTCCGTTAACGCTAACAGAATCAATAAACATAACGTCACGATAAATCTTTGTGCTTAAACCAAAAAGATCATCAATAAAGTCGATACCTGTACCACCGTTTACGAATGCACCCTTACCATTGCTGGTATAGGTAACATCTGTACCGTCAGTATAATACACTCTGATTTCGGTTCCTTTACCCTCGAGGGCATTGTAGCACTGAGTCAAGTAGCTGTCTTCGCTCTTGAAGTCAAGTTCATACTCCTGATTGTAAGGAAGAACCTTTCCGTCTTTGGCAAGCTTGATTGTGAAGTACCTAACCCCACCGGATGCAGCAGAAGCTGATACACCGATGCAGGAAATGGTGCTTACGATAATCATAAGTGCCAAAATCCAGGACAACGTTTTTTTCATCATAAAATCTCCTTTAGACTTATTCAAAAGTTAAAAACTCTCTAATGATAATTATACCGCTTTTTAATCTAAAGTCAATAAAAAAAGCATACAAAAAACTAATTTTTATTAAAATTTAGTCCTAAAATTGCACTTTATCCTTATTTATTAATATTTTATCTATAATTATCATAAAAAAACCAAAATTGTTGACACATAACAAAATACTGTGATACTATGTTTTATATAAAAACAATACTCTATATTTCTGTTATGTAAGGAGTCTTTTTATGAAACGATACAACCACGTTATTGTTGTGGGCGTTGACGGTATGGGTAGCTTCAACCAAAACACCCCCACCCCGAACATCGACCGAATATTCAGAAATGGAGCAACAACCTACGATGCATTATCTATGATACCCACAATAAGTGCTCAGAACTGGGGTGGCATGATTTTAGGCTGCGAACCACTTGTACACAAGCTTACAAATTCCATAGTAGGCAGTCATCCGTACGAGAAAAAAGATATTCCTTCGGTTTTCCGCACTATAAGAGAGCATTATCCGGAGGCAGTGCTTGCATCCTATTGTAATTGGAATCCCATAAACTTCGGTATCATCGAGAAAGATTGCAACGTTATAAAGGAAACTGCCGACAACGATAAAATATTGACAGAAAAAATAATTGACTTTATCAAAAACAAACCTGACTTTTTGTTTATACAGCTTGATGACGTTGACTCTGCAGGCCACAGAAACGGCTACGGAAAACAAGGTCACCTTGATGAAATATCAAAAGCCGATGAATACATAGGTAAGATATATGATGAATATGTAAATCAAGGTATAATTGACGATACCCTTTTCGTTGTTGTTTCCGACCACGGCGGATTCGAACGTAGCCACGGCGGTTACTCTAAAGGTGAACGATATGTATTTTTAGGAGTAGCAGGTAAAAACGTCAAAAACGGCACTATAGAAAAAGCATACACGAAAGATATTTCAGCAATCGTGTTATATGCTTTAGGTATTGATACACCGCAATATGATATAAATGCATACTCTTCTCAGGTGCCGTTGGGCATTTTTGAGGATTATGCCGACACATACACACTCCCACCCGTTAGTGAGCCAACAAAAACTCAATATACAACAGAACTTTATACCTCAGAAAAGGGATTCGGAACACTTTTCGGCGACAGAGTGAAGCTTTGTATGTTTTTCGATAACGATATCAAAGACGAAAGCGGTAATTGTAGCTTTGAACAAGTTAACACCTTTAAATTTTACTCAGACGGTATTGTATCTGCTTGTGGTGAGGGCGGTGCAAACGGCTGGGTTAACACAAATGATTTAACTGTGGGCAAAAATAGTTTTTCTGTTGCATTATGGCTTGAAACCAACCTGGAATTAATTGATTGTGCAGTTGTGTGCACAAACAAAGACTGGACCGGTGACAGAGATGACAAGGGCTTTGGAATAATACTTGAAAGCCACGATATTGTTTTTTCGCTTGCAATCGGTGATGATTGTATCGAGCCGGTTATACCCTTTGACAATCGCACAACAGATGGTTGGGTACACTTTATGGCATCAGTAGACCGAGAAAATCAAAAAATTGATTTTTATCTGAACTTTAATCATATTACAACAGTTGATTTGCCTGAAAACTTTGTAACAGATTTTGATAACAGCAGATTCACAATAGGCAACGATAAGCCTAATACATACAACAACGTTGAAAACGTTATAACCTTACGCATGGATGATTTGCTTGTGCTTGGCGGAGCATTAACAGAAGATGATGTAAAAACATTAGATAATTATTATAAATAATCATTAAGAGATTTGGAGGTTGAACACCATTAAACCTAAAGTTATTGAATTAATAAGCAAAACCTACACGGCACCATACAAAAAGGAATACATTTCCTGCCGTGCAATAATTATCGAGAACAACAAAATTCTGTTATCTCACGAAAGCAAAACCGGTTTTTATATGTCACCCGGTGGCGGAGTAGAAAAAGACGAAGCATACGAGGAATGTGTAACTCGTGAAATAATGGAAGAAACCGGTTACGAAGTAACACCCGTTGAACACATTTTCACAGTTAACGAATATTGCTATGAAACGCTGTATATAAGTGAATACTTTATATGCAAAATCGCAGGAAAAGGTGAACAAAAATTAACAGAAACCGAAATCTTTAAAGGCATGGAGCCACGTTGGGTAGAGCTTTCAGATGCTTTAGAAATCTTTGGTGATTATGCTACCAAAACACCTGATAAAGAAAGCCTTTACAGACGCGAATACACCATAATAAACGAGTATATGAATGGTGAAATGAAATGAAAAAAATAGGCAAACAAGTACACTTTTTAAATACAACTCCTTATAACCCGAGAAATGGTGAGGGTGCTTTTATAAGACTGAAGGACAACACCATCTTGTTCGGCTTCACAGAATTTACGGGTGATGATTGGGATGATGACTGCATTGCAAGAATCTCTTGCATAACCTCACAGGATGAGGGTGAAACCTGGTCCCAAAAGAAGATTCTTTTCCATACTCCCGATAATACTCTGAATATTATGAGCCTTTCGTTTTTGCGTATGAATAACGATGATATAGGTGCATTCTATATAGTAAAAAACCTTGACGGAACAGACAAAATCGTGTTAAGGCGGTCATCCGATGAGGGTGTTACGTGGAGTGAACCCATAAGCTGTATGGAAACACTTGAACAGCAAGATTATTACGTCTTAAATAACGACAGACTCCTAAAGCTTTCAAATGGAAGAATAATTTTTGCAGCGGCAAGGCACACCATATACGACACCCGCTTTGAATTTATGCCCGGTGAAATTTGCTTCTTCATTTCTGATGATGACGGCAAAACTTGGGCTAAAACCCAAGTCGAATTCAAATGCCCCTTTCCTAATAACCCTGATGGTTACCAGGAGCCGGGACTCTATGAAATGGCTGATGGTACAATTTGGTGCTACATACGAACGGGTATGGGTTTCCAATTTGAATGTTTCTCAAAGGATTCAGGTATTACATGGTCATTACCACAACCCAACTTATTCTTTTCTTCCGCCTGCTCCCCTATGCTTTGTAAGGATTGCGGTGAATACACCGCAGCTGTGTTTAATCCTATACCGGAGCATATTTTACGAAGCGACAGTGAGGTCTGGGGCAGAACTCCTTTAGTTATGGCAATAAGTACCGACAAGGCAAAAAGCTTCAAAAAAGAAAGTATATACTACATTGAAGATGACCTTAGCAACGGCTACTGCTACCCCGCCATATTTCCCGAAGAAGATTATATGCTTTGTGCATATTACCACAGCAACAACACCGATGTATGTCTTAATTGCACAAAAATAATCAAGATAAAATATAGTGAATTTTAAGAAGAAACCCATCCGAGTAAATCGGATGGGTTTCTTTTGTCGTTTAAAAATCGATATGTAAAATCATCTTTCTGCTATGCTCTTTTTCACTTTCGTTATTAAAATTCGAATTAGCACCAATCCCTTTAACAGCTACATCAACCTTTGCTGCTGTCGAGGCAGACATCGATTGCACACAAGAACTGTTCAACTCAAAATTATATGAAGTAATTCCTTGTCCATCATCTCCAGAACATCTCATATTTATAAGATTTAAAATATTACTGTCTTTAGCAAACCAACAAAGTTTCGGTTCAACAGGCTCACGAACCGAATTAAAAACAGCTTTTGCCGCAATTTGACTTTGCACCGCAACACTAGAACTACGTTCATCTTTATAACCAATATTTATTTTCTTAAGAGCTTTAGCCTCTCCACCATTATTGACGTGTGAAAATTCTTCTGTTCCTTCTATCATTTCAACCCAATACTCTTTTGCACCCAAAGAATATGCAATACTTTGTAATTCAGCAAGACGATCTTGCTGTAAACTTGAAAAATATGTATCAATATTTATAAAGGTTTTCCTATCACGAGGATCAACATAATACACAGAATCACAAGTCGGTGCAGGAAGAAATTGCAATCCACTAAACTCAATTGCTTCATCGTACAAGTGCAATACTTGGACATCTTTTTCCATACTTAACCATCCTATAGCACCTTCACACACATCGATACCCTGGCGAACTGCATCATCAACAATATGCACTATGTTGGGTAAATTAAAATCAGAGTGATTATATTTGTCAGGAAATAACGGATTATACTTTTTCATTTTCGCTTCATAATTCAAAATCTGAGCTCTATCAGTAAAAGCTTGTTTCTTTTCCGCGAGAGTTTGAGCACCATCTTTTGCTACTACAGAAATCTTTTCTCCTGCCTTGGATGCAGCACTTTTTATGGAGGCTGCACCCTTTGAAAAATCCAACTTTGCCATTTAATACAACTCCTTTATTTTATAAAGTCTTAAATAGAATTTGCAAATTTCGCGAAAGATAACTAGTATAATTATATTATAAGCAATTTGAATTTTCAAGATGTAATAAAACACCTTAAAGCTCATCATTATAATCATCTGAATCCTTGGTCATTTCGTCTATAACCACAAACTCAAGACCTTGCTCGAAAGCGTCAAGATTACCGTCATTATTAAAGTCGAAGGTGTCACCTAAAATACCAAAATCCATAACAACTCTCCTTTGTCGACTAATTGTTTGTATTGCCTACAACTATATATTATCACATCATTTGTACTGTTCTTGGTACTATAATGAATTTATAACAATTTAAAGTGATTTTTGTGAAATTCAAGCATACCTTCATCACGCATTTTGCACAGCTCATTTGACATCGCACTGCGGTCAACAGATAAAAAATCGGCTAACTGCTGACGATTAAAGGGAATGATGAAATCGGCGCTTTTCTGCTTTTTCGATTCCTCCGATAAATATGATATAAGCTTTTCCCGAGTGGTACGCTTTGATATATGACCTATTTTCTGCACAAGCTTTCTGTTTTTATCGGAAATTGCAAAAAACATATTTTCCACAACAAGGGAATGGAAACGGCAAGCAGATGAGCACGTTGTTATTATCCTTTTTACGTCAAAAAACATAACAACGCTATCTTCAACTGCCACAACATCATTAAGCAGAGCACTGCTTTCGGGTGAAGCGTAGGCTTCACCAAACATTTCACCAACGGATATATGACCTAATATACTGCGGTTGCCCCAATAATCATCACTCTGAATATGCAAGCCACCCTTTACAAGAACCGAAATGCAACTCAGATGCTCCCCTTGATGAAAAACATATTCACCCCTTTTATAAACTGATATCCTTGCCCCGAGGCAGGATAACATAGATTTTATTTCTTCTACCGAAACTCCTGCAAAAAGCTTGGTTTTTTCAAGTATTTTTAAGTAATCTTCCACAAAATCACCGCTTTCCGTTGTAAAAACAACCGACTTATCATATTTATTATATTATAATTAAGCCACAAAATCAACGGAGGTTGAAATAATGATAAGAAAAATTATAAAAATAGATGAAGAAAAATGTAACGGATGCGGTGCTTGTGCTACCGCTTGTCACGAGGGTGCAATTGAAATGATAAACGGGAAAGCCAAGCTTACCCGAGAGGATTATTGCGACGGCCTGGGTGATTGCTTACCCGCCTGCCCGACGGGTGCCATCAGTTTCGAGGAAAGAGAGGCACCAAGCTACAATGAAGCTGCTGTACTTCTTGCAAAACAAAAGAAAAACAACGTTCCTCTGCCTTGCGGATGTCCCGGCACACAATCGAAAGCGATAAAACGCGAGGCTTGTGATTACACTCCCGGTACCGCACCTGCACAAAGTCAGCTTTCACAATGGCCTGTCCAGATAAAGCTCGTTCCCGTAAACGCACCCTACTTTGATGGTGCAAATCTTTTGGTAGCGGCAGATTGTACTGCATTTGCCTACGGTAACTTCCACAACGAGTTTATACGTAACCACGTTACACTTATAGGTTGCCCAAAGCTTGACAGTATAGACTACACCGACAAGCTTACCGCCATTATTGCCAACAACAACATCAAAAGCGTAACAGTTGCAAGAATGGAGGTCCCCTGCTGCGGTGGTATTGCGCAGACGGTAAAAAACGCATTACGTAACAGTGGAAAGTTCATACCCTGGAGGATTGTTGTAATTTCCACCGATGGAAGAATAATTGATAATTAATGATAAAAACGGAGCAGATTCAGAAATCTGCTCCGTAATATTTATCGGAATTTTATTCCCATTCCTTATTCATAACGATAAAGGTCATTCTTTCCTGAATGCTTGCACCGCCGTGATCAGTATTAATACCGCCATGGTCGGATGATACAATAATGAGCCAATCCTCAGTATCATAAGTATCTCTGCTTTCAATAGCTTTGATTAACTCATAACCATAAGCATCCTCTGTTTTAAAGCCGTCTTTATAAACGGGGTTATTGAATGTGAAGCCGTAATTATGACCTGCCGAATCGGTATTTTCATAAATAACGAAAAGGAAATCTGCACAGGCACCGCCCGAAACCTCTTCCATAGCACCTGCGTGTACGTCGGCATCATTCTTACGAAGCTCGAATGTTACGTCAAGCTCTTTTTCCTCACAATACGCTTTCTCTGCCTTATACGTTGACTCATCCCTTGAAAAATGGCCTTTCCACTTTGTTATCATAGCAGAGCTATCAATTGTTTTTGATTCAACAAGGTCGGTCAGAAGAGTTTTCGGCTCAACCTTTTTCACTATACCGTTACTTGTTATACCGTGAACATCTGCCCATACACCTGTTAAAATCGAACACCAACCGGGTGCCGTAGAGGTAGCCTGAGTGTTTTCTGCAGGGTAATTCACACCGCCGCAATAGGCAAGATTTATTGATGCACCGTCTTCAAGAAGATAGTTTATTGCACCGCCATCCTGCTTTTCGGCAAGTATATCAGCACGGCAACCGTCATAACCGATTATAACAACCTTTTTCTCGGTTTTTCCCTTTGGCAGTTCTGACTCAAAATGGTCTTTGATAACACCGTAAAGGTCAGTCTGGGGAATTGCGGTTTCAATAGTGTTTTCATAACCTACAGCTTGAACGTTTTTTCTGAATAATTCTTCATTATCTGCTTCGTCTTTAAAATATCTTGTAAAATATAATGCCAAAGCACCCACAATGATACCAAGAACTACAACAATAGAGATAACTGAAATTAGAATTTTTTTCTTTTTCATTACGTTTTCCCCTTATTCATTTTCTCCAGAAAGATTTTCTTTGTGACGTTCTGCTCGTATCACTTCAAGCTCACGATACATCTGTTCCTTCTTTTCACCCTCAATATCATAAGAGGTTTTAAGGATAATAGCCTTAAGAACATTGCTGAGAGTGTAGCCGAAGAGCAGGAATGCAAGAATTTTAAGGCAAGTGTCAAGATACGTAGGCTGGGCCTGCATTGTTGCAACAAGGTCACCCTCCGCTGAAGAAAGGTAGCCCGCCCAAGCAATCATAAAGGGAATTGCAAGCTCCTTAAGGTAGTTACAACCGGTCTGAATCCAACCGGGAACGATACCCTGAACAGCTTCCATTCTTTCACCGCACTGCCATTCAAGATAGTCAAGGAATTCAACGTTGAAGTGGGAGTTTGAAAGCTCCTGAATACCTATGCCTATACCGAAAACGAAATAGAATACATAGAAGAATATACTGTTCCAACCGGTAAAGAACACGATATCAAACTGAGCCTCAACAAAACAAATCGCGAAAAGCACACCTGCTGAAACAAGTGAATACGGTCCGCAGAATTTGAGAAGCTTTGTAGGCTCGTGCTTTTTGGAAAGCTTTGTGGTAATAAGGTTACCTACAACTGTGCCTACTGCGGTAGGAAGTGTAAGGAGAAGATTCTTTGAAGAACCGACTGTAATTGCTGCAAGGTAGGTTGACATTCTGCCCAGCATCGCAAGACAGTTAACCCATTGCATAGCATGGTAAGCACGATAGTTTTTGTACTTAAACAGCGTGAACAAAGCCTTTGAAATTTTAACCTTTTCTTTCTTAGGTAATTCGATTCTTTCCTTACAGAAAAGGCCGCACATAAGGTTACCGAACATAGTAACACCTGCGGCAACAATGGCAAGCGTCATATACATCTTGTTCTTATCATCACTGAAAAGACCGTAGACGAATGTTGCAATATATGCTCCGCCGTAGCCGAGATAATATGATAACTGCCAGATTGTAGCAACCTTCTTTTTCTCCTTGTGGTTAGGTGAAATAACCTGAACTATATTCTGACCGTAGTTATTGAAGGTGTTGAATATAGTCTGACAGCAAGCTATACCGTAACGGAAAAGTGTCATCTGCTGAATTGTCCAACCCTCAGGTACGTAGAAATAGAAAACTGTGAGCAGGAAGGTTGGAACAAGACAAATTATGTACCATTGACGGTATCTGCCCCAACGGCTCTTCCATTTCTGAACAATAACACCCGAAATTGCACCGATTGCGATACCTAAAACAGTTGTGATAGTTGACTGAACTGCAAGAATATCTGCAATTTCATCAGAGCTTACACCAACGGGTCCGAAATAAAGCTCGTGCAGGAAAGCTGCTGCCAATGTACCTGTAAGTGTAGTACCGAACATTCCACCGATTCTTGCAAGCATAATACAAACGTATTCAAATTTTGTAATATACTTACCCTCGTTATGAGAAAGGGCACCTTCAGGTATCACCGTAGCAGGGTTCGTTTTTAATTTTGCCATAACAAACTCTCCAAAATCATATTTTGTTTGATTTTAACATTTTATTTAAAAACTTTCAACCTTTTTAGTAAATAAACACGATTAATTAATGATTATAAATAATGCTTTTTCTCTTTGATAAATGTTACAGAAGCTTGTATTCGGCTTCCGGCTGTGTTTCAAAGGTAATTTTATTTCCTTCCTTAATGAATGGTATTTCAATATCATCATCTGCTTTTACCACAGATTTAACACTCGCGCATTCAACAGTACAATTTCTGCCCTTAAGACTTTTAATTCCCAATGAAGTTATTCTTCCACCCTTCAGCTCGGCAGAAACAAGGAACGCTCCGTCAGCACGAAGATTTTTAAAGGAAGCGTCAGATTTTTTGTTCCAGCACGGGAAAACCCTGATAATACCCTCATAACTTTGCATAAGCATCTCATTTATAGTTGCCGGTATGGTTGTAAGATGCTCAAGACCTCCGCCATGATGTTTAAAAAGTCTGTTAGGAAATGCGAATTCCTTGATATTCTGATGTATACCATCTATGAGAAAGTCAGGATCAACCCCTATTCTTGCACCCGCCGGAAGATATGAATTGGAACCGTTATCATCGAGACGTCTGTCATTTATAAAATACGTATTCCTTGCAATTTTAAGAAGCTTTTCGCCTGACTCAAAGCCCACCTGAGAAGCAGGATAAATATGTTGAAGACCTACAGTATTCTCATCTCTCCAACGAATACCGAATTTTGAATATCTGAAGCATCTTTTACCCTTTTTTATAAAAGTGGGGAAATCGCTTAAATTGTTAATAATATCCTCCCATAAAGGATATTTTTCAGAATCAACTCCCAACTCCTTTGCCATATCGTAAACACCCTTGAATAATAGCTTCACAAGTCCCAAGGAGTTAATAGCGTTTATGGTATTAACCTGGCCAAAATGGGTAATGTATCTGAATTTTTCACCGCGGTAATAGGGAATTTCGTGGGCGGCATCACCTTTAATAACATACCTCCCCTTTTCTTTTACAAGATAATCCTCCCAGAATGCCGCTGTATTCAGAACAAAATCATAATAATTCTCTTTAGCATAAGCCTTATCATAAGTTGAAAACCAATGCATAATCGGTATTACACAAGCATATGCCGCGTGACTTTTCTGACCGAGGAACAACACCCCGTGCTCCTTACATTCGGGCATAGAATAAACATCGAGGGCCTTGGGTCCGAAGCTTACAGGGAATAAATACCCCTTACAACCAAAGAAGCCCGCCATTTTTGAAGCTTCCTCAGACATATCATTAAGCGGAGCCATATAACCATGGAAAAGCTCGGGATGATTTGCTGAAAAAATGCAATAATAGGGAGCCTCATAGTTATAATTCATATGGTAATCCCCTGCCCAAGGGAAAAAGTCATCGGTTATAAAGTTACCGAATAAGCCGGGAGGAAATTCACAATTACCCATACATCCTGCAAGGTGATAAAGGCTTGAATTATAAAACTTTTCAATTTCCTTATCCTCAAGAATTACCTTTGAAGCAGAAAAGAATTTCTCCCATTTTTCCTGAGTTTTATTTTTACTTTCCTCATAACTGCAGGAGGAAACCATTTCCATTCCCTTGCTTATATAATCATCCGCATCAAAGTTTGTTGCAACCGACACACAATAATGGTTAATATCAAGTTCTTTTAAGCATACTGCAACCGCGGATTCTCTTACCACCTCTTCACCGCAGAATTTACGGGAATAGCATTTTACGCCCTTATCCTCCGCTGATGAATTAACAGAGTTACAAGTATCAGGCAAACAGATTTCCACAACGGGTTTGGCATCGGACAAAGGCTTTATTTCAAAGCAGATAACGTTTTCGGGAGCAACGAAAAGCTCCATTTCCATATTACCGAAGCTGCAGAAAAGAAGACCTTTATCAAAATATTGCTTAATGTTATATTTCGATAAATCAACATTTCTGATTACAATGTCGCCTACGGCTTTAATACCGCCATCCTGCTGTGTACCTGAAGTAAACTTCCAGAAATCACATTTTGAAACGTGTATAATAATATCCTTTTCATCATTATCAAAAACCACGCCTAAATCACCGTTACCGCACATGGCACCTGCGGGTATTTTGTAAAGCACTTTTCCGTCAGCAGAATTTACGGGAGCAGAGGTTATTTCATTAAAAAAAGTATTCATATATATCACCAACCACCACAATTATAAGAGTTTTGATACATTAAATCAAGAATATTATTATGCAATATTACAAATGATTTCTAAATTATGGAAAATATATAAAATTTGTGATATTCTTTAATCAAATATCCGAAAGGAGCAAATTTTGTGGAAAATCTTACAATAAAAGAAAATGAACTTCTTTTAATGCGATATACCGAGCTTATTCGCATTACGCCCTGCGGTAATAATGCAATACGCTTTCAATCATTCCCCGATTGTCAGGTAGTAGACGAAAACTACACCCTTATGCCCCAAAAGGCCGAATGTAAAATCAAGGAATATGATAACTACGCTACACTCACCTGCGGTAAGCTGACAATCAAAATCGAGCCCAATGGAAAATTAACCTTTTACTCCGATAACAAAAAGATAATTGAAGAAAAACCTGAACTGACATTCAAAAGTAACTACCGACATTTTGATAATAAGGGCAGCGGTCTTTGGTCTGCAAGAGTTATGTTTGAACCAAACGAAAAAGAACACTTTTTCGGTCTCGGTCATAGTTGGGATAATCCTTTTGACCTTAAAGGCTCATCTATAGATATACGCAACGTAAATGCAAAATGCACCATTCCCTACGTTTATTCTTCATTAGGCTACGGCTTTTTATGGAATAACCCTTCAACGGGTCTTTGTGAGCTTTCAAACAACCGCACCCGTTGGAGCTGTGATTGTTGCAGATTCATGGATTTCGTTGTTATTGCAGGTACACCCAAGGAGGTTTGCACAACCCTTTCCGATTTAACAGGCTATGCTCCCGAAATGCCTCAATGGGCAACAGGCTTCTGGCAGTGCCGATTAAGATACGAAACACAAGAAGAATTACTGTCGGTCGCCCGTAAATACAAGGAATTAGGTATTCCCCTTTCAGTTATCATTGCCGATTATTTCCATTGGACAGAGCAAGGCGACTATAAATTCGACCCCGCATACTGGCCCGATGTAAAAGCAATGACCGACGAGCTTCACAGTATGAACACAAAGCTCGTTGTATCCACGTGGCCCACAATAAATGATGGCAGTGAAAACTACCACTATATGCGTAACAACAATATGCTCATGCGGACTGCACGCGGTCCTGATAGGGTTTTCAATTTTTACGGTTGGCAAAACGAGATTGACGTAACAAACCCCGCCACAAGAGAATTTGTATGGAAAAAGCTTAAGGAAAATTACATTGAAAATGGTGTAGATGCCCTATGGTTTGATGAGGCAGAGCCTGAAATACACCCCGAGCATTTTGATAACCTTATATGGTACAAGGGAAGAGCTGATATGGTAGCACTCCTCTATCCCTATTACTACTCAAAATTAGCTTACGACGGTTTCAAATCAATTGGCAGAGACGATATAATAACACTTACCCGCTGTGCGTATTTAGGCAGTCAGAAATTCGGCTCACTTGTGTGGTCGGGTGATATTGAATCAAGCTTTGAAAGTCTTGGTTGCCAGATACGAGCAGGGCTTAATATAGCAATGTGCGGTATTCCCTGGTGGAATACGGATATCGGTGGCTTTTACGGTGCAGATATCACAAGCGACTATTTCAAGGAGCTTATTGTAAGGTGGTTCCAATACGGTCTTTTCAGTCCCGTTATGCGACTTCACGGTTCACGAATCCGCCACTTTGAGCCCACACCCGGACTTAAAGAGCCAAGCGGTGATCCTAATGAAATATGGAGCTTCGGTGAAGAAAACTTCCATATTCTTAAAGACCTTATCCTTACACGAGAAAAACTGAGACCTTACATTCAGGCACAGATGGATATCGCAAGTAAAAAAGGCTACCCCATTATGCGACCAATGTTTTTCGAATACCCCGAGGATGAAATCTGCTACACGCTTGACACCCAGTATATGTTTGGCGACGACATCATCTTTGCCCCCATCGCAGAGCAGGGACAAACAGAAAAAACTGTATATATTCCCGAGGGCGAGTGGATTTTAACAAAGGATAAAAAGCGTTACACAAAGGGTACATATACCATCACCGCAAATATCAATGAATATATTGCATTTGTCAAGGCAGATTCCGATGTAATCGAATGCTTCTAACAATAACAACAAACACCCGCTTATTCAAAAATGAATAAGCGGGTGTTTTCTTACTATTATGCACTATTACGGAACTATTATTGATGGCAGTTACCGTTACAGTTGCCGCTACATTGTTTACCATAGGGGCAACCCACACATTTTTCACCGCGTTTTTTCCCACGGATAAGGTAGCATATAATAGCTGCCGCAATAGCAACAAGTATTAATACAACAATAACATTTTCCATAGTCGAATTCCTAACTGAATATAGTTTTTATTATTTAGAAGCAGCTTCGAGCTTTGCTTTCTTTTTGGTGTTTAAGATAAGACCCACTATAACACCAACCATTGCTAACACACCGATAAGTCCGCCGATTGCCGCACCGATATTAAGAGTGCCGCCAACGATAATTGTACCGATAGTATAAACAAGATATGCCACAGTATAGCCTACTGCAAGCTGAAGTCCGATACCGCCCCAAAGCCATTTTGCACTTTTCATTTCCGCATTCATAGCACCGATAGCCGCGAAGCAAGGCGGACTATAGAGATTAAATATCAGGTAAGCAAGAGCGGCAACCTTAGTGATAGCCATAATACCTGCAACCTCTGTGCCTGCACCCTCCATAAGTGCAAGCTCCTCGGTATCAATAAGATTTTCAAGACCTACAAAGCATACAGCAAGAGTACCTACAACGTTTTCCTTTGCAATGAAACCTGTAATTGCTGCTGCGGCAAGCTGCCATGAAAGAACGCCCACAACAGGAACAAGCAAATAAGCAAAGGGT
Organism: Acutalibacteraceae bacterium; assembly: GCA_045647125.1. Classification (GTDB taxonomy): domain Bacteria; phylum Bacillota; class Clostridia; order Oscillospirales; family Acutalibacteraceae; genus DTU089. The sequence continues at coordinate 5,473 of JAZRLZ010000053.1, read as the reverse complement.
GAAGCAATTGATGCAAGAATTGATGCATCAGCACTTTCAGCAACCTTGAATTCCCATGTAAATGTCTGCATGAGCTGAACTGCCATATTGCAAAGAAGGATAATGGTAGCGGCTTTTACAATATAAGCCCAACCACGACTGCACATAGATTTGAATGCACCCCAGAAGGAAGGAACCTTGTATTCAGGAAGCTCAATAATGAAGAAAGATTTTCTTGCTTTATAGCCCGTAATAAGATTAATAAGTAATGCACCGAGGAAAATAAGTGCAATACCTGCAAAATACATTAATGCACTTACCCACCATGCATCTTCAAAGAAAACACCTGCAAACAAAGCGATTACGGGGATTTTCGCACCACAGGGCATAAAGGGAGCAAGCATTGCGGTTGCTCTGCGTTCACGCTCGTTACGTATAGTACGGCTTGCCATAACACCGGGAACGGCACAGCCTACAGTTATTACGAAGGGAATAACCGATTTACCTGAAAGACCTACCTTTTTGAAAATCGGATCAAGAACAACAGCGGCACGTGACATATATCCGCAATCCTCAAGAAGTGCAATGAGGAAATACATAACCATAACAAGAGGAAGGAAGCCTACGACAGCCACAACACCACCGATAACACCATCAACAAGTATAGCGGAAATCAAGGGATTTGCATTTTCAAGCAAACCGCCTACCCATCCCTGGAAGATTTCAAGAAGAGGCACAAGACCGGGAATAAACTTTCCGCCAACCTCAACACCCTCTGCAATCCAGGTACCCAGTGTTGTCTGGGAAATATAGAACACAAGGAACATAACAACGGCAAAAATCGGGATACCGAGCCATTTGTTCGTAAGAATATTATCGATTTTATCACCGATATTTTTATCTTTAGTTAATACCTTGCGTGTTTCTACCGCTTTAACAATTCCGTTAACAAAACTGAAACGTTTACGGTCTGCTTCACTAACCTGAGCTTTATCGGTAAGGTCAATATTTTCCTGTATGTAGGGTGCTTTTACTGTTTTATTCTTCTGTGCAACTGCGGCTGTAATAAGAGCCTTCAAGCCGTCTGCAGAGGTAGATATAGTTTTAACAACAGGACAACCAAGCTTTGAGGATAATGCATCTGCATCAATTGTATTACCCTTCTTCTGACCGATATCACTTTTATTAAGTGCAACAACAACAGGAATACCCAGTTCAAGAAGCTGAGTTGTAAAGAAAAGACTACGGCTCAGGTTATCGGCATCAACGATATTGATAATAACATCGGGATTTTCATTCTTAACATAAGCACTTGTAATGCTCTCCTCACTCGTAAAGGGTGACATTGAATAAGCACCCGGAAGGTCAACAGCAGTAATCTGCTCACCGCCTGCATAAGTTTTCTTAACAAGATGCTCCTTTTTGTCTACGGTAACACCTGCCCAGTTACCCACCTTTTCATTACGACCGGTCAAGGCATTGAACATTGTGGTTTTACCTGAGTTGGGATTACCCGTCAAAGCAATTCTCATCACTTTAATCCTCCTGTTTACGTTTTGCTACTTTATATAAATTTTACTTAAAATCAAACTCTGATTAAGTTAGCGAACGCTAACTTATCGAACAAAAAAAGTCCGACCTCATTTTTTCATACTATTATGGCCTCCGCTAACTGAGCATCAATATTATAACGCGCATCTTTTATTGAAACCGTACATCCGCCTCTACGATGTGCTACAACCGTTATAGACTCACCGCTGTAACAACCAAGGGAAAACAAAAATGCATCAAGCTCTTCATCATCAGTATCAATCTGCTGAATGATATATTCTATTCCCTCTTCCGCTTCTCTCAATTTCATATCTGAACCACCATACAATGTCAGTTAGCCTCTGCTAACTCTTCTGTTATAAATTACAGTTAGCCTTCGCTAACTACATTTATTATATGTATTTTCCTATATTTGTCAAGAGATTTTTTGAAACTATTTTCGATTTTTCATATTTGCACTAACCTATAAATAATATTGTATTTATTTTGGTGAAATGATATAATTCACAAGATAATATATTAATCAGAGGTAAAAAAAATGAAACTTGATATAAAAAATTTCAAATGGACAAGAGAGCCTGCCGACTGTTACGTTTCGGCAGAAAAAACGGAGATAAGTACAAAGCCTCACACAGATTTATGGCAAAGGACATACTACCATTTCAGAAATGATAACGCTCCTCTTTTGCAGATGGAAACAGAAGAAAAGTATTTTTCTTTTGTTGTTAAAACAGAATTCCAAAGCAACCACAGATTTGACCAATGCGGTATTGTGATGTATCTTGATTCCGATAACTGGATTAAAGCATCAATTGAATATGAAAATGAGAAATTCCAACATCTTGGCTCTGTTGTTACAAACAACGGATATTCCGATTGGGCAACCACAGAAATAGCTGCAGATATAAAATCAATGTGGTACAGATTCAGTAGACGTGAGGATGATTATTGCATCGAGTGTTCTGAAGACGGTGCGGTTTACAAACAGATGCGTGTTTGTCATATGTGGCACGGTGACGGAAAAATCAGTTTCGGTATCTACGCCTGCAGTCCCGAGGATTCCTCCTTCAAAGCCACGTTTACAAATATGGACATAACCGAATGCAAGTGGCTTGCACACGACGGTCAACAGCCTGACGAGGATTAAATATTCAAAATTTTTTCAAATCAACAAATTTTCAAATTATTGTTGTTCAAAACATAACCTCCTACAGTTACAATAAAATTGTAAAAAACAAAAGGAGGTTCATACGATGAACACAGACAAAATTTATGCAGAATCAATTGCAAAGGACTATGCACCAAAGGATAATTCAAAAATCGTTGCACTTAAAAAATTAGATAGAAAAGCAAAGCTTCCCGCAACCATTTTCACCTACACCTTCGGTATTATTTCATCACTTATTTTAGGAACCGGAATGTGCCTTTCAATGCAGGTTATCGGCAGTGGTATTGCAGACTTTGTAATTGGTATAATTGTAGGCATCATAGGACTTATCGGATGCGGAGTAAACTATCCCATATACAAAAAGATGCTTGAAAAGGGCAAAACAAAATACGCTTACGAAATCGTTCAGCTTGCCCGCGAAATCGCAGACGAATAATTAAATTATATACGGAGTGGTTTTATGAATAAATCGGAAAGCAAATATTTTAACACCGCCACTAAAATGGACCTTGCACTTATTTCTTTACTAAAAAAGAAGCCCCTTGAATACATTACCGTAAGCGAAATATGTAAAGCTGCAGAGGTTAACAGATCCACCTTTTATTTACATTATGAAACAATTGACGACCTTTTAAATGAAACAACACGATATTTATTAAACGGATTTTTGTCTTACTTTTCAACCGACACCCGATCAATAGCTTTTAATTTAAAAAACTGCGAGCTAAAAGATCTGATTTTCATAAGTGATGAATATCTGACCCCTTATTTTTCATACATTAAAGATAACAAGGAGGTTTTTGCAACAGCCTTGTTACATAACAAAACCTTAGGTTTTAAAGATGTTTATACACGTATGTTTGAAAACATATTTAATCCGATTTTAGACAGATTCCGTTACCCCGACGAAGACCGACAATATGTAATGATGTATTACCTTAATGGATTAAATGCCATTGTATGCGAATGGTTAAAAAATGATTGCGAGAAACCTATTTCTGATTTATCAAGAATAATATCGAACTGCATTTATGGTTTGAAACGGGATGAAAAATAGTACAAAGCAAGAGTCACTTTCAAACCACCAAACCCAAAGTTATCATATAAAATACGGAAGCATTCCTTGCGGAGTGCTTCTTTTTTCGCAAAAAAACAAAAGCCTTTCACACAACACATCAATATTCATATTATGTACAAGGTGGTGTTTCCACCATAAAACAAAAAGGAGAATCATAATGTCTGATACTATCAAATTTGATATGGCAGATGCAGTTATGCGTCACTCAAAAGCGTTATCCCGACAAAATGATGACTGCAGCTGTCACAAGCATTGTGTCGAAACACAGTTTCCCGATGACCCTGTAGTTGCTATGGCTTACGTTCCGTTTCAGCTTGATAAAACAACTTACGAGCCCGAAAAGGCATTACAGGAAGGCACACTTTTCGTTTCCCTCAACAAACCTTTCTGCGGCAGGAGTGTGATGTAAATGAATGAACGCAAAAAGTTGCTTATGCGAATATCCACATCACAATTTGCCGCATGGGAGCTTCATATGTTCCTTGACACTCACCCCTGTGATAAATCTGCAAACGAAATGTTCCGCAAGTATACAGCAGAGTATAAGATGCTTAAAAAGGAATATGAAGCAAAATACGGTCCGCTTGTGGTGTCGTCCTCCGATAATGCAGATTGGCTCAACGATCCGTGGCCCTGGGAAAACGAAAGGAGCTGTGATTAAGCTATGTTCAATTACGAGAAAAAACTTCAGTTCCCGGTAAACATCAAAAACCCAAACCCCAAGCTTGCCCAAATCATAATCAGCCAGTACGGTGGCCCCGATGGTGAACTTGGTGCAAGCCTCAGATATCTTTCGCAACGCTTCACAATGCCCTATGCCGAACTTAAAGGCTTACTGACAGATGTAGGTGTGGAAGAACTTGGTCATCTTGAGATGATAGGTGCAATTGTGTACCAGTTGACCAAAAATCTCAGTCTTGAAGAAATTGAAAAAAGCGGCTTTGCCACATATTTTGTAGACAGAACAACTGGCGTTTATCCCACGTCGGCAAGCGGATTCCCATACTCTGCCGCATCAATGGCAGTTAAGGGCGACGTTATAACCGACCTGCACGAAAATCTTGCAGCAGAACAGAAAGCAAGAACAACCTATGATAATATACTGCGTCTTGTAGATGACCCCGATGTACGTGAGCCTATTAAATTTTTACGTGCAAGAGAGGTTGTGCATTACCAGAGATTCGGCGACCCAAAGCGTTCAAATGGAAAAAATTTTCCTTTATTTACTGGGCAGAACGGCTATTCTGCCCAGTATTTTCGTTATATGTTCCAGATTATGTCGAGTTTGTCTTTTGACACATAAATCTTCTTTATGATGGCATTTGCAACTGCTCTTTTTTGTTCAAAAGAGAGTTCATTGAACCTCTCAAAGTCACATATAACCTTTTCTTTAATTGCGAAACTTTTCTCGCTTAACCTTTGAATTTCAGCTTCCGTTTGCCTTTTCTCATCTTCTAATCTTTCAACATTTTCATTTATGTATTTCATAACCGTTGGACTTGCATCTTTAACACCTTTGACTGTTTCAAGAATTTCAGTTTCTATTTCACTTACTCTTGATTTTAGTTCTTCAACTCTCGGGTCTATTGGTGGTGCAACGCCATGCTCAATCACTTTGTAGTTTGCCAATTTCTCTTTCATTTTTTCGTAAATTGCATTCTCAAAATCATCTGCATGAATCGTTCTTCCTGCACCCG
>JAZRLZ010000052.1:0-22301 GCA_045647125.1 Acutalibacteraceae bacterium | reverse complement strand
TCATCTGGTAGAGCGCCACCTTGCCAAGGTGGAGGTAGCGAGTTCGAGCCTCGTCATCCGCTCCATTTTTTTATATGGCGACATAGCCAAGTGGTAAGGCGTGGGTCTGCAACACCCTGATTCACCAGTTCAAATCTGGTTGTCGCCTCCAAAAAATAAAGGACTTCTTTCGAAGTCCTTTATTTTTTGTGTTTGTGTCCGCAAGGACACAACATCGTTTTGCAACTTTAGTTGCAAACTTCATTTGAGCGTCAGCTCAACTTCATTCCGCTTGCGGACACAAAACGAAGTTACACCTACGGTGTAAATGATGTTGCGATAAATCGCAAACAGTGTTGTGCTTCGCACAAACGATGTGGGCTTACGCCCAATAACATTGCACTTTGTGCAAATTTATGATATAATTTATATTGCGAAAGAGGTGACAGCAATGAAAGAAGATAAGCTTTCAGATTTGTCTATGAAATTATCTGTTGATGTTTTGAAACTTACAAAAGAGTTAAAAACTAAACACGAAACAATAATTTCTAATCAGATTGGCAGAAGTGCTACAAGCGTTTGTGCTAACATTGCAGAAAGCAAATACGGTCATAGCCGTGCCGACTTCATTGCTAAGCTTGAAATTGCTTTGAAAGAAGCAAATGAAACAGGGAAATGGTTAGAAATGCTTTTTAAATCCGATTATATTGATGAAGCAACGTACAAGTCCATTGATAAAACTTGTTCTACCATAAGAATTTTATTGATTGCTTCAATAAAAACAGCTAAAAGTAAATTGAATAAATAATCAAGGTGGTATTATAATGAAAAAACTTATATTAATACTAATGTGCATATGTATTATTCTTTCCTTTACTGCTTGTGAAGGTATGTCAATATCAAATAGTAGGTATAATGAAATATCAAACTATGTTTTAGATAATATTGATAACCTTTCAACAGAAAAAGAAATTGAGTTTTTTGATTATGAATCCACAGGATTGACTGTTGGTGGCGTTTATTATGGGTATTATTACACCGAAAACAATGAGGCTCTTGTTCCTGATTTTTATTCAGATGATAATATGGGTGAAAAATATGAAGATGATGACGGAACATATTTCGGAAAACCTAACAATGGTACAGATTGGTGTTTCGTAAAACAAATCACAAATAATTGGTATTATTATGAGTTGCACTGGGGATAAAAACAAATATCAGTGGTTCTAAAATGAGACGTACTGCCAAAAAACAAAGGACTTCGTAAGAAGTCCTTTGTTTTTTATCCAATCCGAAGGATTGGTATGTAATCGCCGTCAGGCGTATGTAATCATCGAAGCTGTATGTCATCACCATAGGTGCATTTCTCCTTCGGATTGATTACATACCTTTCTTTGAAAGGATTACATACTATGCATCGCATTGATTTTTCGACACCCACACCCGGATTGTATTTTCAGATTAAATGTGATACAATGGTTTCGTTAATATAACATTATGAATAAGGTGATTATATGGAAGTTATTATCGGTATTTGCATCTGCTTTCTGGTACTGATTATATTCACTATCTACATTATCCGGGTTATAAAGCAAAGTAAAAAAAGTGACACCGAAGAAAAACCATCAACAGAAATTTTCGGGGAAATAAAAACTGATTTCGAAACGTTGAAATGCAATGCCGAAATCATTGATATGAATTGTCGTGTAGAAATGGTTGGAATCAAGCAGCCAAAAGCTGTGACTTTTTTCACGGTATGCTTTGAGACCGACAACAATGAAAAAATAACTATAGATGTTCCGCAGGAAATGTATGATGGACTTGAAAAAGGCCAAAAAGGAGAGCTTACTCTCATTGAAGGAGAATTATACAGCTTTATTATTTAAGCCACAATTTCATAATTACATATTCAAAAACCCCGACCGTGTTAACACACAGTCGGGGTTAAATTATATTATATTATGAGAACAAGCCACCAATAAGGCTGAACAAGTAACCGAAAAGACCAAAGATGATATTAACGATTGTATTAGGTCTTACAACCTCTTCCTCATCCTTTTCAGAAGGACCGATAGAATATTTGAATTCCTTAACGTCTTCCACACCGGTATCAATCCATTCACCGTTTGTTAACTGCTGCTCTTTATAGTTAACGGTAAGAGTAAATGCACCGAAATCTGTGTGAACATAGTTAACTGTAAATGTTGAATCCTCTGTGAATTCACCATTGAATGTATCGTTTACATACCAATATGTGGGAAGATATCTCTTGTCGCCTTCCTGAGCCTCTGCGTTATCCATACCGCTACCGTAAACTGTGAAGCGAACTGTCTTGTGGTAGATGTATTCGGGAAGAAGACCCTTAACAGAGTTGTTATCTGCTGAGAAAACCTTCATACTGCCAACATCAGGAATTGTATCAATAGTACCGCATCCGTTTGAACATTCTGCAGATTTTGTACCGTCCTGAGTGTAAGTAGCGTCATTGTTAGAAACATACTTGTCGAAGCTATGTGCAGTTACTTTATATGTAGCATCAAAAGCTACTGAGAAAGCTGCGTAATCACAAGCAAGTGTAAGTGTTTCGTCATAAGTGCCGACAGGTAAATTAAGCTTAGGCTTAATAGCAACAACAAGAGTTTTACCTGCTGCAAGAGCAAGATCGCCGCTCTGAACGGTAATATCGTAATTTGCACTTGAGGGAAGTGTATAGTTGATTACTGTGTTACCATTGTTGGTGATTGTGATTGTGTTTGTGATAACTGAAGTATAGTCTTCGCAGTTTGCACCAAAGCTTGAGCCTGTAACTTCGATATCTGTATCATAAATAACCTTTTCCCAAACGGGATAGTAAACGATATCACCTGTAACAGGAGCAGTTTTCTCCTTAAAGCCAATGTTTGATGTAACCTCTGTAGCTACCTCGTTACCATTTTCATCAACAGAGTATTCAATTACCTGTGCAGTCCAACCAACCTGAAGGTAACCTTCGCGAGTGAAGAGTGCCTCAGGAGATGTTGTTGTCTTGTCAAAGGTAATGTTACTAACAACCTTTTCAGTACCGATACCGAACTCACCTGCTGCGAAAGTAACGCTGAACTTCTTAGCTGTCCAGTAAGGATAAAGAGTAAGACTCTTTGTAACCTTGAGGTTTCTCTCAAGAGTGTAGGTTCTTGTTGTACCTCTTACGTTAGTTGACCAACCTGTGTGATCATAACCTGTACGGGTGTAAGTTTCACCAAGAAGAACGCGGTATTCGTTCTTTTCGATGTCTTCAAAAACGTATTCTTCTGTTTCTTTAGCATATTCGCCGGGCTTAAACGTAATTGAGTAAGTTGTGGCAGCTGCAGCAGATACGCTTACAACAGAAAGAAGCATAAGAGCAGCCATAAAAACAGCTAAAGATTTTTTTAAGCTTGTCTTCATAGGGTATTCCTCCAAATTAAAAGTATACTTTTACCATTGAATTATAACACATTTGTCAAGAAATTTATATTATCACTTTTAACAAACATAATGCAAAAAAACTGTGAAACTTCCCAATATGTTACAATATTTTGGGAAATATATTTATTTCTACATACATAGCTTCTCACAATTAGACTTGATTTGTAAACAATTTCGTGATATTCTTCTATAATAGTCCATAGGGATTTTCATCCTGAAAAAAAGGTTGGTGAATTATGAAAATAGGCAATCTTGAAATAAATGAAAAAGCTGCACTTGCCCCTCTTGCAGGTGTAGCAGACAGAGCATTTCGCGAGCTTTGCAGAGGATTCGGTGCCGCATACACCGTAGGTGAAATGGCAAGTGCCAAGGGCATTAGTCTTGGTGACAAAAAAAGCTCCGAATTACTTATGATAACAGAGACGGAGCGTCCTTGCGGTGCTCAGATTTTCGGAAACTCACCTGAAACAATGGCTATAGCCACCGAGCGTGTCCTTGAATATTCACCCCAATTCATTGATATCAATATGGGGTGCCCTGCACCAAAGGTAGCATCTTCAGGCGGTGGCGCACTTCTAATGAAAAACCCTCGACTCGCCGCTGACATCGTCGAAGCCGTAGTAAAGGCTTCAACAGTCCCCGTAACAGTAAAAATGCGGTCAGGTTGGGATGATAACAGCATAGTTGCCGTTGAACTTGCAAAAATGTGCGAGCAGGCAGGCGCCTCCGCTATTACTGTACACGGCAGAACTAAAATGCAGATGTATGCACCACCCGTAAACGTTGACATAATAAAGGAAGTCAAAGCCTCAGTTTCAATACCCGTTATAGGAAATGGTGATATAGTTGACGGCATTACCGCCGCAAAAATGATGGAAGCAACAGGTTGTGACATGGTAATGGTCGGCAGAGGTGCTTTAGGCAGACCCTGGGTTTTCGAGCAGATCAACGCTTACCTTGATCACGAGGTTATTTTACCCGATCCACCCGTTTCTCAAAGAATGTCAATAATGCTTAGACATATAGAGAAAATATGTGAATACAAGGGAGAATACGTAGGCATCCGCGAAGCACGGAAGCATGCCGGCTGGTACACAAAGGGTTTACACGGTGCCGCAAATTACCGTGCAAAAATAGGCCTTATCAGCTCTATCGAAGAGCTTCAGAGAATCGCCCTGGAGTTAATAGAACAAAACCAATAGCAAAGGCATCTGTTTGTTTAATAAGCAAACAGATGTTTTGTTTATTGCTAACAAAATAAACCAAAAAATTTATGTTAATTATTATGCTTATTCTTTCAAAATAGTACTTCCCTTTTTAAGGGAAAAGTGTTATACTACTTAAGGTTAATATTAAAGTGAATTTTTATGCCGAATTTTCGGCACATACTTGTTTATTTGAAGGAGTGCAAATTGTGGAAAGATTTGTTATCCATGGTGGAAATAAGCTTAACGGTAAAATAACTATCAGCGGTGCTAAAAACGCAGCTTTGCCGATTATTGCTGCCGCTGTATTTGCGGGTGAGCCCTGCCGAATAGAGAATATTCCCGAAATCAGTGATGTTCGTATGATGGCAAAAATACTCCGTCATATCGGCGCAGAGGTTGAGATGCCCGAGCCCGGTGCTATGGTTGTTGATTCAACGAACATTGACCCATCAATCACCATTCCCGATGAAATGACACGTAAACTTCGTGCATCGTACTATCTTTTGGGCGTATTACTCAGTAGCTACGGCAAAGCAAGTGTTGCCCTTCCCGGCGGTTGCTATTTCGGTGTAAGACCTATTGACCAGCACATAAAGGCATTCGAGGCACTTGGTGCAAAGGTTAATACCGAAAGTGCTGTTGTGGATGTTGAAGCTGACGAGCTTTACGGCTCATCAATATATCTTGATGTTGTTTCCGTTGGTGCAACAATTAACGCTATGTTGGCAGCTGTAAAGGCAAAAGGCCTTACAGTTATCGAGAATGCTGCAAGAGAGCCTCATATAGTTGACCTTGCTAACTTCCTGAACTCTATGGGTGCAGATGTACGCGGCGCAGGTACCGAGGTTATTAAAATCCGCGGTGTATCCGAAATGCACGGTTGCACATACTCCATAATTCCCGACCAGATCGAAGCAGGCACCTATATGGTTGCCGCTGCTGCAACCGGTGGTGACGTTGTTATTGATAACGTTATACCGAAGCATCTTGAATCTATTACTAACAAGATCGAAGATTGCGGTGTTACCGTTATTGAGGGCGACGAAAGTGTTCGCATCATTTCTTCAGGCGAAAGACCGAAGGCCTGCAGAGTTAAAACAAGCCCCCACCCCGGTTTCCCAACAGATATGCAACCACAGTTTGCCACACTGCTTTGCGTTTGCAACGGCACAAGCACAGTAGTTGAAGATGTTTGGGATAATCGCTTCAAATACATTGACCAGCTTAGACGTATGGGTGCAAACATCATTGTTAACGGTGACACGGCACTTATCACAGGTGTTGAGGCTTTACGCGGTGCTCCTGTTCAGGCAGATGACCTTCGTGCAGGTGCAGCAATGGTTATTGCCGGTCTTATTGCTCAGGGTGAAACAACAATCGAGAATATCAAGCTTATAGACAGAGGATATGAAAACATAATTGAAAAACTTACCGCTGTTGGTGCTGATATTTCAAGAGTTGATTTTGAAGAGGATTAATTAATATGTTAAAGTTTTGTCCGCTGTTTTCATCAAGCAGCGGCAATTCTGTTTACATAGGTGACCGCGATGGCGGTATACTTGTTGACGTAGGCAGAAGTGCCAAGCAAACTGACTTGATGCTAAAAAATATCGGAGTAGAAGCAGACTCTATCAAGGGCATTTTTTTAACCCATGAACATTCCGACCATGTTAACGGATTACGTGTTTTTGCAACAAAGCACAATATTCCCATCTATGCTTCTGCCGGTACTATACTTGCTTTAAAAAACAAGGGTATTTTAACCCCCGACAACATAGATAACGTTATAAACACAGATGATGTTACCGTTGCAGGGCTTAATATAAAGCCCATAAAAACCTCCCATGATTGTGCCGACGGCAGAGGCTATGTTATAACAGGTACAGACGGCATAACAAAGGTTGCTATTGCCACAGATACAGGCTATGTAAGTCCCGAATTATTAAATGAAATATCAGGATCACGGCTTGTATACATTGAATCTAACCACGATATTGATATGCTCCGTAAAGGTCCATACCCTTACACCCTGCAAAAGCGTATTTTATCTGATGTAGGACACCTTTCAAACAAAGCCTGTGCCGATACCTTATGCACACTTATAAACAAGGGTACAACTCACATACACCTTGCTCATTTAAGCAGAGAAAACAACACCCCTGCCCTTGCTTACAACACCTCTGTTGATGCTCTTAAAAGCATCGGTGCATTAAACGAAAGGGACTATATAATCAAGGTTGCAGAGCCTGAAAACTGCGACGGTATAATTAAAATATAACCGATGATACAAAAAGATTGTGAAACAGATACTGCTTCACAATCTTTTTTAGTTTTATATTGAAGCAAAAGCTTTCATAAGCTCTTCCTTAATAATCTGATGACCTGCACCCGTAGGATGAACACCATCCGCAAGCCAGTAAGCTGTATCATCATCAACAACCGCTTCATCAAATTTTTTCTGCAACGGTACAAAAGTAAGTTTATATTTTTCTGCAATTCTCTTTGCGATTTTCGCATTTTCCAAAACACCTGAATGAAAAGCATCCCATTTTTCCGAAGTTGCAGTACCCTTAAGCACAAATGGCTCTAAAATAAGGATTTTAATGTCCGGCAAGGCTTCAAGTATTTCTTCAATAAGCATACAGTACACTTTTTCAAATTTCTCAGGCGCAACACCATTACAATCAGCTAATTCGTGCCATACATCATTAACACCTATAAGAATTGACATATAATCAGGCTTAAGGTTTAATATATCCCTTTTTATACGGGCGTATACGTCAACGATTCTGTTACCGCTTATACCACGATTCACAAACTCGAATTCACCTACGCGATTTTTACTTACATCTGCAACAAAAAGGTTAGGATAGCCGAAACCATAGTTATTGTCATTATCACGAATTCTGTCTGCATCCGTTATGGAATCGCCCTGGAACAAAAATTTAAGCACGTAAATTCCCCTTTACTGTTTTATAATTTTGTGATATAATTATTTATTGGGTCCGTCATAAGAGTTCTCTGTAACATCAACCCACGGGCATTCGATGGAGTCAACAACCTTTTCGGGAGCTGCCCAATAAACCGCATTAGCTATAATTTTCTGAACCTCAGGCAAATGATATGTAGGATTGCTTTCGTGACCGGGTTGGAAATAGAAAACCTTTCCTAATCCCCTTCTCCAGCAGCAGCCTGAACGGAACACCTCGCCACCCTTGAACCAACCGAGAAACACAAGCTCATCGGGAGCAGGTATATCAAAACGTTCACCATACATTTCCTCGACGGGAATATTGAAATATTCAGGAATACCCCTTGCTATAGGATGTGTCGGGTTAACACACCATACTCTTTCGCGGTCACCATCACGCCACTTAAGTGAGCATGTTGTTCCCATAAGTTTTATAAAAGGCTTGGAAAAATGTGCTGAATGCAAAGCAATAAAGCCCATACCACGCATAACACGGTTCCATACTTTTGTTACAAGCTCATCCGGCACCTCATCATGTGCCATATGACCCCACCAAAGCATAACGTCGGTGCTTTCCAGAACATCATCAGGCAAGCCGTTATCGGGGTCATCGAGAGTTGCTGTCCTTATATTAAGGTCATCATTAACCTTCAAAAAATCAGCAATAAAATTATGGATGCCTTCGGGGTAAACTGCTTTTACCTCGTCACTCGTTTTTTCGTGACGGCCTTCATTCCAAATTGTTACATTAATCATCAGGGATACACCTCTTTTTTATTGATATATTTATAATATATCACATTTAAAAATTTTTCAATATAAAAATGTGAGTTCGAAACCATCCTCACAATAATAAAAACTATGGAGTGATAAAATTGAAAAAAAAGCAAAAAATCTATGGCATTGTCACAGGTGCTGTTATTGCAACAATGTACGTTGTACTTACATACGTTGCATCTGCACTCGGTCTTTCAAGCGGTGCCATACAAGTAAGATTCTCAGAAGCACTTACTATTCTGCCTATCTTTACACCCTATGCCATACCCGGTCTTTTTATCGGTTGCCTTACAGCCAATCTGCTTACCGGATGCGCAGTTACAGATGTGATTTTCGGTAGTCTTGCGACCCTTATCGGTGCTATAGGCTCAAGGATTTTAAAGAATCATCCTCTACTTGCCACCTTACCGCCCATAATTGCAAATGCAATTACAGTACCCTTTGTGCTTATGTATGTATATAACCTTGAGGGCACATATTGGTATTTCTTTTTAACTGTAGGTATTGGCGAAGTAATATCCTGCGGTGTATTAGGCTTTTTATTACAAAAAGCTCTTAAAAAGCATAATTTTTTCAAGGAAAGTATAATAAATATCAAAAACAACACTAATTAATATGTTTTTGGGGTTTATTTTTTCATAAAATAGGAGTATAATTTCTACAGTTAACAATGAAAGGAAATCGTTTCAATGATTATAGATGACGCTATTAAAAATGCAAAGCGAATCCACTTTATAGGTATCGGCGGCAGTGGTATGTGTCCCCTTGCCGAAATTTTGCATTCACAGGGCCATTATCTTACCGGCTCTGATAATAACGAATCTGATACGGTTAAGCGTATTCGTGATATGGGTATACCCGTTGTTATGGGTCAGAAAGCAGAAAATGTTGATGGCGCTGACATGGTTGTTTATACCGCTGCTCTTTTACCTGATAACCCCGAACTTGTTGCTGCAAAAGAAAAAGGTATCCCTACCTTTGAGCGCAGTAAGCTTTTCGGCTATTTCACAAGAAAATACGATAATTGTGTCGGTGTATGTGGTACCCACGGAAAAACAACAGTTACATCTATGCTTACACACATACTCATAGAAAGCAACTTTGACCCTTCTGCGGTTATAGGCGGAAGATTACCCCTTACCGGTACAAACGGCAGAGTAGGTAATAGTGATATTCTCGTATGCGAGGCTTGCGAATACAAGGATACATTCCTTGATTTAACACCTGATATCAGTGTTATTCTTAACGTTGACCGCGATCATATGGAATATTTCAAAACCCTTGAAAATCTTGAAGCATCCTTTAGAAAATTCGCAAATATGTCAACAAAGAGCGTAATTTATAACGGCGATGACCAAAACACAATAGACAGTATCGCGGGTGTTGAAGGTAAAACAATGATTTCCTTCGGTAAGAATGATAGCTGCGACTTTGTTGCTAAAAACGTAGAGTGGAAGGACGGTGCCTTCCCTTGCTACGATGTTTATCACAAAGGTGAACTCTTAGGTAAAATTGAGCTCAGCATCCCCGGTGAGCATAATGTACTTAACTCCCTGGCAGCAATTTGTACTGCGATGCATCTTGGTGCAAGCTTTGAGCAATGCCAAATCAATGTTGCTACTTTCAAAGGTGCCGGCAGACGTTTTGAATACCTCGGTGCATATAACGGTGCAGATATCGTTGATGACTATGCTCATCATCCTGCAGAAATTGAGGTTACACTTTCTGCTGCAAAGAAAATGGGCTACAAACGTGTTTGGGCAGTTTTCCAGCCTTTCACCTTCAGCCGTACACATATGCACCTTAAAGCATTCGCAAAAGCTTTATCAATAGCTGATAAGGTTGTTATGACAGAAATTATGGGTTCCAGAGAAATTAATACTTACGGAATTACAACCCAGGATCTTGCTGATGAGATTCCAGGAAGTGTATGGTACAAAACCTTCCCTGAGGTAGCGGATTACCTTAAAGCAAATATTACAGAGGGTGACCTCGTTCTTACACTTGGTTGCGGTGACGTTTATAAAATAGCAAAAATAATACTTAACAAAGACTAATCTTAATAACAGATACATTTTAGGGAACAATTATTAATTTTTCTCAACAAAAAGCTCGGTCAGTTGATACTGACCGAGCTTCTCTTTTTCTGATAATTAAAAAGCTGCCTGACACAATAATGTGTCAGGCAATTTTTTGTTTTAATTAAACTAATTCAAGAATGCACATCTCTGCAGCGTCACCGCGGCGAGCTTCAGTCTTGATTATACGGCAATAACCGCCGTTTACGTCTTTATACTTAGGTGCGATTTCGTCAAAAAGCTTTTTAACTACATCTTCCTTAGTAATATATGCCAAAGCCTGTCTCTTATTATGGAGACTATCAACTTTTGCGAGGGTGATCATTTTTTCAGCCATAGCGCGAACTTCTTTCGCTCTTGTGACTGTTGTTGTCATCTTACCATTTTCGAGTAAAGATGTAACCATGTTACGAAGCATAGCATCGCGGTGATCACTGGCTCTGCCGAGTTTTCTGGTTCCTGGCATCTAAATCACTCCTTTGTCAAATCTTATTCATCTTCATCGCGAAGTGAAAGACCAAGTGAAGCAAGCTTAGCAACAACCTCTTCAAGAGATTTTCTACCAAGGTTTCTTACCTTCATCATATCATCTTCAGTTTTGTTGATCAAATCTTCAACAGTATTAATACCGGCTCTCTTGAGACAGTTAAATGAACGAACTGAAAGATCAAGCTCTTCAATAGTTGTTTCAAGAACCTTACCGTTTTCAGAATCATCTTTATCAACCATAATCTCTGTGTTAGAAACTTCATCTGAAAGCTCAACAAAAAGGTTGAGATGCTCTGTGAGAATCTTTGCAGCAAATGAAACAGCATCCTTAGCGGAAATTGTACCATCTGTCCAGATTTCTATAGTAAGCTTATCATAGTCGGTAATCTGACCTACACGAGTGTTATCAACTGTGTAGTTCACCTTTAATACGGGTGTATAGATTGAGTCAATAGCGATTACGCCGATTGTGGGGTCAAGAAGCTGTTTGTTTCTATCTGAAGAAACGTAGCCTCTGCCTTTATCAGCAGTAAGTTCCATAACAACATGTGCATCAGCATCAAGTGTTGCAATGTGATGTTCAGGGTTAAGAATTTCAACCTCTGAATCAGCTTTGATGTCACCCGCTGTAATTTCACCGGAGCCGTTTGCTTCTATATACATAGTTTTGGGACCGTCTCCGTGTATTTTGAGAATAACGCCCTTAAGGTTAAGAACTATCTCGGTAACATCCTCTTTTACGTTCGGGATCGTTGAGAATTCATGAAGAACATTGTCGATTTTAACTGAAGTAATAGCATAACCTGGAAGAGATGATAAAAGAACTCTTCTAAGGCTGTTACCAAGAGTTGTACCGAAACCTCTTTCAAGAGGCTCCACAACAAAGGTACCATATGCTGAATCTTCTGCTGAACCAATGAACTTCACTTCAGGTTTCTCAATTCCAATCATACCAAACCCTCCTTAAAATTGCACAGCATAACTGCGATTTTTGTTTTGCCTGTCATTACAGGCGTGAGGCTAAAGAGCATTATTTTGAATAGAACTCGACGATAAGATGCTCTGCAACGGGAACATCAATCTGATCTCTTTCAGGAAGGTTAATAACCTTACCGGAAAGTGCTTCACGATTAATGTCAAGCCATGCGGGAACCGGACGACTTGCGTTTGCTTCGATAATATTCTTAAAAGCGTCGGTCTGAGCTGATTTTTCCTTAATGGAAACTACGTCTCCTGCCTTACAAAGGTAAGAAGGGATATCAACTTTCTTTCCGTTAACACAGAAATGACCATGTGTAACGAGCTGTCTGCCTTCTGCACGGGAATCTGCCCAGCCAAGAAGGTAAACAATATTGTCCAAACGGCTTTCGCAGATTTTAAGAAGGTTTTCACCTGCTTGGCCCTGCATCTTTTCAGCCATAAGGAAATATTTGTGGAACTGTCCTTCAAGAAGGCCATAATAACGTCTTGCTTTCTGCTTCTCACGAAGCTGCATGCCGTATTCTGAAACCTTTTTACGACCCTGACCATGCTGGCCGGGTGCATAAGAACGACGTTCAAGTGCACATTTATTGGTATAGCATCTGCCACCCTTTAAAAAGAGCTTCTGGCCCTCACGGCGGCAAAGCTTACATACCGCACCGGTATATCTTGCCATAATTCTAATCCTCCTATTATGTTATACACGCCTTCTCTTGGGCGGACGACAGCCGTTGTGAGGAATAGGAGTTACGTCTTTAATAAGTGTAACATCGAGACCGGCAACCTGTAATGCTCTGATTGCTGCTTCTCTTCCTGCACCCGGACCTTTAACATAAACTTCAACAGTTTTCATACCGTGCTCAATAGCAACTTTAGCAGCAGTCTCTGCAGCAGTCTGAGCAGCAAATGGTGTGGACTTACGAGAACCTCTGAAGCCCATTTCACCGGCACTTGCCCATGAAACTGCGTTACCCTGAGTATCAGTAATAGTAACTATTGTGTTATTGAAGGTGGATTGGATATGAGCCGCACCGCGTTCAATATTTTTACGCTCACGACGCTTGCGTGTTCCGGCCTTTTTGCCGGTTGCTTTTGTAGCCATTCTAATACCTCCCTGACTTATTTCTTCTTGTTAGCTATTGTTTTCTTAGGACCTTTACGAGTACGTGCGTTTGTTTTTGAACGCTGACCTCTAACCGGAAGACCTTTTCTGTGACGTACGCCACGATAGCAACCAATTTCTACAAGTCTTTTGATATCGAAAGCTGTTTCACGACGAAGGTCACCTTCGACCTTAACGTTGTGATCAATATACTCACGTAATTTTGCTACATCATCCTCTGTAAGATCTTTAACTCTTACGTCGGGATCTACGCCTGTAGCTGCGATAATGTCATTAGCTGTCTTGGGACCGATACCGAAGATATAGGTAAGACCAACTACGACTCTTTTATCTCTTGGTAAATCAACACCTGAAATACGCGCCATTTGTCAGTTGCACCTCCAAATAATGGTTTGCGTAGAGCTTAGCCCTGACGCTGTTTGTGCTTGGGATTCTCACAGATTACCATGATTTTTCCCTTACGCTTGATTACTTTGCATTTTTCGCAAATTTTCTTGACAGAAGGTCTGACTTTCATTAGAATACCTCCTAAAATTCAGCTTATGTCTGATTTCTTATTTTGAACGCCATGTTATACGCCCACGTGTAAGGTCATATGGCGACATTTCTACTGTAACCTTATCACCCGGAAGAATACGAATATAGTTCATTCTCAACTTGCCGGAAATGTGAGCTAAAATTTTATGACCATTTTCAAGTTCAACCTGAAATGTTGTATTAGGTAATGCTTCTAACACAGTACCCTCTACTTCGATCATATCGTCTTTGGACATAACAAATACCTCCCTGACTAATTTTGATTTTCATTCTGTCTTTTAAATCTTTGTCATAATTAACGGCCCGCTGCTTGTTATTGCAACTGTATGCTCAAAGTGTGCGGACAACTTGCCGTCGGTTGTTTTTACCGTCCAGCCATCGGACAATGTTTTGACAGATGCCTTACCCTGATTAATCATGGGTTCAATGGCAATTGTCATGCCGGGCACCAATCTTGCTCCCCTTCCGGGTATGCCGTAATTTGGTACCGCAGGGTCTTCATGAAGTGCGGCGCCTATGCCGTGACCTGTATATTCTCTGACAACACCGTAACCGCGTTCCTCGCAATAAGTCTGGATTGCGTTACCAATATCACCGAGTCTGCTGCCGGAAACCGCCTTCTTAATGCCTTCGTAAAGGCTTTGTTCGGTAGTTTCTATCAGCCGCTTCGCTTCAGCAGAAATATCTCCGCACGCGAAAGTAGCAGCATTATCACCGGTATAACCGTTGATTCGGGCTCCGAGGTCGATACTTACTATGTCACCCGCTCTTATGATATGTGATTTATCAGGAATACCATGAATAACCTCGTCATTTATGGAAATGCATGCAGCTGCAGGAAAGCCGTTGTAATTAAGGAAAGTGGGTATCGCACCTTTACTTTCTATATACTTACGTGCCACGCGATCGATTTCCCAGGTTGAAACACCCGGCTCAACCGCCTCACCTGCAACTTTAAGTGCCTCTGCGGAAATTCTGCAGGCTTCAAGCATCTGCTTAATTTCCTTTTCGCTTTTAAGCACTATCATGCTTAATCCTCCAATACCTTAAGGATAGATGCTGTAATCTCACTAATAGGAGCAGTACCTTCTACGCTGCGAAGCTTTCCGCATTTTGCGTAATAATCCTTTAACGGTTCGGTTTGTTCGTGGTAAACATTAAGTCTGTCAAGCACTGTTTCAGGAGCATCATCCTTACGAATCTGAAGCTCACCGCCACATGCATCGCATACACCGTCAACCTTTGGCTTCTTATTTTCAATATGATAAGAAGAACCGCAAGCCTTACATACACGTCTGCCTGACATTCTGTTTACTATGTTTTCATCGGGAACATCAATATCAACAACCTTGTCAATAATGATACCCATATTATCAAGAGCCTCAGCCTGAGGAATTGTTCTGGGGAAACCATCAAGAATGAATCCGCCATTGCAATCATCGGCTGCAAGCCTTTCCTTGATGATGCCTATAACAACATCATCAGGAACAAGCTTACCGGCTTCTATAAATGCTTTTGCTTTAAGTCCCATATCTGTTCCGTTGGCAAGTGCCTCACGGATAATATTTCCTGTGGAAATTGTAGGGATTTTAAGCTCTTTTGCGATGATTTCCGCCTGTGTACCTTTGCCTGCGCCTGGAGCGCCGAGGAATATAAGTTTCATTATATTACCCTCCTTAATTAATCAAGGAAGCCTTTGTAATGGCGAAGCATCATCTGGCTTTCAAGCTGTTTAACAGTTTCAAGAGCAACACCAACCATAATGATGATTGAAGTACCACCCAATGAAATGTTCATTCCTTTAGTCTCGCCGAGAATCATCTCTGTAATGATTGTGAACAATGTTGGGAACAAAGCAACAACACTTAAGAGTAATGCGCCGAGAAGAATGATTCTTGAAATGATCTTTTCGATGTAGTGTGCAGTGGGCTTACCGGGACGAATGCCGGGGATTGTACCACTGTTGCTACGGATATTGTTTGCCATTTCAGTAGGATTGTACTGAATTGCTGCATAGAAATATGCAAAGAATATAATCATAAGGAAGAAGAGAACTGCATATACCCAGCTTGTAGGCTCAAACCATCCGAAGAATTTCTCCCAGAAACTACCTTCCTCAATCTTATTTGCAACAAAAAGATTGATTGTTGGAGGCAATGAAAGAATTGAGCTTGCAAAGATAACGGGCATAACACCACTCATATTAACCTTAATCGGAATATGTGTACTCTGTCCACCGTACATCTTACGGCCAACAACTCTTTTTGCATACTGAACGGGGATTCTGCGCTCTGCGTTATCCATCCATACGATGTAAGCGATCATAAGAAGATAGCATACAAGAACGAACGGAGCGAGGAAGTAATAAATACCACCGCGAGCGAAATAACCGCCTGATTCTGTACCGAAAAGCATTGTCATTTCAGTCGGAATACGTGAAATAATACCTGCAAAGAGGATTATTGAAATACCGTTACCGATACCCTTATCGTTAACCTGTTCACCAAGCCACATAACAAGTGTTGTACCTGCTGTGAGGATAGCTACAACAACGATGCCCTGGAAAACCTTGCCGAAACCATCACCCTGATACATAAGATAATTCTTTGCATTGAGGTAGATGAAGTATGCAACGCTCTGAAGAACGCCAAGGCCGAGTGTCATATAACGAGTAATTTTTGCGATCTTTTTCTTACCCTCTTCACCCTCTTTAGAAAGTCTTTCAAGGGCAGGAATCGCAACCGAAAGAAGCTGAATAATAATAGAGCTGTTAATATACGGTGTGATTGAGAGTGCGAAAATTGTACCGTAGTTGAATGCATCACCGGTCATCATGCTAAGGTAGTTAAGGAATGTTGTACCTGAAGCTGTGTCAATAAGACCTGTTGCAGGGATATCAACGAAGGGAACCGGAATGTTTGCACCGATTCTGTAAATAATTACGATAAACGCAGTAAACAGAATCTTTTTTCTTAATTCGGGGATTTTCCATGCATTAGATATTGTCTGAAACACTTCAAATCACCTCTGCCTTTCCGCCAGCAGCCTCGATCTTAGCTTTAGCTGCATCAGAATAAGCATTAACCTTTACGGTGAACTTTTTAGTAATATCACCATGAGCAAGAACCTTAACACCATCAAGTGTCTTAGTTACGAGACCTGCTTCTTTGAGAGCAGCAATATCAATTACTGCACCATCCTCAAATCTCTCTTCGAGTGCTGCTACGTTAACAATAGCAAACTCCTTGCCGAAAATATTAACAAAACCTCTTTTGGGAAGGCGTCTCTGTAAAGGCATCTGACCACCTTCAAAACCAGCACGCATACCACGACCGGCACGTGCCTTCTGGCCTTTGTGACCCTTACCAGCAGTTTTACCCTGACCTGAAGCAGGACCTCTACCGATACGCTTTACGTCCTTTTTGGAACCAGCTGCGGGTGAAAGCTCGTGAAGCTTCATATGTTGCACCTCCTTGCTTATTCTTCAGTAGCCTCAATAAGATGAGCGATTTTTCTGATTTTGCCTTTAGTCTGCGCATTATCAGGCTGAATTGATGTATCGCCAATTTTACGGAGACCTAACGCATAGGCGGTGGCAATCTGATCTTTCTTTGAACCAATAAGGCTCTTTACGAGCTTAACTTTAATGTTAGCCATTTATGCCATCCTCCTTAGTCTTTAAAATGCTTAACGGATTTGCCACGAATGTTAGCAACTTCTTCAACATTACGAAGCTTCATAAGTCCGTCCATTGTAGCTCTAACTACATTGCAGGGGTTGTTAGAACGAAGTGCCTTAGCACGAATGTCCTTAATACCAACTGTCTCAACAACTGCACGAACGGGGCCGCCGGCGATAACACCGGTACCGGGTGCTGCGGGTTTGAGAAGTACTACACCTGCACCAAATTTACCAATGATCTCGTGAGGAATAGTTGTGCCCTTAAGAGCAACCTTAACGAGATTTTTCTTTGCGTCCTCGATACCTTTACGGATTGCATCGGGAACTTCGTTTGACTTACCTAAGCCAAAACCTACTGTGCCTTCACCGTCACCAACAACAACGAGAGCTGAGAATTTCATAATTCTACCACCCTTAACTGTCTTTGATACACGGTTAATAGCTACGACTCTTTCCTGGAATTCAGAGTCTTTACGAGCTGCGTCAAATTTAGCCAAAGTTAATTCCTCCCTTTCTTAGAAGTTGAGGCCGCCGTCACGGGCGCCTTCGGCCAAGCTCTGAACACGGCCGTGATAAATGTAACCGCCGCGGTCGAAAACTACATCAACGATGTTTTTTGCCGCTGCACGCTCTGCTAATAACTTACCAACCTTGAAGGCTGCGTCCTTGTTTCCGCCATAATCCTTGAAATCCTTTTCAACAGTTGAAGCTGAAACAAGTGTTACACCGTTTTCATCATCAATCAACTGAGCATAGATATGCTGGAGAGAACGGTATACATCGAGACGGGGGCAAGCGGCTGTGCCGTTAACCTTACCACGAACTCTTTTATGACGCTGTAACCTTGCTTTATTGGTGTTAGGTCTTTGTACCATAATTGTTCACCTCTTAATTGAATTCAGGGATTATTTACCGCCCTTACCGGCTTTACCTTCCTTACGACGGATATACTCATCAACATACTTGATGCCTTTACCCTTGTAAGGTTCAGGAGGTCTGTGACCTCTTACTTCGGCAGCAAACTGACCAACCTTTTGCTTATCAGGACCGGAAATAATAATTTTTGTGGGAGATGGAACTTCGATTGAAATACCATCTGTTTCAGACATAACAACATTGTGTGAATAACCAATGTTAAGTACGAGATCTTTACCCTGCTTAGCAGCACGGTAACCGATACCGTTAATCTCAAGCTCCTTTGAGAAGCCTTCGCTAACACCCTTAACCATATTGGCAATAAGTGTACGATTGAGACCATGAAGTGCACGATTTTCTTTCAAATCGTTGGGGCGTGTTACGTTGATCACGCCGTTGTCAAGAGTAACAGTGATGTTATCATTAACTGTTCTGGTAAGTGTACCCTTGGGGCCCTTTACGGTAACAGTCTGTCCGTCAATCTTGACATCAACCCCAGCAGGAACTGCAATGGGTGCTCTGCCTATACGTGACATAGTACTGTACCTCCTTACCAAACGTATGCAAGAACCTCGCCGCCAACATTAGCTTTACGAGCGTCCTTATCTGTCATAATACCCTTTGATGTTGAAAGGATTACGATACCAAGGCCATTCTGAACCTTAGGCATATCCTCACAATTGGAATAAATGCGGAGTCCGGGTTTGGAAACTCTGCGAAGTCCTGTAATAACCTGAGACTTATTAGGACCATATTTGAGTGCAACCTCAATAATGCCCTGCTTACCGTCTTCGATTACTTTAAAACTCTTTATATAGCCCTCATCTACAAGAATCTGAGCAATTGATTTCTTGATGTTAGATGCGGGAATCTGCACTGTATCGTGCTTTGCTGAATTAGCGTTACGGATTCTTGTAAGCATATCAGCAATTGAATCAGTAATCTGCATAAAGTGTTTCCTCCTTTATCAATTGCTCTTACCAGCTAGCCTTCTTAACACCGGGAATCTGACCTGCATGAGCAAGCTCCCTGAAGCAAATACGGCAAACACCGTACTTACGAAGATAAGAATGCGGTCTACCACAGATTTTGCATCTGTTGTACTGTCTTGTGGAATACTTAGCAGGTCTCGCCTGCTTAACTTTCATTGCTGTTTTAGCCACGATGACCCCTCCTTACTTTGCAAACGGAGCGCCGAGGAGTGTAAGTAACTCGCGGCCTTCTTCGTCTGTTTTCGCAGTAGTGATAAATGCGATATCCATACCACGAACTTTATCAATCTTGTCGTACTCAATTTCAGGGAAAATAAGCTGTTCCTTGATACCCATTGAGTAGTTACCTCTACCATCGAATGAGTTGGGGTTGATACCTCTGAAGTCTCTAACTCTGGGAAGAGCGAGATTGAAGAATCTGTCAAGGAATTCATACATACGGTCGCCGCGGAGTGTAACCTTAGCACCGATATCCATACCCTCACGAAGCTTGAAGTTAGCAACAGATTTCTTTGCTTTGCAAACAACGGGAGTCTGGCCTGTAATCTGCTTGAGATCGCTGATGATAGCATCAAGAATCTTGGAGTTATCCTTGATTTCGCCTGATGTTACGCTAACAACGATTTTGTCAAGTTTTGGAATCTGCATAACGCTCTTGTAGCCGAATTTTTTCATAAGCTGAGGAGCTACGTCAGATTTATAAAATTCATTAAGTCTTGATGACATTGATAGTTCCTCCCTTATTCAAACTTAGCGCCGCAAGAAGCTTTCTTGCAAACTCTGAACTTTTTGCCGTCCTCAATAACGTGACCAACTCTTGTGGGCTGACCACATTTGGGGCAAATAAGCTGTACTTTATCCGCATAGAGTGCGCTTTCAGCCTTAATAATGCCGCCTGCTTCACCCATCTTGCGGGGTTTTACGTGTTTTGAAACGATGTTTACGCCTTCAACAATTACCTTGCCTTCTGACGGAGATACCTGAAGTACCTTACCCTTTTTGCCACGGTCCTTGCCCTGAATAACGATAACCTCGTCATTTGTTTTGACATGAACTTTACTCATAGTCGTACCTCCTATTAAAGTACTTCGGGAGCAAGTGAGAGAATCTTGAGATATTCTTTCTCACGAAGTTCTCTTGCAACTGGTCCAAAAATACGGGTACCCTTCGGGTTCTTATCTTCTTTAATTATAACTGCTGCATTTTCATCGAAGCGGATATAAGTACCGTCGTCACGACGTACACCACTTGCTGTACGAACAACTACAGCCTTTACAACGTCACCTTTTTTAACAACGCCACCGGGTGCTGCTTTCTTGACAGAAGCCACGATAACATCACCTATATTGGCATACCTCTTACCGGAACCGCCTAAAACGCGGATGCACATAATTTCTTTTGCGCCCGTGTTATCGGCTACCTTGAGGTAACTCTGCTGTTGAATCACAGTGTGTGCCTCCTTTTATAAGCTATATTATTTAGCTTTTTCAATTATTTCACATACACGCCATCTCTTATCTTTTGACATGGGACGTGTTTCCATAATCATTACACGGTCGCCGATACCACACTCGTTATTCTCATCATGAGCCTTAACTTTAAGTGTGTGGTTGACAATCTTGCTGTAAAGCGGATGCTTTACCCTGTCTTTAACAGATACAACAACTGTTTTATCCATTTTATCGCTTGTTACGATTCCGACACGGGTTTTTCTTAAATTTCTTTCACTCATTTAATTGCCCTCCGTCATTAAGAATTCTTGCCGTTAAGCTGCATATCACGGATTACTGTCATAACACGTGCGATATCCTTTTTTACGGCACTTATTCTCATTGGGTTATCAAGCTGATTGATGGCTTGCTGGAAGCGGAGGTTAAAGAGTTCTTTCTTCAGTTCGAGGAGCTTAGCATCCAACTCCGCCTGAGAGAGTTTTCTTAATTCACTTGCTTTCATTATGCCTCACCATCCTGTTCTGCCTTAACGACAAACTTGCATTTAATAGGAAGCTTGTTTGCTGCAAGACGCATAGCCTCACGAGCAAGAGCTTCGTCAACACCGCCGATTTCGAACATAATTCTGCCCGGTTTTACGACAGCTACCCAATATTCGGGCGAACCTTTACCTGAACCCATTCGAGTTTCAGCAGGTTTTTCTGTAATAGGTTTATCAGGGAAAATCTTAATCCAAACTTTACCGCCACGCTTGATATATCTTGTCATAGCAATACGGGCTGCTTCAATCTGGTTAGATGTAATCCATGCGGGTTCGAGAGCCTGAAGACCGAAATCACCATAGTTAACCTTGTTGCCTCTGTGAGCAACGCCTTTAAGGCGGCCTCTCTGAACTCTACGGTATTTAACTCTTTTAGGTAATAACATTACTTGGCTCCTCCTTCCCTTTTTGTCTTACGGGACTCATGAAGAACTTCGCCTTTGTAGATCCAGATCTTAACGCCGATACGACCGTATGTTGTTTTTGCCTCTGCAAAACCATAGTCGATGTCAGCACGGATTGTCTGAAGCGGGATTGTTCCTTCGTGGTACTGCTCTGTACGAGCGATTTCAGCACCACCGAGTCTACCGGAAACCTGAGCTTTAATACCCTTAGCGCCTGCTTTCATTGTGCGACCGATTGACTGTTTAAGTGCACGACGGAAAGATACACGCTTCTCGAGCTGAGCTGCGATGCTTTCTGCAACGAGCTGAGCGCTGAGGTCGGGCTGCTTGATTTCTGTGATATTGATGAAAACATCCTTATCGCCATCAAGCATTTTCTTAACTGTTTCTTTAAGTTTTTCGATTTCTGCACCACCACGGCCGATTACGATACCGGGTTTTGCACAGAAAATGTTAATACGAACTCTTTTGGGATCACGTTCAATCTCAACCTTGGGAACGCCTGCCGGAGCAAGGAGTTCAAGAAGGAATTCACGGATCTTGTTATCCTCAATGAGGATATCACCGAACTCACCCTTTTTAGCATACCAGCGAGATTCCCAATCTTTGATAACGCCTATTCTTAATCCTGTAGGATTGATTTTCTGGCCCATTATATTTCCTCCTCTCGCTTATTCTGCATCCTTGAGTACAAGGGTGATGTGTGATGTCTTTTTGTTAATTCTGT
>JAZRLZ010000051.1:0-1389 GCA_045647125.1 Acutalibacteraceae bacterium | reverse complement strand
CTGCCTTTGAATTGAGGGTAACTTCAGCTTTGATTTCGTTACCATCAGCACCCTTGGCGTATGTACCGTCTGTAAGCTTGATTTTTGCGGTGAAAACGGTAGCACCATTTGCGTTTGAAATTGCAGTCAGACTGCCGTATGAATCATCTGTTGTTGTGAAATTATTGTTATTTGCACTCCATTCAATTTTTGCTCCTGCAGGAAGATTCTGAGCAGTTGCGTGAAGGACGATTCCGTCTTTATAGTTAATATTTGTTTGGCTGGGAGTTGCAATTGAAAGCGATGAATTTCCTGTCGAAGGAACATCAGGTGAAGGATCATCCGGTGAAGGCGGAGTAACAGTCTTTTCTTTATATATAGCAGTTGCAGATACATTCCCTTCGGGCATAACAAAAGTTGTTGTTGCACTAGTTGCATTCGCAACTGTTGCACCTGTTACAACCCACTTATTAAACACCGTACCTTCGGGAGCTGCATTTGCAGTAAGAGTGATTGTTTCGCCTGCTTTAGCCTTTGTAGGTGAAGCTGTGCCGTTTGTAACAGTGATTGAATATTCTGCTGCGGCAGAGGTTATTAAATCAAAAGTAACAGTACCACCGGATAAGAGATGAGTATTTGCTTGCGCTTTATTATAAGTAACTGCTGAGTTACTGCCAAGCTGCATTGTGCCGGTTATATTGTCAGAAGTATCAAACTTATAAAATTTATTACCGCCGATCACACTGCCGTTAAAAGTGCTGTTGTCTATTTGGGCACCGCCACAATATGATGTTATTTTAATACCGTTTGCCGTGCAGTTTTTCATAACAACAGAATTTACACCAGTAAAATTAAGGTTGCTCAGAACTGAATTTTCAAAAACAACGTCATTATTTAAACTACTGGTAATAATTGCTTGTGTGTTATTAGAAGATATATTGACATTCGTGATTTTAATTCCCTGATTAGCAACCAACGAGTTGCAAACAAGAGATGCGTTATCCGAGCCGGTGATCGTCAGAGAAGAATTTCTCATTTCAAATACCGCGATGTCGTTTTTACCGGTTAATGCGTTTACACCTTCTAATGTCACTTTAAAATCATCAGTATTGCCGAAAAATGTTATTGTGCCTACATAATAATTTCTATCAGCTGTGACTATTTTTGATGAAGAATCCGCATAATCAGAGAAATTATGCAACACAAGTTCATTGTATGATTTATAATACATATATTTGTCGCTTGCGGGTTTACTGGATAATGGTGTGGTGCTTCCGGGAACATAATACATTCCCATACTAACATGTGCACCCTTGTAATACAAACCAGTCGGTTCTGCTGCACTTGCAGAAAGAGGAATAATGCTCATTACCATAAGAAGGCAAAGCATCACTGCGAATGATTTTTTGA
>JAZRLZ010000050.1:0-5232 GCA_045647125.1 Acutalibacteraceae bacterium | reverse complement strand
TGCGTTGCCACATTTGTCGTTGCTTTCGTTACAGTGCCGATTGTCATAGTAAATAAAAAGAGACCTTAACGGTCTCTTTTTTATATTTAAAAGTCGCTATAATTGATTTTCTTGTCCTTGAAATAGTATTCACGGTCGTGGTCGTTTATTTCGCGCAATACACGGCAAGGGTTGCCAACTGCGATAACGCCCGATGGGATATCCTTCGTTACGATACTGCCGGCACCGATAACTGTGTTGTCCCCAATTGTAACACCGGGTAAAACGACAACGCCTGCGCCAAGCCAACAGTTTTTACCAATGCGAATCGGCATATTGAATTGGTACGCCTTTTCACGAAGTTCGGGTAATATGGGATGACCTGCGGTGGCAATTGTAACGTTTGGCCCTATCATTGTATAATCACCGACGTATATGTGGGTATCATCAACCAGAGTCAGATTAAAATTGGCATAAACACTATTGCCGAAATGAACGTGATGGCCGCCCCAATTTGCATGAAGCGGCGGTTCAATGTAGCAGTCATTGCCTATTTCCGCAAACATAGTTTTAAGCATTTCTTCCCGTTTTTTTAGCTCTGTAGGGCGCGTCATATTGAAATCATACAGTTTATCTACATATCCAAGCTGCTCTATCATAATATCGTCACCGCTTGGGTAATAAATATCACCTGAATGCAGTTTTTCCTTATTGGTCATATAATCACCTCATAAGCACATTTTACTTTAAATATAGAAAAAATACAATATTTTAGTATTGAAAAAATAATTTGGGAATAGTATTATTAATCTATAGTTTTAATGAATAGAGGTTTAGTATGAAAATTACAGATACGGTTTTGTACGTAGGCGTTAATGACAGGGAAATAGATCTTTTTGAGGGTATGTATATTGTACCTAACGGAATGTCATATAATTCCTATGTTATTATTGATGAAAAAATAGCGGTTATGGATACTGTAGATGCTTCATTTACAGATGAATGGCTCGGTAATGTTGAAAATGCTCTCAATGGTAAAAAGCCCGATTACCTTGTTGTTCAGCATATGGAGCCTGATCATTCTGCAAGTATAGACATTTTTCTTAATAAATACCCTGAAGCAATTGTCGTATCATCGCAGAAAGCATTTGGTATGATGAAAAACTTCTTCGGCTCCGATTATGCAGACCGCCGTATTGTGGTAGGTGAGGGTGATACCCTTAAGCTGGGTGAAAGAACACTTACATTTTACAGTGCAACAATGGTGCATTGGCCCGAGGTTATTGTGACCTATGATGATAAAGATAAGATTCTTTTCTCTGCCGACGGCTTCGGTAAATTCGGTGCCCTTGATACAGAAGAGGATTGGGCTTGTGAAGCAAGACGTTACTATGTCGGAATTGTAGGTAAATTCGGTAAACCCGTACAAGCTCTTCTTAAAAAAGCTGCAACACTCGATATTGCGGTTATCTGCCCCTTACATGGTCCTATACTTACAGAAAATCTGGGCTATTATATTAACCTTTATGATATATGGTCAAGCTATGGTGTTGAAAGGGAGGGTGTTGTAATCAATTACACCTCCGTTTATGGCAACACAAAAAAAGCAGTTGAGCTTCTTGCGGAAAAACTCCGTGAATACGGCTGTCCCAAGGTTGCTGTCAATGACCTTGCAAGATGTGATATGGCAGAGGCTATAGAGGATACATTCTCCTACGGTAAGGTTGTTCTTGCTACTACGACCTATAACGGCAGTGTTTTCCCGTTTATGAAAACCTTTATGAATTCAATTGTTGACCGTGCTTTCCAGAACAGAAAGGTTGCAATTATTGAAAACGGCACTTGGGCACCCACAGCGGCTAAGGTGCTTAAGGATATGCTTGCAGGCTGTAACAATATTGAGCTTGCAGAAAATAACGTAACCATACTGTCTGCTATGAATGATGATGTGAGAGCAAGAATTGATGCACTTGCAAAAGAGCTTTGCGGAATAGAATAAAAGATTATCACCGAGTATCCCAACGGACACTCGGTGATTTTTTATTCATTAAGATATTTCTCTGCTTGTAAATTGAACATTTCTGCGTATTTTCCGTTAAGAGCCATAAGCTCATCGTGGTTTCCGCTTTCAATTATTTTTCCGTTTTCCATCATCAGAATTCTGTCTGCATGACGTGTTGTGGAAAGTCTGTGAGAAATAAATATGACCGTTGTCAACCATAATGGTTGAGTATTTATGATAAATGTTATATAATAAATGAAAAGAAGGTGGTTTTTTGACATACATAGGTATTGATTTAGGTACTTCTGCAGTTAAGCTTATGCTTGTAGACGAAAAAGGGGAAATACTCAACTGTGTTTCAAAGGATTATAACGTATATTATCCTCACCCCGGTTGGTCTGAGCAGAGGCCCGAAGATTGGTATACTGCGGTTATCGAAGGCTTGAAGGAGCTTTTAAAGGATTATTCCAATGATGACGTAAAGGGTATAGGTGTGGGCGGTCAGATGCACGGACTTGTTGTTCTTGATAAGGATGATAACGTGATAAGGCCCGCCATTTTGTGGAATGACGGCAGAACGGAAAAACAGGTAGAATACCTTAACAACGTTATAGGTAAAGAAAAATTATCTGAATATACCGCAAACATTGCTTTTGCAGGATTTACTGCACCGAAAATTCTTTGGATGGAAGAGAATGAGCCTGAACTTTTCAAAAGAATAGAAAAGATAATGCTACCCAAGGATTATATTGTATATATGCTTACGGGTGTTCATTCCTGCGATTATTCTGATGCATCGGGTATGCTTCTGCTTGATGTTAAAAACAGATGCTGGTCAAAGGAAATGCTAGATATATGCCATATAACCGAAAAACAGTTGCCGAACCTTTACGAAAGCTTTGAGGTTGTTGGAAGCGTTAAGTCTGAAATAGCACAAAGTCTTGGATTTGATGATGTGAAGGTGGTTGCAGGTGCAGGTGACAATGCTGCGGCTGCTATCGGTACCGGAACAGTCGGTAACGGAAAAACGAATATTTCATTAGGTACATCGGGGACTGTGTTTATTTCGAGTGAAAAATTCGGTGATGATAAAAACAATGCACTTCACTCATTTGCACATGCTGACGGTGCTTATCACCTTATGGGTTGTATGCTTTCTGCCGCATCCTGTAATAAATGGTTTATTGAGGATGTTTTAGGAAGTAAGGATTATTCAGGTATAGAATCGGAAATAACCGATGATATGCTTGGCAAAAATACAGTATTCTTTTTACCCTATCTTATGGGTGAAAGAAGTCCCATAAACGATGTTAATGCAAGGGGTACCTTTGTTGGCATCACTATGGATAAAAAAAGATGTGATTTACATCTTGCTGTTTTGGAAGGTGTTGCGTTTGCCCTCCGAGACAGTGTTGAAAAGGCAAGAGACTTAGGGATTGAAATCAATGCGGCAAATATATGCGGCGGCGGTGCAAAAAGCCTTTTGTGGCAAAGGATAATTGCAAACGTGCTTGGCGTAAGGCTCGATAAGGTGAAGACTGAGCAGGGTCCCGGTTACGGCGGTGCTATACTTGCTATGGTAGGCACAGGTGCTTACAAAACAGTTTATGAGGCATGTAATAGCCTTGTGGAAATTGAATCTTCAATTTATCCCGAAAAAGAGTTGACTATGCTATATAATAAAAGATATAATCAATTCAAGAAGCTTTACCCTGCATTAAAGGGTGTTTTCAAAGAATTTTCAGAAGAGGAGAAAATATAATGAGTGAGATTTTTTCAAATATTCCCGTTATAAAATACGAGGGACCTAAAAGTACAAATCCCTTTGCATTTAAGTTTTATGATGCAGATAAGGTTGTTTTAGGCAAAAAAATGAGTGAGCATTTGCCCTTTGCAATGGCATGGTGGCATAACCTTTGTGCCGCAGGTACAGACATGTTCGGCAGAGATACTGCGAATAAAGCCTTTGGTGCTGAAAAGGGCACAATGGAGCACGCCAAGGCTAAGGTTGATGCAGGCTTCGAATTCATGAAGAAGTTAGGTATTAAATATTTCTGCTTCCATGATGTTGATATTGTTCCCGAAGCAGAAGATATAAAAGAAACTAACCGCAGATTAGATGAAATTACCGATTATATACTTTCAAAAATGGAAGGTACGGATATCAAATGCCTTTGGGGTACTGCAAATATGTTCTCTAACCCGAGATTTATGAACGGTGCAGGCTCTACAAACAATGCAGAGGTTTATTGCTTTGCGGCAGCACAAATCAAAAAGGCTTTGGAGCTTACCGTTAAATTAGGCGGTAAGGGTTATGTTTTCTGGGGTGGCAGAGAGGGTTATGAAACTCTTCTTAACACCGATGTTAAATTCGAGCAGGAAAACATCGCCCGTCTTATGAAGATGGCGGTTGAATACGGCAGAAAAATCGGCTTTACGGGTGATTTCTATATTGAGCCTAAGCCGAAGGAGCCAATGAAGCATCAGTATGATTTCGATGCGGCAACTGCTATAGGCTTCTTAAGACAATACGGTCTTGATAAAGACTTCAAGATGAATATCGAGGCTAACCATGCAACACTTGCAGGTCACACCTTCCAGCACGAGCTTCGCATTTCTGCAATTAACGGTATGCTTGGAAGCATCGACGCAAATCAGGGAGACTATCTTCTCGGTTGGGATACAGATGAATTCCCCTTTGACGTATACGAAGCAACACTTTGTATGTATGAGGTATAAAAGCAGGCGGTCTTACAGGCGGATTTAACTTCGATGCTAAAAACCGCAGACCAAGTAACACACCCGAGGATATGTTCCACGCATATATACTTGGTATGGATACATTTGCTCTTGGTCTTATGAAAGCGGCACAGATAATCGAAGATGGCAGAATTGATGAATTTGTTAAGAATAAATATGCTTCCTTCAACAACGGTATTGGTGAAAAAATCTTAAGCGGTAACACAACACTTGAGGAGCTTTCCGAATATGCAGAGTCTTGCGGTGACGTTAAAGACGTTGAAAGCGGACGTCAGGAGCAGCTTGAGGGTATTATCAATTCTATCTTATTTGGTATGTAAAAAAATGAGGCAACCTTCAGGGAGTGTAAATTAGGGATTTAATAGCCTTAAATCATTAACTTTGGCGCATAGCTATGTTAAAATGCTTGAAACCCGTCAGGGTTTCTGCACATTTGTGTCTTGCTCTGCATCCAAATTTAAAAGATTTAAGGTGCAAAGCAGTTTTAATTT
>JAZRLZ010000049.1:0-65503 GCA_045647125.1 Acutalibacteraceae bacterium | reverse complement strand
CGCTGATACACTGCTGCCAAAATACCGGCTGCAGCCACAAAGGCTGTTGCCGTATCGCCGATACCGGGAGGCGGGAAACGGGGTGTTTCACCCGGATGGCGCATAGCGTTCAAAATACCGGTCTTTGACCAAAAGCTGGTGAGGTCAAACCCTGCCTTGTCTTTTTCCGGCCCTTCAAAGCCATAACCGTTGACATAGCAGCAAATCAGTTTGGGATAGCGAAGATGCAGGCTTTCATAATCCAATCCCAAACGGGTCAGACCGCCATAGCGGGTATTGGAAACGAAAATATCCGCATCCTTCAAAAGCTTTTCCATAATCTCCATGCCTTCCGGTGTTTTGAGATCCAAAGACACCAGCTTTTTTCCGGAATTTGCAATGGAAAAGTTTGTATTGCAATCCGGTTTTGTAGGCAATCTGAACTGCGCTCCGCTGAAACGGGCTTTGTCACCGCTGGGGGGTTCCACTTTGATCACGTCCGCACCCCAATCACTCAACAATCTGGTAATACCGGGTGCTGCCACGTACATGCCCAGTTCTACAATTTTCAGACCTTCCAGGACTTTCATAGAAGACATCCCTTTCTTTCCCTCTGCCTATATTCTGTCAAGCCCGCAAACAGGAACGACAGATCAATCCAACAATTTTGTTGTTTACCTCCTTATGGTAGCATTTGACAAAGAGTCATGCAATATACTATACTTTAAAGGGAAGGTAATTTTATTTAATTATTGCGAGGAATTTGCGGTGTTAAATACACAATTTTTTAAAAGTTTTCGATTCAATCTGTTTAAAAGCAAGTGCAACTACTCTGTGCAGGTAGATAGCTGTCCCCTTCATTTTATCCGCAGAATCATATCCGGAAAGGCCAGAATCGTCTCCCGGGGAATCGACCTGCAGCTGCAGCAGGGTGATTATTTCTTCATTCCAAAGGGGCAGAAGTATCACGTTTACTGGTCTTCCGAAAACGGCGCAATCACGTTTTCCTCCTTTGGTTTTTCCCTGATCCCCTTGGCAACGCCCCCGGACTTGCAGCTGCAAAAGCTGGACTGCGGCCCCGAGGAAATTGCCCTTTTTGAAGAGTTGGAGCAAAATATGGAGATCAATCCCACCTCCATTGGGACGCTGTACCGCTTGTTGGGATTGATTCTTCCCCAAATGGCTGTTTCAAAAAGAAGTAAGTCCGATCAGATTCTGGATGCGGCATTTGAATTTATGCACGCCAACCATAGCTATACCATGGCAGATGTTGCCCGTCATTGCGGGATAAGCGAAAGCAATCTTTTCATCAAATTCCGCAAGCACCTTGGGAAGACTCCTGTGGAAATTCGTCACCAGATTCTTGGTGAAGAAGCGACAAAGCTGCTTGTTACCACCGATTTGACCATAGAGGAGATCAGCAATCTGCTTGGCTTCAGTTCCTCCTCTTATTTTCGCAAGATATTCAAAAAGGCAACCGGAGAAACCCCGACGCAAATACGAAACAGTCAACGACAGTTTTTTTAAAAGGGTGTTTTTGCAGCGTGCCCTTTCGGCAGTTGAAAAAATGAGGCCTGCCCCTGATGGGGCAGGCCTCATTTTTGTCACAGGGAGCGGAGAGAGAAACGCTCCTACTGTGGAGATATTATTTTTCGCTATCGGTCTTGGGCGCTTCCGGAGTGGCCTTTTTGAGCTTGCGGGCCGCTCTGCGTTTTTTGATGCGGCGGATGGAGGGGATGCAGACGATGACAACGAGATGTACCCGTTTGCCCGGCGTAAGATAAAATTCAATGCCTTGAACGGCGGAAGTCATATCGATCACTCCAAATCGGAAAATCCGACATTGCGTTTTTTCGGCCTGAAATCAGCCATTTTTCTGCCATTTTGGGACACCCTGCCTTCCTGAATTTTGCCCAAGTAGGTAGGGTGTCT
Source organism: Acutalibacteraceae bacterium (assembly GCA_045647125.1). Lineage (GTDB taxonomy): Bacteria > Bacillota > Clostridia > Oscillospirales > Acutalibacteraceae > DTU089. Next base: position 63,592 of record JAZRLZ010000049.1, on the reverse strand, counting down.
GAGAAAATCGAAGAAAAAAACAAAAAACCCTTGAAAACCAAGGGTTTTCAGGGGTTTGGTGACCCGCCGGAGATTCGAACTCCGGACACCCTGCTTAAAAGGCAGGTGCTCTGCCTACTGAGCTAATAACTCATATCAAACCCTGATAACAGGGTTATTATTTAAATAAAGCGAAAATGATAACTGATGCAAAAACAGCAACGAAGAAGATACCTGCAAAAACCTTTGTGATTCTTGAAAGTTTTGCTTCCATTGTTCTGCCCTTATTCTTTTCAAAGAAAGAATCAGCACCACCTGAGATAGCACCTGAAAGGCCCTGCTGTTTACTCTGCTGAAGCATAACAGTTACAACAATTATGATCGATGCAAGAATGAGAACCGCACCGAGAGTGTAATGATACCATTCCATATATATTTTTCCTTTCATCGGGAAATGTTCAATTCACAATGCCCGAATATAATACCATAGCATTTTCAAAAAAGCAAGTCTTTTTTTAACTTTTTTGAAAAAAATTTTTATGTATAAAACAACGTCTGCAGGACAACATAATATCAGCGTATAAATTAAAGCGTTTGCACAGGCTTTTTTGCCCGTTATGGGATTATTTCAAGTCCGATTTTTATACGCTTGCCTGCCCCAAAAGGGGCAGGCATTTTTTATTCAAGAGTTAACTGCTCGGCAGTATCTTCTGCACTTAAGGTTGCACCCGCTGCAGGTAACGTTTTCGTTTTATATCTGTGAGGCTTAACGAACTCGCCCTCTTTATAGAGTTTTGCTCCCTGAACCTTATGATACTTTTTAAGAGTCATAACATTAACACCTGCAGTATCCTTTGTTGTTTTCACGGATATTGCACCCGTATTAACAAGAAGGTGTCTGCCCGCAGTAGAAGTAACCACAACCTCGGTATCCTCAGGTATATACAATATATCTATTATAGGCGCCTTGTTGCTGTAAGCTTTAATAAGCTTTTTACGATTCGTTTTTGTTTCGTAAGATTTCATATCAACCTTGGCAACCTTACCATTTTCGAAGAAGAAAAGCATATAACCCTTATAATCCTTAGTTACTGCCATATAAACAGGCTTTTCATCCTTATCGAATTGCAATTTTGAGGGTACAAAATCACCCAGAACGCTTGCCTTGGTATCGTCAAAATCACTTGCCTTTGCCTTATAAACCTGACATTGATCGGTAAAGAACAATAATTCAGCAGAGTTAGAGGAATTAACGGAGCAGATAATCTCATCATTTTCTTTAAGCTTCTGCTCACCACCCATACGAAGTGACAAGGGTGTAATTTTCTTGAAATAACCGTCACGGGTAAAGAAGAGATTTGCTTCATAATCGGGAATTTCCTCAATTACCTCTTCTTCATTATCGGAATCATAAATAATTTCACTTATTCTGTCCTTACCATATTTCTGGGAAACCTTAGTAAGCTCATCAACGATAACCTTTTTGATTCTTGATTTACTGTTAAGCAAATCCTCCATATCCTCAATTCTCTTTTTAAGCTCATCAACCTCTTCAATGCGTTTAAGAATATATTCGCGGTTAAGATGACGCAATTTGATTTCAGCTACATGCTCTGCCTGAATTTCATCAATACCGAAGCCGATCATAAGATTTGGTACAACCTCTGCCTCTTCTTCTGTTTCGCGGACAATTTTAATAGCCTTATCAATATCAAGAAGAATCTTTTTAAGACCGAGAAGTAAATGAAGTTTTTCTTTAGCCTTATTAAGATCAAAATACACTCTGCGTGAAACACATTCCGTTCTGAAAGCGATCCACTCTGAAAGAATTTCTCTGACACCCATAACCCTTGGCACACCCGCAACAAGGATATTGAAGTTTGCACTAAAGCTATCCTCGAGAGGTGTAAATTTATAAAGGCGTTTCATCAGTTTTTCGGGATCAGTACCGCGTTTAAGATCAATTGTGATTTTAAGACCTGATTTATCTGTTTCGTCACGTACATCACTTATTTCTTTAAGTGAGCCTGATTTTACCTTTTCTATTATTTTTTCAATAATAGCCTCGCAGGTAGTTGTAGGAGGAATCTGTGTAATATCAATACAGTTACTTGATTTATCATAATCATATTTTGCTCTGATTTTTATTGAGCCACGACCTGTATTATAAACCTCTTCAAGTGCTTCACGGTCATATATAATCTGACCGCCACCTATGAAATCAGGAGCCTTCAGCGTTTCAAACAAATCGAAATCGGGATTTTTAATAATACCGATGGTAGTATCACAAAGCTCTTTAAGGTTAAATGAGCAAATGTTACTTGCCATACCGACAGCAATACCGCTGTTTGTATTAACAAGCACACTGGGGAAGGAAACGGGCAAAAGTGTAGGCTCCTTCATTGTGCTATCGTAGTTATCAACAAAATCAACAGTATCCTTATCAATATCACCAAAAAGCTCGGTACAGATGCTTTCGAGCTTTGCCTCGGTATAACGGGATGCGGCATAAACCATATTCTTGGAATATGCCTTACCGAAGTTACCCTTACTGTCCACATATGGATGCAAAAGTGTTTCATTACCCTTTGAAAGACGCACCATTGTTTCATAAATAGCCGCATCACCATGGGGATTAAGCTGCATAGTTCTGCCCACAATGTTTGCAGATTTTATTCTTCCACCGTTAATAAGCCCCATTTTATACATAGTATAAAGAAGCTTTCTATGGGAGGGCTTGAAGCCGTCTATTTCAGGAATAGCACGAGAAACAATAACACTCATGGCATAAGGCATAAAGTTAGTTTCAAGTGTATGGGTTATTTGTTGGGTAACAACCTCACCCGCACCGATAATATTTGCCTTTGGCTCATCGGCTTTGATAACGGGGGTATTGTCTTTTTTCTTTCTTGCCATAATTATCTCCTGTTATGAAATATCTGCAAGTTCAAGGTACAAATGACCGTTTTCTGCGATATAGTCTTTTCTGTCCTGAAGGTTATCACCTAAAAGAAGCTCGAATTTTTCTGCAATAAGTTCTTCTATATTATCAGGCTCAACCTTAATAAGTCGACGTGTTTCAGGATTCATGGTAGTAAGCCACATCATATCGGCATCGTTTTCACCAAGACCCTTTGAACGCTGAATTGTATATTTTGCATTGCCGATTTGCTCAAGAGCATCAATCTTCTCCTTTTCGGTATATGCAAACCATGTTTCACCCTTTGAGGTAATCTCATACAAGGGTGATTCTGCAATAAACACCTTACCTTCTTTTATGAGTGTAGGCATAAGTCGGTAAATCATTGTAAGTATAAGTGTTCTGATATGGAAGCCGTCAACGTCGGCGTCGGTACAAATGATAACTTTATTCCAACGCAAGTTTTCAAGGTTGAAAAGCGTAAGATCCTTACTGTGCTTACCCGAAACCTCAACACCGCAACCGAGCACCTTGATAAGATCAACTATAATATCACTTTTAAAGATTCGGTTATAATCACATTTCAGGCAGTTCAGTATTTTACCGCGTACGGGTATAACAGCCTGAAAGGCAGAGTCACGTGCCTGCTTACAAGCACCGAGAGCAGAGTCACCCTCCACTATAAATATTTCACGTTCGCTTTTATCTTTACTGCGGCAATCAACGAATTTTTCAACTCTGCTTGTCATATCATTAGATGTAGCAAGAGTTTTCTTAAGATTAAGTCGTGTGCTTTCGGCTTTAACACGCGAACGCATATTTATAAGAACCTGTTCACAAAGCTTATCTGCATCCAATTTGTTTTCGAGGAAATAGATTTCAAGCTGATGCTTGATAAAATCGGTCATTGCTTCCTGAATAAACTTATTGGTAATTGCCTTTTTGGTCTGGTTTTCATAAGATGTCTGCGTTGAGAATGATGACACAACAAACACAAGGCAATCCTCAATATCCTGGAAGCTGATTTTAGAGTCGGTTTTCACATATTTGCCATTCTGCTTAAGGTATGCATCAATCTGGGAAACGAAAGCACTCCTTGCAGCTTTTTCAGGTGAACCGCCATGCTCAAGAAAGCTTGAGTTATGGTAATATTCCTTAAGCTGCTTCTTATTTGAAAAGCAAAGAGCCATATTCATTTTAAGCTTATATTCGGGCTTATCTTCACGATCCCTGCCCTTTCGATCTGCCTGCCAGAATTGAACGGTTGTAAGACCATCATCACCAATAAATTCGTTAACGTAGTCGACAATACCGTTTTCATACATATATTCAAAGGTTTCAAATTTAGTTTCGGTAAGCTGATTCTTAAGTATAAACTTAATACCTGAGTTAACAACAGACTGCCTTTTTAATGTTTCCTGAAAAAATTCAAGAGGAACGTTAATATCGGTAAAAACCTTCATATCAGGACGCCATTTTATTCTTGTGCCTGTATCCTTTTTCTCATACGGGGTCTTTTTCATTTCTCCGTTGATTTTACCCGCTTTGAAATTCAATTCATAGCAGAAACCGCCTGCGTGAATTTCCGCCTCCATATACTCGGATGCATACTGTGTAGCACAAAGGCCCAGGCCGTTAAGACCAAGCGAGTATTCATAGCTTCCGCCATTATTAGTATCGTATTTACCGCCTGCATACAAATCGCAAAAAACAAGCTCCCAGTTATAGCATTTTTCACGTGCATTATAATCTACAGGTATGCCTCGTCCAAAATCCTGCACCTCAACAGAATGGTCAAGATAGCGTGTAACAACAATCTTTTTACCATGACCCTCACGAGCCTCATCTATAGAGTTTGAAACAATCTCAAATATAGAGTGCTCACAGCCTTCAAGACCATCCGAGCCGAAAATAACCGCAGGACGTTTACGGACTCTGTCGGCACCTTTTAACTTTTTAATACTATCGTTACCGTATTCTTTAGGTGTTTGTACTTTTGCCATTTGCTTACCTTTCCTTTCAGGAATACAAAGTTTGGGTATTATATCTATACTATTATACAATATCTTGTGATTTAGTCAAGTAAATTCTTGATTACACAGTCTATATATGGGGTGATAAATGGGATTATGATGAACTATATTCTGCCCATTATGATTGTTTTTTCCTTTTTATGTGCCGTTGTCACAGGAAATATTTCTGAGCTTTCCGCCTCCGTAATCACAAGCGGCACAGATGCAATAGCTCTGGGAATAAAACTTCTCGGGATAGTATGCTTATGGAACGGCTTAATAAATATTGCAAGAAAAAGCGGACTCACCGACAAAATATGCAAGTTACTTATGCCCTTTCTGAAGCTTATTTTCCCCACACTTAAGGATACACAAGCCCGGGAATACATAGCAATGAATATAACCGCAAACCTTTTCGGTCTTGATAACGCGGCAACGCCATTAGGTCTTAAGGCGATGAAACGGCTACGGGAAGCAAGCCCTCTTACCGACACCGCAGATGACAATATGGTGAAATTTGTTGTAATAAACACAGCATCAATTCATCTTGTGCCTACAACAATTGCACTCCTCAGGCAGGAATACGGAAGCGAATCCCCTACAGAAATTCTTTTACCTGCACTTACAGTATCAATAATTGCATTAAGCGTAGGGCTTACAATGACAATATTTTTAAAAAAGGTGTTTAAATGACTAACCTGAGTGATTATGTTATTCCCCTTGTTGTAACAATTATTATTTTATGGGGCGTTTTTAAAAAACTTGATATATTCTCCGTGTTTTTAGAGGGCGTAAAAGACGGTTTCGGAATTGTGCTTAACATAGTACCCTCACTTATTACAATATTCCTTGCAATAAATATGTTCAGGTCATCGGGAGCATTAGAGGTTTTATGCTCTTTTTTATCACCCGTTGCCCACATTTCAGGCATACCCAAGGAGCTTATTCCCCTAACTATACTTTCACCTATTTCAGGAAGTGGTGCTTTAGGTATGTTTGAAAACATTTTGAAATCCGTAGGCCCCGACAGTTTTACGGGACAATGTGCTTCGGTTATGATGGGCTCAACGGAAACCACTTTTTACACAATGACAGTATATTATAACTCAATCGGAATCAAAAAAACTCGACACACAATGTTATGTGCATTGTGTGCCGATTTTACAAGTTTTATTCTTTCACCTATACTGGTGAAATATTTTATTCTTTAGCAAAATAGCCTTTGGTTGCCTCACTATTATACATAGAATATATGTCACCCTTACCGCCGACTATGATGTGGTCTACAACCAATATACCAGCCTTACGCAACCATACAGAAAGAACTCGTGTGGTTTCAATATCACAAACAGAAGGTGATGCCACATCAACAGGGTGATTGTGTGCAATAAGCACCTTGGCAGCGTTATAGAAAACCGCTTGTCTTAAAACCTTTTCATGATCAATTGCAACTGAGTTTTCACTGCCTCTTGCAAAAACAGTTTCACCCTTCAGCCTACCGTTGCGGTCAAAATAGAAGGTGACGGCAGTTTCCTTAAGCTCTCCGCTGAGATAACCTACAGCAAGTGCCTCGTAATCCTCACGCTTCTTGTAGACAGGACGTTTATCGAAATCCGGCTTATTTGCACGACAAGCCATTTCAAACATTCCCAAAAGCATAATTGCGGTGCTTTCCCCTACACCATCCACACTGCAAAGCTCTTCATAAGTAGCATTCAACACACCTCTCAGGCTTTTGAATCTTTTCAGAAGGGCGTGTGCAAGAGCATTGGTATCTGCACGAGGAATTGAATAAAACAACATCAATTCCAGAAGCTGATGGTCTGCGAGCTGCTCTGTGCCGTATTTACGCACATTATCCTTAACTCGTTGACGATGACCTGCGTGTAAATTGACTTTCTCTTTTTTATCAGGCATAACCGCACCTTAAAATTACTGTGCAGCCTTCTTGAGAGTTTCTGCCATATCAGTCTTTTCCCACATAACATCAAGGTCTATTCTACCCATATGACCATAAGCGGCAAGCTGTCTGTACTGTGGTTTTCTGAGCTGAAGTTTTTCGATAATAGCGGCAGGACGAAGGTCGAAGTTTGCATTAACGATTTCTTCAAGCTTACTGTCAGCAATTTTGCCTGTGCCGAAGGTATCAACACGAACTGAAACAGGACGTGCAACACCTATAGCGTATGCAAGCTGAACTTCACATTTATCAGCAAGACCTGCAGCAACAATGTTCTTTGCAACATATCTTGATGCATAAGCAGCACTTCTGTCAACCTTTGTGGGGTCTTTACCTGAGAATGCACCGCCACCGTGACGGGAATATCCGCCGTATGTATCAACGATAATCTTTCTGCCGGTAAGACCGCTATCACCTACAGGACCGCCAACAACAAAGTTGCCTGTGGGGTTAACGTAGATTTTTGTATCATTATCAAGATATTTTTCAGGAATTACAGGCTTAATAACGTGCTCAAAAATATCCTTACGAAGAATCTCGATATCAATCGGGTCGTGCTGCGAAGAAACAACAACAGCCTCAACTCTTACGGGTTTATCGTCATCATCATATTCAATAGTAACCTGGCTCTTACCATCGGGACGAAGGTATGAAAGAGTACCATTCTTTCGTACCTCGGTAAGACGTAATGAAAGCTTGTGAGCAAGTGAAATAGGAAGAGGCATAAGCTCCTCTGTATCGTTACAAGCAAAGCCAAACATCATACCCTGATCGCCTGCACCGTGAAGATTATATTCATCCTGCTCGCCACCTTTGAGCTCGAAGGATTTGTCAACACCCATTGCAATGTCGGGTGACTGCTTATCAAGGTTAGTTAATACCGCACAGGATTTACAATCGAAACCATATTCGGGATTATTGAAGCCGATATCATCAACAACACCGCGTACAATATCAGAAATATCCACCTGAGCGGTAGTTGTAATCTCACCCATTACCATAACCATACCCGTTGTGCAGGTTGTTTCACAAGCAACACGTGACATAGGGTCCTGGCTGAGCATAGCATCAAGTATAGCATCGGAAATCTGGTCACATACTTTGTCGGGATGTCCCTCAGTAACCGATTCAGATGTAAACAATCTTTTTGACATATTTAAACCTCCAAAAGGACATAGTTTTTATAATACTATATTACACTAACACACCCATAATGTCAAGAAGCGACACAATAAAACAAACGCGGAAAGCTCTTTATTTTCCGCGTTTGTTAAGATTATGTTAAACTGTATTTAACCTGAATATTTTTTGCCGTAAATCCATATAAGAAGCAGACATAAACCCACACCGAGAAGCATAACAAGGGTGCTGAGAATTTCCATAATACCGTCATCACTTACAGCGGATATACTACCACTCACTGCAATAACCACACCCATAAAAGCAATCGTTTTGCCCACAGCTCTACAGTATTCCTTTTTATCACTTACACTTTTTCTCCTGAAAATACTTACGATACCATAATTACCGCAAAAAATAACAACACCTGTAATAAAAAGAATTGCGGCAATCAAAAAATCTATAACAATGGTCATAAAACCGCCTCCGATACAAAGTCATTATACTACTTACGGAGGTTTTTTTCAATATAAATCCCTTGCTATCTGTCAAGCCCGATGCTTACAGAAAGTGCATCATTAATTCTATCCATATCTGTTTCGGGTAAATTCCCCATTTTTTCACGCAATCGTTTTTTATCTAATGTACGTATCTGCTCGAGCAACACTACAGAATCCTTGGATAAACCGCATACCGCCGCATCCACACATATATGTGTAGGCAGTTTTGTTTTAAACTGCTGACTTGTGATTGCCGCCGCAATTACCGTAGGGCTATATTTATTACCAACGTCATTTTGTACAATAAGTACAGGTCTTACTCCGCCTTGCTCCGACCCTACAACAGGGCTTAAATCTGCATAGTATATATCTCCACGCTTGATATTCAATAAAATCAACTCCGATACCAAATCTACACCCTTATTTTTGCCAACAGGTATAAAAATAATCACCGTAAAGATAAATTTAATTATCATTACAGTATACGCAGACCTTGTACAGATGTTAAAAAGAATATAAAAAGAGCTTTGTGAAAGGTAATTCCACAAAGCTCTTTCGGTTTATTTATTTGTTTTACGGTTTCTTGCAATTGATACCCTTATCAATTGCATACTGCTCTGCAACAGAGCCTTCGGGAGTCACAATTGTAAGATTTGTTCTGTTACATTCATGGAACATATTCTGTCCCATATCTGTAACTGAATCGGGGATTGTAACTGTTGTTAATGCCTTGCAGTTTGTGAAGCAATAAGCACCCAACTGAGTTGTACCCTCAGCAAATGTAACAGTTTTAAGAGATGTGCAACCGTCAAAAGCGGAGTTACCCATAGCCGTTACTGCAGGAAGCTTAACGGAGCTGAGACCTACACAGCCCTTGAATGCATTAGTACCTAAGGACATAGAATCCTGACTGCTGAACATAACAGTTTTAAGATACTGACACCCTTCGAAAGCGTTGTTACCTATGTAGGAAATTGGACCGCTGAAGTAAACACTTGAGATGGTTGTATTCTTGAAGCAATTGTCACCGATACCAGTAACTGTTTTGCCGTTTACGGTTTTCGGTACCATAACCGCATCACTATCACCTGAATACTTTGTGATTCTGCCGTTACCGTCAATTTCAAAATTAGTCATAACAACCTTCGTAGTGCCGTCATCCTCAGCAAACTCACCGGATGCACCCTCCATACTTTCCTCTACGGGAATAGAGCCGGCAATAACGTTACCGCTAAGGTTACTCGGGTCAACAATGTTGCCGTATTGGTCAACATAAACGTACTGAATACCCTGAGCATTTGTGCTTATGATTCCGGGCAAGGTTGTAAGTGTAACCGCCGCATCAGTATCTGAAGCCAGATCACTTGCGATAGCTTCGATATTAACCCAGGATTCCGTAACACCCATTGTTGACGGAAGAGTTGTCGCCTGAAGTGTATATAAAACTGTCGGGTCTTTTGATTTGCCGTCTTTTTTGAAAATAGCCACAACAAGCACCGATGAAGCTATTACAAGCAAAACAACGAACGCTATAATAATTTTGGTAGTCTTTTTCATATATACCTCACATTACGTGTTTGTATTCTAAGCCATTATACAATACAAAAGTTAAAAAGTATATAGTAAATTTTGACTAAATCGTTAATTTTTTCTTATATTACTCATTTTTATTCAATTTTTTCTTCCGGCCACCGCACAATACTGTTGAAATTAACCAAACTGTATGTTAAAATTATTTTTACTAAGTAGAAGTGAGGTATTGGCATGAAAAAATGTTGGTATAAAGAAATGTCTGTATATCAGGTCTGGCCCCGTTCATTCTGCGACGGTGACGGCGACGGAATAGGCGACCTTAAGGGTGTTCTTTCAAAGCTTGATTACATAAAGAGTCTTGGGGTTGACGCTATCTGGTTCTCCCCTCTTTACAAATCACCCCAAAAGGACTACGGCTACGATATAGCAGATTATCGCAGCATCCAGCCCGAATACGGAACACTTGATGATTTCAAATTAGTGCTTGAAGAGGCTCACAAGCGTGGTCTTAAGGTTATTATGGACCTTGTTGTTAACCACACATCCGACCAACACGAGTGGTTCCAAAAAGGTATCGAAGATCCCACAAGTGAATATCACGAATATTACCACTGGCGTAAGGGTAAAGGCAAAAACGGCAAACGCAGACCTAACAACTGGATGTCTACCTTCGCAGGTCCTGCATGGGAATACAACGAAAAGAACGAGGAATATTATCTTCACCTTTTTGCAGTAGAGCAACCCGACCTTAATATGGACAACCCCAAGGTTCGTGAAGAGGTTAAGGATATTTTACGCTTCTGGCTTGATATGGGTGTTGACGGCTTCCGTGAAGACGTTATCACATTCATTTCCAAAAAAGAAGGTCTTCCCTCAAGCCCGTACTGGTTCCCCGTTGCTACAGGTATCGAAAAATATATGCATGGTCCTCACCTTGATGAATATCTTATGGAATTCAAAAAGGATGTTCTCGATAAATACGATTGTATGACCGTAGGTGAAGCACCTATGATGACTACAAAAAATGCCCTCAAGCATATTACCGAAGGCGAAAACCAACAGCTTAATATGATGTTCCATTTCGAGCATATGGCAGCTGATTGTCTTTTCTATAGCTGGTTCAAAACAAAATTCAGCCTTAAAAGACTTAAAAAGGTTTTCACAAGATGGCAAAATGATCTTTACGGCAAAGCATGGAACGCTTTATATATCGAGAACCACGACCAGCCTCGTGTTATCAACCGTTACGGTAGCACAAAATACCGTGTAGAAAGTGCAAAAATGCTTGCTACAACATACATTTGCCAGAGCGGTACGCCCTTTATTTATCAGGGTCAGGAAATCGGTATGCTTAACTACCCCTTCAAAGATATTGAGGAATACACCGACGTTTCCACAAAGAACAACTACAACGTTGCAAAAGCAATTCTTGGTGAGAAAAAAGCACTTAACCTTGCAAACTACGCCTCACGCGATAATGCAAGAACTGTTGTTCAGTGGAACGATTCAAAGAATGCAGGCTTCACAACTGCAGATGAGCCCTGGTTCTTTGTTAACCCCAATTACAAAGAAATTAACGTTGAGGCAGCTGACAAGGATCCCGACAGTATCCTTAACTTCTACCGTGCACTTCTTAAATTCAGAAAAGAAAATGAAGTTGTTATCTACGGCGACTATAAAGAGCACCTTAAGAGCAGTAAGGATTTGTACGTTTACGAAAGAAACTACGAGGGTAAAAAACTCCTCGTTGTTAACTCCTTTACCGAGGATGCAGTAAGATTCAAAGCTCCTAAGGGCATCGACCTTTCAAAGGGTAAATGTGTTCTTTCCAACTACAAGGATACACCCATCAATGACAACTGCTTCATAACAAAGCCTTACGAAACACGCGTATATTTATTTGAATAAAAAGGAACAAGCTGTAAAAACCGAAGTTTTTACAGCTTGTTTTTCATCTCGTTTATGCTTGGTTCTGGAGTTTAAGGAAATCCACTTTTCCATAGGGAGTTTTAGGCAATTCCTTTACAAATTCATATTTATAGGGAACACTGTGTTTTGATAAATTCTTAATACAGTGTTGTTTTATTTTGTCTGTAGTAAAGCTATCGGGTATATAACCTTTTTCGAGAATAATATATGCCTTTGCAACCTCTTTTTTGTATGAGTGCGGCATTGAAACAACGGCACATTTCATAACCTCAGGTAATTCCTCAATAACCTTTTCGATCTGTGTCGGATACACATTATAGCCTGAAGAAATAATAAGTCTCTTGATACGCAATTTATAGGTCACAAAGCCTTCCTCATCAATAGAAGCCATATCACCTGTGTGCAACCACACCACATCGTCACCATGACGCCTTAAGGTGTCAGCTGTTTCAAGCTCGTTATTTCTGTAGCCAATCATAACGGTAGGTCCGCTGACACAAAGTTCACCCTCCGTATCGGCAGGTAAAACATTTGTAGTGCCGGCCTCAACAACACACATTTTATTACCGATAAGTGGCTTACCGATTGTGCCTGATTTATACCCCTCGTTAACTGATAAACTCAATGCTGCAAGACCTTCAGTCATACCGTAACCCTCACAGATACGCACGTCTGAATTATGGCTCATAAGGAATTCGTTAACCTTTTCCTCCAATGGCTTAGGTAACGTATCCCCGCCGCTTACTGCATATTTAAGGAAAGAGAAATCAAGACCCTCAGTACCCTTCGCATTAATGAGTGCCTCATATAATGTAGGCACACCAAAAAGCATAGTGGGTTTATATTTTTTCAGAATATTGCCAAATTTTTTTGAATCAAACAACGGAATAAGCACAGAACAGGCACCGAAGCAGAAGCTTACGTGAATACAAACACCTAAACCGAATCCATGAAAAATAGGTAAAATAGCAAGTATTTTATCTCCAACACTAACATCAGAAAGTGTTATAACAGCCTGTAAACCGAATGCATTGAAATTGCGGTTAGAAAGCATAATATCTTTCGGTGTCCCAGTTGTGCCACCACTATGAAGAATAACTGCAGGGGTGTTTTCATCTTCGGGTGTAGGATAATATGAACGCACCTTTGTCTGCACATTCTCGGTGAACTTTTTCCACGTAAGGAATCGTTTATCTGCAACAGGAAACGCCTTTGAGTTTTTATTCTTCAAGGAATAAATGGTCTTTAAAGGCTGAGGCATAGAATCACCTGCAGATGCCACTATAACACGTGAAAGCTCAGTTTCATTAATTATACTCTTAATCTTTTCAACACACATATCCATACATAAAAGATATTTACTGTTTACTGAATTAAGGTACTTCTTTATTTCCTCCTGAGCTGATAAAGGGTGAACAATATTTGAAACGGCACCAATACGGTTAAGTGCATAAATACTTATAACCGCCTCGGGAGTGTTAGCCATAAGAATCGTTACAATATCGCCCTTACGCACACCGATTTCAAAATAAGCATTTGAAACGTATTTTATTTTCTTAAGCAAATCTCCGTATTTACATTTTGCACCAAAATACTCGTAAGCGTATGCATCGGGATGACTTTCCACCGATATTTTAAGCATACCGTACATTGATACCTCGGGAATATTGAAGCCTAATTCGCTATCATTATTTATATAGGCGTAAAAAGGATTCTTTTCTACCGGATATTTAGTTACATCGATCATCTTAATTTGCTCCGTATAATCTCTCTTAATTTATCGTTTTCCGCAACCAGGTCGTCACTCTCTATATAGTATGGCTCCAAAAACTCTATTTCTACATCACACTTTATAAAACGATAGGTACCATTTATAACAAACGGACAAATGGGACTGTGTGTATCACTTGCCATTTTTACCGCACCCATTTTAAATGGTAAAAGTGGTACATCCTTAATAGCGGTACCCTCGGGAAACAAAGCAACAACCGCATCATTTTCCAGATACTGCTTTGCTTTTCGCAAAGCATCCTTATCGCCGTTTTGTCTGTCAACGGGAATCAAGCCTGCCGAATTAAAAAACCATCTTAAAAATCTGTTTGCAAAAATCTCTTTTTTCGCAAGGAAATGGATGCAACGCTTTGTACCTGCAATAACAGGGAAGCAATCAAGACCTGAAATATGGTTACCTGCCAACACTACCCTGCCCTCTTCAGGTATATTTTCCGCACCCTTGATTTTAGGATGGAATAAAATTTTAAACAAAAACGTTGCAGCGGGTCGCAAAGTTCTATAAATCTTGGGTGAATTTGTCATTTTCATAATTTAAACTTTCCTTTACGAATTACAACACAAGCAGCAACGCCTACTGTTGCCGCTATAGCTGAAAATGCTACAATTTTTTTACTGTTGCCAGCAGTTAAGTTATTTGCTCTTTCCTCGACATCCTCCGCAACCTTTATTAAAACATCCTCTGTAACTCTCACATTATCAATAACTCTTTTGTATTCGTTAACGTAGTAATTATCAAATCTCATCCCTGTTGCTCCTCTCAATCTGATATTTCAAAAGTTCTCTGCCCTTTTGGAGTCGCTTCCTTACCGCTGACTCCGATAAAGAAATAATTTTTGAAACTTCCTTACTTGAATAACCCTCCAAATAATGCAGTATCATAACAATTCTATATTTGACGGGCAAATCCATAATAGCTTCAAAAACTCCCGTATCCTCTTCAGCAACACCTACATCCATTAATTCGTCAATAGATACAGTTCTTCTTCTGAGTCTGAGGCTGACCATATTTTTACCGATATTTGTTACAACACGAATAAGCCAGGCTTTTTCGTATTCATCACTGGAAAACGAGGGTGCTTTTGTTATGTACTTCAAAAAGGTATCCTGCATTGCATCCTCGGCATCATCACGATTGCCTAAAATACAGAAGGCAATTCTGAAAATCATATTGCCGTATTTGTGAACAACATATTTTATTGCTTCGCTGTCACATTGTTTGCTTTTCCCGGCCATAGCTTATCACCTCTCATTAATAAAACAAAACAAACCTCTGTTTTGTGACTTTTATTTTATGAATAAATTGTAAATTGATTATATTATATCTGAAATTATGCTTTTTTATGCAAAGAAGAGCGTAATCAAAGGATACCCCTTCATTACGCTCATCATTTCTCATTATTTTTTATTTTCATAAGCAACGATTCTTTCGCCCTCTTTAAGAGGAGGATTAAGACCGCCGCAAATTTTCTGAATTAACTTTTCTCTTTCCGCATCCAAATCATCTGATTCGATATAATAAGGCTCGTGAATTTCAATAGAAAGTCTGCCAAAAATCGGAATATACTTACCGTTTATTGAAACAGGCACAATAGGCACTCCTGTATCGTATGCCATTTTTATCGCACCCATTTTAAATGGTAATATTCTTACACCTTTCGGCTTGATTATTGTAGTTTCGGGGAAAAGTGCTATCAAAGCACCCTCATTAAGATATTCCTCTGCAGACTCCAATGCAGCATGATCCTTGCGTTGACGATGAACGGGAATCATTCCGCTTTTATTCATAAGGTATGAAATAAATCTTGTGTTATATATCTCTGCTTTTGCAAGAAAGTGAACACATCTTTTTGTACCGCAACCGATCAAAACGGGATCAAACACAAACACGTGATTACCTGCAATAACGGCACCGCCCTCTTTAGGGATATTCTCTTTACCGTGAATTCTCGGTTGAAACAAAAAATAAAATAACGCTTTCAAAAATGGTCTTAACACAACATAAATCGTTGGTGAGACAAATTTATTTTTCTCTTTTTTAGCCATACTATCCGCCTTTTAATTTACATCTTCAAAATAATCCGGATATTGTTGCATAACCTTTGTCTGAACAAGATTAAACACAAGAACACCCTCTGCTGCTTCACAATTATAGTGGTCACCCAGTATCATTTTGCCGTTTGTGTAGCTTATTTCCCTTTCGGGTGCTTTGCCTATATGGTAAACACGTTCAAGATTATCGGGACTCTTCTTGTAGGTATTACCTACAAGACTCTTCTTAAACTGCAACACATAGTTTGTGCCTGAATCCGGCACCGAATAAATAGCAACAAGTGACTCTGCCTTTACACCAAACCGTGAAGATATCAATTTAATAAACTCGTTATCAGATCTGTCCGAAAGCTCATTATCACCATTTTTATCAGGTACAACAATACCGCCGGATTCAAGGTTTGCTACAGCCTTGAGCACTGCAATAACGTCGTTGACGGAAACGACTCCGTCACCGTCCATATCGGCAACATCATAATCAGGCTCCACAATACCTGCCGCCATACATAAGGTTACACGAGCATCCTCGGTTTCTAATTTACCATTACCGTCCACATCCCCTGCCAAAACGGTATCTTCGGCAAAAGCCACAACAGATAAAGAGCATATTATAACCGCAACTGAAAGTATAAGGGATATTAAACGTCCTCTCATTTTCATATAAACACCCATCCACAAGAATTATTGTTCAAAGAATTTTTTGAATGTTCTGTATGCCATATACAAATCAAGCTTGGAAATAACCTCGTACGGAGCATGCATTGAAAGAACAGGAACACCAAGATCAACAACATCAACATCAAGGTTTGCAATGTATTTTGCAACTGTTCCGCCACCGCCGGCATCCACCTTACCAAGCTCACCAATCTGCCATACAATATTATCAGAATCAAGCATTCTTCTTATTTTGCCCATATATTCGGCAGAAGCATCACTTGTACCGCCCTTGCCCCTTGCACCTGTGTATTTTGTGATAACCACACCCTTATTAAGGAAAGATGTATTATTTTTTTCAAACACAGAGTTGAATGTGGGATCATAAGCAGAGTTAACGTCTGCAGAAAGGCACTCGCTCTTTGAAAGAACACGATAGCCGTCGAGTCCGTTTGCTTTCGCAAGGTCATTAATGAAATATACAAGATATGACGACTGAAGTCCCGTATTACCGTCGGAGCCCGTTTCCTCCTTATCGGTAAGCACTGTGATAGCAGTATAATCGGGGTCTTCAATATCAAAAACTGCCTGAGCTGCAGGATAAGCACATACACGGTCATCATGACCATATGAGCCGATAAGACCACGATCAAATCCGATATCATCAGCCTTGAACGCAGGTACTACCTCAAGCTCCGCACTTAAGAAATCAGCTTCGGTAATGCCGTATTTTTCGTTAAGAAGCTTAAGAATATTAAGTTTTACAAGCTCACTACCCTCGTCACTTTTAAACGGACGACTACCAACAATAACATTAAGCTCTTCACCCTGAATACCCTCACCGAGAGTACGCTTTGCCTGCTCAGCACCAAGATGGGGAAGAATATCGGAAATCACGAATTTAGGTTCATCCGCTTCTTCACCGATTTTAACATTAACCTTTTCACCGTCGGCTTTAACAATAACACCGTGAAGAGCCAAAGGAATGGCAACCCACTGATATTTTTTTATTCCGCCATAGTAATGTGTTTTGAAAAGTGCAAGTTCATCACTTTCGTATAAGGGGTTCGGCTTAAGGTCAAGACGAGGTGAATCAATATGAGCCGCTGCAATTTTAACGCCCTCGCAAAGGCATTTTTTACCAATAACTGCAAGGATAATTGATTTATCGCGGTTTACAAAATAGATTTTGTCACCTGCTTTATACTGATTATCTTTATTAAACTCGCAAAATCCCTTTGCTTTAGCCTCTGCAAGTACTACCTGAGTTGCTTCACGCTCGGTTTTTGCATTGTCAAGAAAATCTTTGTAGCCCTCTGCAAAAGCATCTGCATTTGCAACTACTGTTTCATCAACCAAATCCATAGCGTGTTTTGCTTTATAGCAAAGATTGTTTTTCAATTCTTCAACAGTTGCCATAGTTTGTCTCCTTATATACTAAAAATCATCTGAAAATATTATAACCTATATCGCAATTAATAGCAATACTCCAAAAATCGTATATCATTTCAAAAAATCAGTTTTTCCAATTCCGAAAGCTGTGCTTCAACAGAATACGGCTCGTGACAATTAATTATAAAATCAGCTTTTGAATTGTAAAAATCATCTGACTTTTGACCTCTTATACGCACAAAGGCATCATCCTTCGAAATATCGTCACGTTTCATTATCCTTGAAAGCCTTACCTCCTCGGGTGCTTGAGCTACCACAAGGTAATCGCATTTATCGGCAAAGCCTGACTCAATTATTGCCGCCGCATCAACAACCACTACATCTGAATCCGAAAAACCTTCCTTTGCAAGGCTACTGATAGCATCATTGATAGCAGGATGCATTATTGAATTAAGCTTTTCGGTATTTTCCGGTGTAGAAAAAGCTGCCCTTGCCACAAGTCCTCTGTTAAGAGTTCCATCATCATTCAAAACGTTACCGAAAGCATCGCAAAGCTTTGAAACAAGACTTTTATCCGTAACAAGCACATTACGGGCAACAATATCACCATCAATGATATATGCACCCTTTTGCTGAAGATATTTACTGATGGTTGATTTACCTGCACCCGTTTTGCCCGTAAGACCTATAAGTTTCTTCATACAACCACCTCAAGGTCAATAACCTGAAATGCGGCAGCCCTTAAAAGTCTGTTAAGTACTGCAAGATTATCATCATTTTTTCCGTCAGGGCACCTTACATAGCATTTCTTTATACCATTTTCATCAAGCTGTCTTAAAATATCAAAAAGCGAGTGGGAAAGCTCACGATAGTTATTGCCGTCACCATACTGAAAAACGGGGCAACCGATCCCTTCTCCCTCACCCTTGAAAACCATAGCACAAATGCCGTCACTCTTATCCGAATTTACAAATTCGCAAAAATCAGAATATACACCTTTTACAAGCACAACATCAGCCTCGGGTGAATAATGCTTATATTTCATACCCGGTGATGAAACCCTTTCACCCGCCTTAAGAGGAGTAAGCACTGCGGGGTCAACATCTACTTCCCCGATAACTTCCTTAAGCTGTGAAAGAGTTACGTTACCCGGTCGCAAAAGCTTAGGTATTTCTGTTGCGAGAGTAATAACTGTAGATTCAACACCCTCGTCACATTCACCGCCATCAATAACCATAGGTATTCTGCCCTTAAGGTCATTGAAAACGTGTTCTGCTTTTGTTGGACTGGGCTTTCCCGAAAGATTCGCCGACGGTGCCGCAATTGGCAATCCCGTTTCTTTTATAAGACGATTTGCTACGGGATGGGATGGGCATCTTACCGCAACGGTATTAAGACCTCCCGTAACACAAAGAGGTACCCTCTCTGATTTCGGTAAAATTATGGTAAGAGGTCCGGGCCAAAATTTATCTGCAAGAAGCTTTGCCTTTTCGGGCACAGTTTCCACAAGGTCATACATTTCATCAAACTCTGAAATGTGAACAATAAGCGGGTTATCCTGAGGTCTGCCCTTAGCCTCAAAAATACGTTTCACCGCCTCCTCGGAGTATGCGTTGCCTCCGAGACCGTAAACAGTTTCTGTAGGAATACCCACAACCTGCCCGTCTTGTAAAAGGCGGGCTGCTTCGTTATATAAATCCCCGTCACCTTGGGGGTTAAGCTTAACAAATAGGGTATCCAAAATTTATTCCTCTTTCAATCTGTCTGCAGTGTCTGCAGTAATAAGGGCATCGATAATTTCATCAATATCGCCATTCATAATGGCTTCTATTTTATAAAGCGTAAGACCGATTCTGTGGTCACTTACCCTGCCCTGAGGGAAGTTATAAGTGCGTATTCTTTCGCTTCGGTCACCTGTACCTACCTGAGAGCGACGCTCATCGGCAATTTCCGCATTCTGCTTCTCTCGTTCAACCTCAAGAAGACGTGAACGGAGGATTTTCATTGCTCTGTCCTTGTTCTTATGCTGACTGCGTTCATCCTGGCACTCAACAACAGTACCCGTAGGCAAATGTGTTATGCGGATTGCAGACTCGGTTTTATTAACGTGCTGACCACCTGCACCACTTGAACGATAGGTATCTATCTGTAAATCGGTAGGATCAATATCAATATCAACCTCCTGCGCTTCAGGCAAAACGGCAACAGTAACGGTTGAAGTATGTATTCTGCCACCCGACTCAGTTTCAGGCACACGCTGAACACGGTGCACACCGCTTTCAAACTTAAAGCGTGAGTATGCTCCCTCACCTTCAATCATAAAGCTGATTTCCTTTATTCCGCCAAGACCCGTATCATTAACATACATAACGTCAGGATGCCAGCCGCGACCTTCGGAATACATTGAGTACATACGGAAAAGTGAATTGGCAAAAAGTGCCGCCTCCTCACCTCCTGCACCTGCACGAATTTCTATAATAACGTTTTTATCATCGTTAGGGTCTTTTGGAAGAAGTAATATTTTAAGCTGCTCCTGAAGAGCTTCTGCTTTTCCCTTACACTCTTCTATTTCGATTTCAAGCATTTCCTTAAGTTCTTTATCAGGATGTTCTGATAATAACTGCTTTGCAGATTCACCATCATTAACCGCCCTTTTATATTCACGGAAGGTTTCTACAATGGGTGTAAGGTTTTTAAGCTCCTTCATAAGCTCTGCATACTTTTTCTGGTCTGAAACGGTTTCGGGCAGACACAAAAGCTCATTAACCTTATCAAATCGCAATTCTACGTGGGTAAGTTTATCAATCATCAGTATTCTCCCTGATTACTTTTTTTATATTTTTTTCCGCCTTAACACGAGGGATAAGAAATTCGCGTTCACATCCGCTGCATCGCAGACGGAAATCCATACCCGAACGGAGCACAAGAAACTGCTTTGCACCGCAGGGGTGTTGCTTTTTCATCTCTAAAATGTCACCGACACGGATATCCATATTAAAATCCCCCTAATTAAAAATATCTGAAATATTGTAACACACTTTTACATAAAATTAAAGAGTAAATAAAAATAAATGAAAAAGGTGATAAAAGAATGGTATCCCATCTTCCCGAAGGTTGTTTAATCAATACCCGCGAAAACAAATTCTATCTTGCATCCCAAGAAAACTTTTACAAAGCATTCCAAGAAAAAGCGCATATAGAGCAACGGGCAACTTATTGTGATTGCCAACACAATCTTCATATTGATTTCGGTTTTATGCACGGCATTATTCCACGTGAAGAGTGTGCGGTAGGAATTGATAACGGCACCGTTAGAGATATTGCAATTATCGCACGTGTCAACAAGCCTGTAAGATTTGTAATTGATGATATCTCCTACACAAACGGAAAACCAACCGCACTTTTAAGCAGAAAAAAGGTACAGGAGGAATTCATCAACAACCGACTTAAAGCACTTGTTCCGGGTGATATAATTGACGCCCGTATAACACATCTTGATACCTTCGGTGTTTTTTGCGACATTGGCTGCGGCACAAACGCACTTTTACCCATTGATAATATATCAGTTTCCCGAATACCTCACCCCAAGGTGCGATTCGACGTAGGCGATGACATAAAAGTTATTGTAAAATCATTCGATGAGGTCGGAAGAGTCACCCTTTCCCACAAAGAGCTTCTGGGTACGTGGGAGGATAACGCAAAAAACTATGCTCCGGGTGAAACGGTAAGCGGTATTGTGCGAAGCGTTGAGCCTTACGGAATATTTGTTGAGCTTACGCCGAATTTATCGGGTCTTGCAGAATACACAAGTGACATAAGCGAGGGGCAGCACGCAAGTGTTTACATAAAAAGCATTATCCCCGAAAAAATGAAATTCAAGCTTATTATTGTAGATGCCTTTGATGAAACATACCCGAAAACGAAGCCCGAATACTTTATTGACAGCGGTCATATTGATTATTTCAGGTATTCCCCCAAGGATTGCTCTAAAAATATAGAAACAACATTTCTCTTGTAAAAGCGTTTGCTGTATTGTATAATCTAATCATACTTTCTCAGGAGGTTAGGTTATGCAATACAGCAATTTTGATTTTGTTGAAAAAAGGGTTTCCAAGCTTGGCTTCGGTCTTATGAGATTACCCAAGGTTGACGAAAACTCCGACACAATTGATCGAGAAGAGGCGTACAAACTCATTGACCTTGCAATGAAGTCGGGCGTTACATATTACGATACCGCATATTTCTATCACGGTGGTGACTCAGAAAGCTTTGTTAAAGATGCTTTGAGCCGTTATCCACGTGAAAGTTTTTGCCTTGCAACAAAGCTCCCAGGCGGTTATATGAAGGATGAAAAGAAAACTCCTGCCGAAATTTTTAACGGCCAGCTTGAAAAATGCGGTGTAGATTATTTTGATTTTTACCTTTTACACGCAGTAAACCGCGATATTATGCCGGTTTTCGAGGAATACAAATCCTACGAATATCTTTCCGAGCAGAAAAAAGCAGGTAAAATAAAACACCTTGGTTTTTCATACCATGGTGACCTTGAATTCTTCATTCAACTTTTAGACAAATACAAATGGGATTTTGTTCAGCTTCAGATTAACTACTATGATTGGGAAGCCAACGACGCTAAATCTTATTATAAGGCACTTGAAGAGCGTAATATTCCCTGTATAATTATGGAGCCTGTACGCGGAGGGTCATTGCACAAGCTCAATGACGAAGCACGTAAGGTTTTCGAGGAATTAGGTGATGCCTCCTGTGCATCATACGCTTTACGATATGTTGCCCAGTTACCCTTAGTACTCACAACCTTAAGTGGTATGTCAACCTACGAGCAGGTTGTGGATAATATCAACACCTTTAACGAATGCAAACCCCTTACACCCGAAGAAAATGAAGCTATTGAAAAAGCAAATATGCTTTTCCGCAAAAATTTTGCTATACCCTGTACAGATTGCAAATACTGTGTTGAGCATTGCCCGAAAAACGTTGATATTCCCCTTAACTTTAAGGCATACAACGAATACAACAAATCACGTGATTTAGACGATTTTTATCGTGAATACAATAAAATCCCTCAAGACAGCGTAGCAACAAGTTGTATCGAATGCGGTATATGTAAATCACATTGTCCGCAACAAATCGATATACCAAAAGAGCTTAAAAAGGTTGCTAAAATGACAAAATAAAGAGGTGTTTTTATGAAAAAACATTCAATAAAAATAATAGCTTTTATAATCTGCTTTGCCACAGTATTTACCCTTTGCGGTTGCAACGGCTCACAGAAAGCCGAACGAATCACAGACGTAATCACCGAAGCCGAAAGAGTTGCAATAAACGGCAAGGATGCCGATACTGTTGAAGCAAAAATGGGTGCGTTTCAGGGTAAGCAAGGCGATTATATTGAATTCTTTTTATCCGAACCGAAGGAAATAAATACCGTTTTCATAAACGAAAAAACCGCAACGATACGTCAATATAACATTTTCGCAGAAATCGACGGTAAATACACGCTTGTGCATACAGGCAAACATGTATTCAGCGAAAACATTTATTTCGATACCGTAACCGCAACTGCAATAAAGGTGCAGATTGTAAATACAGAAATCGGCAACGATAATTTCATTATCCAGGGAATCAACGCCTATAATCTTCCCCAAGATACCACCAAAGGAGAATAAAAAATGTCCATTAAATATATACCCGAAACAAAAACCTTCAAATTAGATTCAAAAACATCAACATACATGTTCGGTGTTTATAACGCAAATTTCCTTGTACACTACTATTATGGTGCACCTATACCTGATAGTGACGTGTCGGAATTGCGTTACAGACCGGGCTTTGCATCATTCTGCCCCGACTGTGAGGATGCACAGGGTGACAACTTCTCACCCGACGTTACCCCCCTCGAGTATTCAACCTTCGGTGCAGGTGATTTCCGTCTTTCTGCTTTTGCGGTGCTTAACGATGATGGTAATAAGGTAACTGATTTAAGATATGTCAGCCACAACATCTACAGCGGTAAAAAGCCTATTCCGGGTCTTCCCTCCCTCTACCTTAACAGTGAGGACGAGGCAGATACTCTTGAGGTTGTTACAGAGGATACGGTTACAGGTGCCAGAGTAACGCTTGTATACACAGTTTTCAACAACTTTGGTGCTATCACAAGAAGCGTTAAGGTTAAAAATACATCTGACAAACCTTTCTATATTGACACTGTTCTTTCTGCTTGTGTTGATTTACCCGGCAAAGATTACGAAATGCTTGACCTTTACGGCAGATGGGCTAAGGAACGTGCTCTTGACAGATATCCCATACATCACGGAATTCAGTCAATCAAGAGTAAACGAGGCTCTTCAAGCCATAACCACAACCCCTTTACTGCGCTTGTTACAAAGGGCACAACAGAGGATTACGGTGAATGCTACGGCTTCAACCTTGTTTACAGCAGCAATTTCACCATTGACGTTGAGGTTGACGGCTTTGCCTGTACAAGACTTGTAGCCGGCATTAATCCCGAAGGCTTCAAATGGTATCTTGAACCCGGTGAGGAATTCTATGCTCCCGAGGTTGTTATGGTTTATTCCAACAAAGGTATCGGTGAAATGAGCCGTATTTACCACAAGCTTTACAGCAACAACCTTATCCGTGGCAAGTGGAAAAAAGCAAAAAGACCCTTGCTTATAAATAACTGGGAAGGAACAGGAATGGATTTCGATCACAACAAGCTTGTTTCCTTTGCTCACCACGCAAAAAATATTGGTCTTGAAATGCTTGTTATGGATGACGGTTGGTTCGGCAAGCGTGACGATGACAGAAGCTCTCTCGGTGACTGGGTTGTTGCAGAATACAAGCTTCAGAAAGGTCTTTCAGGTCTTATAAAAGAGGTTAACGATTGCGGACTTAAATTCGGTATTTGGTTTGAGCCAGAAATGATTTCACCGGATTCTGATATATACAGAGAACACCCCGATTGGTGCTTACATACAGAAGGCAGAGCAAAATCCATTGCCCGTACACAGTACGTTATAGACTATTCACGAAAGGATGTACGTGATCATATTTACGGTATGATTTACGATATACTTTCCAAAAACAACATTGATTACGTTAAATGGGATTTCAACAGAAATCTTACAGAGGTTTCCTGCGCAAAGCTTCCTAAAGAACGTCAGGGTGAGGTTTTCCATCGTTTTGTTCTTGGCACATACGAAATAATGGACAGACTCACAACAGATTTCCCACACATTCTTCTTGAAAACTGCTCCGGCGGTGGCGGACGCTTTGACCCCGGTATGCTTTACTATTCACCCCAGATCTGGACAAGTGATAACACCGACCCCATCGAAAGACTTACCATTCAATACGGCACTTCACTTTGCTACCCCACATCTACAATGGGTGCTCACGTTTCTGCTTGCCGACGTACCGGCTACGAAACGAAAATGAACGTTGCTCTTTGGGGTTCATTCGGCTATGAGCTTGACCCCGATAAGCTTACCGACGAGGAAATTGCCGAGATAAAAGACCAGATAGCCTTGTATCACAGATATTATGACGTTATTCATTATGGTGACTTATACAGACTTATAACACCATTTGAAAACGAATTCAAGGTTGCATGGCAGCACGTTTCCGAAGACAAAAACGAAACACTTGTTACGGTTGTTCACATAAAGAATCCTTACGATTCCTTCTTTGTGTTACGCCTTA
The DNA here is from genome assembly GCA_045647125.1 of Acutalibacteraceae bacterium. Taxonomy (GTDB): domain Bacteria; phylum Bacillota; class Clostridia; order Oscillospirales; family Acutalibacteraceae; genus DTU089. Next base: position 38,029 of record JAZRLZ010000049.1, on the reverse strand, counting down.
AGGGTCTTGATGAAAATAAGATTTACAAAGACTATGAAACCGGTAAAAAATATAGCGGTGCATATCTTATGAATGCAGGTCTTAACCTTACACATAAGCCTTGTGGTGACGGTGTTTCATTCAGAGTTCATCTTATTGCTGAATAACACAAAAAATGGTGGTTGCTGAAAAAAGCAACCACCATTTTATTAATCAATTATATATTATCTGTATTCTTAGGCTTAACATTAACGGAATAATATGTGTAATAAACAACAAATCCCGGCTTTGCTCCGTTTGGCTTTTTGATGTTTTTTACATCAGTATAATCAACGGTAACAACTGTGCCGTCTTTTGCCGAGCTGTAATATGCAGCAATTTCCGCCGCCTCAACTATAGCATCGTCGGGCACTTCCCTGCCATCAGCAACAAGAAGCACGTGTGAGCCCGGGCATTTCTGCGCATGAAGCCACACGTCACCACGTTTACCCGTTTTAAAGGTCAATTTATCATTCTGAATATTATTCCTGCCTACAAGCACCGTAAGCCCTTGTGACGTTTTAAATTCAAGGGGCGGAAGTGCTTGTTTTTTCATTTGCTTTTTACCACTTTTTTTCGGTTTTATAAAGCCCTGAGCAATAAGCTCATCCTTTATTTCACCGAACTCTCTTTCAAGCGTGGAACGGCTGAGCATATCACGCACACTCTCAAGATAAGCTAAATCCTTTTCACCCTCATCAATAAGCTTTATCAACATATTTTCGGCGGTACAAGCTTTATGATATTCCTTATAAAGCCTCTGTGCATTCTGTGACGGAGTGAGAGCAGGGTCAACCTTTATTTTTACAACCTCATTGTTGTTATAATAATCCTCCACCTCGTACACATCAACACCCTTATTGAGTCTGTACTGACAAGCGGTAATAAGCTCCGCTTTTATTTTAATTTCTTCTCTGTCGGCACATTTACGCAAATCATCCTGCTGATTATTAAGCTTCCTTGCGGTACGCTCAATAGCATTATCAAGCATTTTGAAAAGCTCTGCTCCTTTTGAACGTGTACGCAGCATTCTGTCACGCTCACTATAAAAGCCTTCCAAAAGAGAAAAAACGTTATCCTTCTTAATAACTTTAAATCCTTCACCATACTGCTTTAACGGAACAAAGGAAAACTCCATGGGCTTACCTGTTCCGTCAAGCACCATCGTTGGCTCACATTTACCGCTTGAGAGCATCGTTTTAAGACTACTGATTTCGCACAACAGATTCATTTTTTCTTCGGTGGTAAGCTCCCCTACCGCCTTGTCATCACCGCAGATATTATATGCAATTTCCCTTGATAACAAAGGTGATACACCCTGCAAGGTCTTCATTATTGCTGAGGAAAGCTTTGACGCACTCTGTGAAAGCACCGTTTCGCAAACCGACTCTGCACTTTCCTCTCTTAAATCCGCTTTTTCCTGAGCAGGAGGCAATTTGTAAACTGCACCCGGCAACACAATTCGGTATGATGATTTTTCCGCATCGACACGTTTAAGCGCATCCACAACACGATTATCTCCGTCAAGCAGGATTACATTACTGTGTTGTGCCATAATCTCCACAACAAGAGTAAGCTTGACCTTGTCACCGATTTCGTTAGTAGCATCAAAATTAAAAAAAGCTACTCGGTCAAGACCATTCTGCTCCACACTTAAAAGCGTGGCACTTGTAAGACGTTTGCGGAAAAGCATACAAAGCATAGGTGGTGTCTGCGGATTTTCCGGTGTTGTATCAACAATGCCAAAACGGGGGCTATTAGCATCCGCCGTAAAATACAGCTTATGCATACCGCCCCTTGTGCGCATTATAAACACCAGCTCGTTTTTTGTCGGCTGATGAATTTTATCTACCTTTGCTCCCGAAAGCAAATCATTGACCTGCTTTACAAGGAAGCTTAAATACATACCGTCTAACGCCATCTTGTACCTCAGATATACTTAACGGGCTTATCACCCGAATAGTTAATAACCTCAACATCATCAAACTGCACCTTAAGAGTGCGTCTCAGATAATCGCATACAGGCTCTTCCGTTTCATAATGACCTGCGCTGAATAATGCAACACCGAGATTTTTTGCTTCAAGATACTCGTGATGCTTTGCTTCACCCGTAAGCAGAGCATCTGCACCCTCTGACCTCGCGGCACCTACAAGGTCACCGCCTGAGCCTGAACAAAAAGCAACCTTTTTAATCAGCTTTTCCGATTCTGTATACGTTACCATACCGCCTAACGCTTCTTTTAGTTTCAGAGCATATTCATCGGCAGAGCAAGGCTCAATTTCACCGATTTTCAAAAACTCGTCACTATGGCAATCCTTAATATTTTTAATTCCTGCAAGACGTGCAAGGCAATAATTAACACCGCCAACCGCCTTATCAAGGCAAGTGTGTGTGGAAATAAATGTTATTCCCGATTGAATTGCTTTGTAGAGAATTGAATCGCTCTCAACCGCTTTTACGGGATCAAAAATCAAAGGGTGATGTGTTACAACAAGCTCTGCACCAACCTCTTTCGCTTTATTTATTACATCCTCGGTAACGTCGAGAGCAACCACAAGCTTCGTAACCTCATTGTTAAGCGAGCCTACACTAAGACCGCAGTTATCCCACTGTGCAGCTGTGTTAAAGGGTGCTATAAAATCAAGAAAATCATAAACAGCTTTAATTTTCATTTTTATTTACCTTGCCTTTTTTCAGAATATCGTACCTGATTATGGCAATAATCAGGGAGCTCATTACAATACACTCTGTTACAATACCTGCTACAGAGCCTACAATTATGTTATACACAAGCCAACAAGGTGAGCTGGGGAATGTAACGAGCCTGATTTTTGTTTCACTTTTAAGCCAATAGCTTATAGTTGTAAGAATCATTGCAACCGAAGGCAGGAAAGAATACCATGCCTCCCACGTAAGGATACCTGCTATTGTGGAAACAATAACGAAGAACACGAGCCATAGAGGGCTTTTTGCCCATTTCTTGTGATTATTTATAAATACAACGGAGCGGCAAAGGGCAATAAAATTAAGTGCCGCACCAGAGTATGCACCGTCAACCTGTGCTATACCCAAAAGTATGTAGTGAATTATGAAAAGAAGTGCTGCACCTATCTGAAAACCGATTATGCGGCTACGCTTATTTTGTTGGAAACTCAAAAAATTCGCACCGGCTCCGCAAAAACCTATTATCTGTGCTATAAGCGAAAGCACTTCAACTGTATCAGCCATTTATAAACTCCTTTATGGAATCAATAGTATTTTTCAACTCGGTAATTTCCTCTGTACGTCCACATTCTGCCAAAGCATTATATTTCTTTGTTAAGCGTGAAAGCTGAGCACCAAGGTGCTTATGGGAATCCTCGTTATGGGGAAGCTTACCTATAAAACAGTCTGCCATTGTAAAGGGCTTCAATTCACCTGTATAAAAGGCATCAAGGGTTATATAAAACCGCCTTGCTTCGTGAGTTGCAAGCTCGGTATTTATACTAAAACCGTTACTGAACAGAAATTTTCTTAAATCCTCCGCCCTGCTTTGCGGTTGAAAAATGAAATGGATATTTCCGTTTTTTATCCAAGGGGTTTCTTCAAGCTTTTCGGCAATGAGAGTGCCTCCCATACCTGCAAAAACAATTTCATCCGCATCATCGGGTGAAAATTCCTTCAGCCCATCAGAAAGTCTTAACTTTATTTCATTTTCAAATCCATATTTTTTCACGGATCTTTCGGCATTCTTAAGAGGCTCCTTGCCGATATCTGCAGCTATAGCACCGTTAACAATACCATTTTCAACAAGGTATATGGGTAAATATCCGTGATCGGTGCCGATATCAGCAATAATGCCGCCGCCCTTAACCAGAGATGCGACGGCAGAAAGCCTTGGTGTTAATGTAATCATTCTGCAAGAAAAGCGTTGATTTTTTCAACAAGCTCGTCTGCATTAACGCCGTGTACATTACAAGCCATTTCCACTGTTTCACTACGGGATGCAGGGCATCCGAGGCAGTGCATTCCCATTTCAAGGAAAAATGGTGCTGTCTGTGGTGCTTCATCAAGAATATTACCGATAACAGTTTCTTTAGTAATCTGCATATATAAAACTCCTTTAAGTTATTTTTATTTAGTATATCATAACTTAATAAAAAAATAAACCATCTATATGAAACTTTTTAACATAAAATATGGTATTTAATTGTTTGTTTTAACAATTGATTTGATGCTTCACAAATGATAAAATTTATACGTATAATTATATCCACGCAGGAGGCACAATTTATGTTACAAAAAGATTTTAATCCGTCACTACGCTTCATCGCTGTAAGTGACGTACATTATAAGGACGACCATTGCATCGAAGAAGAACGTATGGAAAAAGCTTTAAAAATAGCATACAGACTCGCAGAAGCTCACCCCACCTACAAAAAACTTGATGCCGTTGTTGCCAATGGTGATTTTGCAAACTCAGGCACAGAGAAACAGATGCGTAAATTCAAAGCAACTCTCGACAACAACCTTAAGCCCGAAACTGTTTACGCCCTTGATATGGCAAGCCATGAATACCACGGTGACGGTGTTGAATCCGCATACAAGCGTTTCACCGAGATTTTTGAACGCCCCGTTGATAACCACATTGTAATTAACGGTTTCCACTTTATCACAATGTCTTCATCACATGGTTGTGAATATGAGCAGGATAAAATCGATTATGCCCGCAACGAGCTTTTGAAGGCACGCGAAGATGATCCGAAGAAGCCTATTTTCTTCTTCCAGCACCCCCACCTTACCGATACTGTATCAGGCAGTATTTATTGGGCAGATGAGTCATTCATTCCTACACTTATGGATTTCCCCCAGGTCATCGACTTTTCCGGTCACTCACACGTACCGATTAACGACCCCCGTTCAATTCATCAAAGACACTTCACTTGCCTTGGCACAGGCTCACTTTCCTACTTTGAGCTTGATGAATTTGACAAGCACTACGGCACACATCCCCCAAAAAAGGATGATTGTGCACAGATGCTTATCGTAGAGGCAGATGATTGCGGAAGAGTAAGAGTTTACCCTTACGATATCCTTACAGACAATTTCTTCCCCTTTGTTTGGGAAATTGATGAGCCATGGAATCCGCAATCCTTCAAATATACCGATGCACGCTACAAAACAACCGATTCACCTTGGTTTGATGAGACTGATGAATTAGAAATCACCGACATTACCGAGGTTGGATTCAACGTTACATTCCCTCAGGCTCAGGTTAAAAAGGAATATGTTAACGATTACAAGGTTGTTGTCAAAGAGGTTAAAACAGACGCCATTGTCAAACAGAAAAAAATCTGGAGTGACTACTACTTATTCAATATGCCTGAAACCCTTTCCGTTAACTTTGATGACCTTAAAACCGATACAGACTACGTTGTAGAGGTTATTGCAGGTTCATTCTGGGATACATACTCTGCACCTATTACTGCAAAAGTAAAAACCAAATAATAACAAGGGAGAAACAGTTTATGGATATAATAAAAGTTGATGGTATGCGACTTGTCGACCAATATGGCAGAGAGCGTATACTAAGCGGTATGAACGTTGTAGATAAAAAACCATACGACGAAAACAACCCACACTTTTCACACAAGGCATCTGAATTCCCTCTCGAGGAATTCCGTGCAAGAGGTTATGACCTAATCCGTCTCGGCTTTACCTGGGGTGCTATGGAGCCCTCCCCCGGCAAATACAATGAAGTACTCATACAAGATTTATGTGACTTCCTTGATGAATGTGAGAAATATGGCATATATGCATATCTCGACTGCCATCAGGACGTTTATTCACCTCACTGCTATGGCGACGGTGCCCCCCGTTGGGCAACAATCACAGACAAATATAAACCCACCAAACCCCTTGCAGTATGGGCTGAGCCATATTTCTACGGCAAAGCTTGTTTCAGGGCATTTGATAATTTCTGGGCTAATGTACAATACAATAAAAAAGGTTTACAGGATTATTTTGCAGATATGTGGAAGCACGTTATACTTGCAACAAAGGATAAGCCTGCACTTTTCGGCTATGACTTTTTCAACGAGCCTCACCCGGGTGCAGATGGTGGCAAAATATTCAGAACACTTATCAAAAGCCTTGCTAAAAATACTATTACCGATAAACGCGTCAGCTTGTCAAAGCTCGTTAAGGTTGGCGTTTTCAGCGACGAGAAAATAAAAGTGCTTGACCAATACGGCGGTGACGTTTTCAGAAAAATCACCTCCGAATGCGATGATATCGTTAAACGCTTTGATAGTGAGCGTTATTCTCCCTTCATAAACAAAATGGCAACTGCAGTCAGAGAGGTTAATGACAAGGGCATTATGTTTATGGAAAACAACTACTACTCCAATCTGGGTATTCCCTGCTGTAACACTCCTGTTACAGTAAATGGTGAAAGAGAGTCACAGCAAATTTTCGCACCTCATGCATATGACCTTATGGTTGATACCCCCGCATATAAATACGCGAGTAATTCACGTGTTGGTATGATTTTTGACCAACATCGTGCCACACAGGAAAGACTCGGTGTACCGGTTGTTGTCGGTGAATGGGGTTCATGTGCAGAGGGTGACGGTTGGTATCCTCACATAAGATTCTTACAGAATAAATTCGATTCCTACAAATGGAGCAATACATATTGGTGCTATTTCGACGATATTCTCAAACAGGATTTTATGAAGGTACTTACACGTCCTCGTCCCAAGGCAGTTACGGGTACCATTGTATCCTATAAATACGAACACGATGACGGCGTATTCAAAATCAAATTCAATCAGGATAAAAAATACAAGGTACCTACCATTATCTACGTAGACAGAAAACCTGAAGAAATCGAATGCGACTGTAAATACAAGCTTATTGAATTGCCCGGAAACATTGGTTATGATATTGAATTCAAAACCGAACCCGGAACAAACAAAATCAAAATAAAATTCTAAAAAGGCAAACTGCCCATGGTGTCAGCCGTGGGCAGTTTTCGGAGTAAAAAATGATAAAAGCAGTTATATTTGATCTTGATGGTGTAATAATCGACAGTGAACCTATAGCCTATGCAACTCTTCGTGATTTGGTAATGCCCTACGGCTTCGATATTCCCATTGATGATTACACTTCCAAATATCTTGGCAGAACAGTTGCTATGGGCATGACTACAATAAAAGAAACCTTTTCTATACCACTTAGTGAAGAAGAGCTTATGGCACAATACCTGAAAAAAGAAAGGGACCACGTTGCGAAAGGTATTCCGCTGAAGCCCGGTGCCTCCGAATTGGTAAAATCACTTAAAGAGAACAATATAAAAATTATTGTTGCCTCTTCAAGCATACGCGAAAGAGCCGAAGAAATCCTGAAATCTCACGATATCTTAAAATATTTTGACGATCTCGTTTTCGGATATGAAGTACCGAGAGGGAAACCATACCCCGATATTTTTCTTAAGGCTTGTGAAAAGCTGAATGTAAAAACTGATGAGGCAATTGTTATCGAGGATAGCGAAGCCGGTATACAAGCTGCCTATTCAGCTGAAATTCCGGTTATTTGCATCCCTGATATAAAGCCACCTGCAAAGGAATACGAAGAAAAGGCAACTTACATTTTAAATTCACTCTATGACGTGAAAGGTATATTAGGTCTTTAAAATGAAACGATGCACATGGTGTAACGAAAACAATCCTTTATATGTAGAATATCACGATAAAGAATGGGGCGTTTTGCGAACAGATGATAGATATTTGTTTGAAATGCTCGTTTTAGAAAGCTTTCAGGCAGGTCTTTCCTGGGAATGTGTATTAAATAAGCGGGAAGCTTTCTACAAAGCATTTGATAATTTTGATATTGATAAAATCATCAATTATAACGATGATAAAATAACGGAATTGTCACAGAACAAGGATATTATCCGTAACAAATCAAAAATAAATGCCGCTGTAAGCAACGCCAGAATCTTCAAAGCTATTGCGAAAGAATACGGGAGCTTTTATAACTACCTTTGCATCTTCACCAATGGACATATTATACAGGAAACAGGGCTTACTCATTCACCCTTATCCGACGCAATATCTGCGGATTTAAAATCACGGGGGATGAAATATGCGGGTAGCATAATTATTTATTCATATATGCAGGCAATAGGAATTATAAATTCTCACGATGAATGTTGTTTTCTGAATAAAAAATAAACAGCAGATGTATATTTACACAAAAATAACAAGATAAAAAAGCTGATTTATAACATATTTTTAGAACATTAAAATATGAGTAAAAAAATCATTTGTCACACTTGACAATCGACAAAAACAGTTTTAGAATTTAGTATGTAATAAAATTTTGTGCCACTAATCAGCGGTAACAGAAGGAGAGATTTTAATGAAGAAAATTTATGAAGGCAAAACAAAAGACGTTTTTGAGCTTGATAACGGCAACGTTATGCTTAAATTTAAAGATGACTGCACCGGCAAAGATGGTGTTTTTGATCCGGGTGAAAACAGTGTAGGTCTTACAATTGAAGGCATCGGCAAAGCCAACCTTCAGACTTCTGTTTACTATTTTGATATGCTTAAGGAAGCAGGCATCAAAACTCACTACGTAAGCGCTGATATCGAAAACGCAACAATGGAAGTTCTTCCCGGCAAAGTTTTCGGTCATGGTCTTGAAGTAATTTGCAGACTTGTTGCTACAGGTAGCTTTATCCGCAGATATGGCGAATATATTGCAGACGGTACTCCCCTTGAGGGCGGTTACGTTGAGTGCACATTCAAAAACGACGCACTTGGCGATCCTCTTGTAACAGGTGAAGGTCTTGCAGCTTTAGGTGTTATGTCACCTGAGATGTTCGATAGCATGAAGGCTCAGACACTTAAAATCACAAAGATTATTGCTGACGACCTTAAAACAATCGGTCTTGATCTTTGGGATATCAAATTTGAGTTTGGTTACAACAACGACGAGGTTATTCTCATTGACGAAATCGCTTCAGGTAATATGCGTGTTTATAAGGGCGATGAAATCGTTGAACCCGTTGAACTTACAAAGCTTATTCTTAACAGATAATTTAATTATTAAAAAAACGGAGATAGTTTCATTTCTGAAACTATCTCTTTTTTATTTTATACTCTCTATATAGCTACACACATCAAAATCATCGGGTGTAAGTCCGTTTTTAAGATACAACGGATGATGAGGATGACCTTTAACCGAGCGTTTGCCTACCGTATACCATTTCGCACCGTACTCGTTACCTATATCCACCATTTCCGATACACAGTCGATAAGATACGGTCTTTTTTCTATAATTGTACCCCATGCAGCCCATACAGCAGGTTTATTCCCCTCACCGTATGATTCCATAATATACCTGAAGGCTTCCATATTTTCTTTATGTAAGCACTCGTTAAACTCTGTATCCATATCCTTGGGATTAGTTGCTCTTTGCGCATAAACATTAAACATTATAAAACTGTCATACCCGTTAAAAAGTGCTGTTCTTTCCACTGATTTAAGTGTATTATCCAAATCATCAGGCTTTGCAGTAGAGGGATTAATACCGATGCAAATCAAGGGATTAACACCCCTTGTTCCTAAAATATAACGGTACTCCGTATAAGCATTGGGTATATAAAGCCACTTATTTCTGTCATATTCAAAAGAACCCTCCGACTCTCCTGACAATGCATCCTTAAAGGAAATAATATCCATACATGTAGTTTCACACTTTGGAATATGCATAGCATCACCTCACCTAATAACTTCAGATATTTATAATTATACTATAAACAATTTGCTGTTTCAAATATAATTTAAAATTTATACACATACCTGTTCTTGACATTTATATTATAAAGGCTATATAATTAAATTTGTGAATATATAATATGTAATAGAGGAGAATTATTTATGTATTATTCAATGAAAATTGCAGGTCTTGACAGAAACCTTCCTTTATGCCCATTAAACGAAAATTTGCAAATCGGTGCGTTCGTTATGTTTGGTGATGCAGAACTAACGGTTGCTTGTGCAGAAGAGCTTTTGAAAAAAGCACCTGATTTTGATTACATAATCACCGCAGAGGCAAAGGGCATTCCCCTTGCACACGAAATTTCACGTCAGAGCGGTAAGAAATACTTTGTTGCAAGAAAAAAACCGAAGCTTTATATGACAGGCGTTTTTGATGTTGTTGTAAACTCAATTACCACAGAGGGTGAACAACACCTTTATCTTGATACAGCCGAGGCTGATACTATGAAGGGTAAAAAGGTTATCATCGTTGATGACGTTGTTTCTACCGGCGAATCACTTAAGGCTATCGAGAAGCTTATTAATATGGCAGAGGTTAACCACGTTGGCACTTTAACCGTTTTAGCAGAGGGTGAAGCCGCTGATAGAGATGATATAATTTATCTTGAAAAGCTTCCGCTTTTTGATAAAGAAGGAAATGTATTATAATGGCAGGTACACTTTACATCGTAGGCACACCCATTGGTAATCTCGGGGATTTTTCACCTCGAGCGGTGCAGGTTTTATCAGAGGTTGATTTTATAGCCGCAGAGGATACACGAGTAACCATAAAGCTACTGAATCATTTCGGAATAAAAAAGCCCATGGTAAGCTACTATGAACATAATCGCACGGAGCGTGGCGGTATTATCATAGAAAGACTGCTTAACGGGGAAAGCTGTGCACTCGTATCTGATGCAGGTATGCCCATAATTTCCGACCCGGGTGAAGACCTTACCTTAAGATGTCACGAAAACAGCATAAAAATATGTGCCGTACCCGGTCCATGTGCATTTGTTACCGCTCTTGCAGTTTCAGGTATGCCCTCAGGCAGATTTACCTTCGAGGGATTCCTCACAAAAGCAAAGCAAAACAGACGGCAGCACCTTGAGGAGCTCGTTAACGAGAAGCGCACGATGATTTTCTACGAAGCGCCCCATAAGCTTCCCTCAACCTTACAGGATATGGCAAAATATTTCGGCAACAGAAAAATTGCACTCGTCAAAGAGCTTACAAAAATTTACGAAAACGTTGAGCGTACCACTCTTTTTGAAGCGGCAGAAAAATACAAAGAGGTAAGCCCAAAGGGTGAATACGTTTTAATCATAGAGGGTAAGCCCGATGACGAAGAGGAAGAAATAACCATAGAGAAGGCAACCACTTTGGCAATGGAGCTTGTTAGTAACGGGTTTTCAAAAAACGAAGCCGCCAAGGAAATTGCAAAGAAAACAGGACTTAAAAAGAGCGACATTTACAAATCACTTCAGAACGGAGAATAACTATGCTTTTTGGTGTACAATGGTATTATTGGCTCATACTTCTTGTTGCGATTGTTGTGGCAATTTTTGCCTGGCGTAAGGCCCTAATAACATCAAAAGAACGTCGTGAAAAGCTAAAAAAAGAGGCCGCAATATGGCAAAGGGATTATCAGTTACGTGAAAAATTCGCAGTATTGACTGAAGAAAAGCTTAAGGAAACTGAAGAAGCAGAGCTTTTGCACGGTGTAGCAATGAATCTGCAGATAAAATTGGAAAAAGAAGCTGATATGACATCAGCCTTCAACCAATTACCCGTTGAAAAGCAGATGATTTATGCTTTGGAATATTTTGATGAAGATGTAAAAAAGAAACTTTCTGACTTTTTCAGAAACAATGGTGCACCATTGGTGCCGATTATTCCGCAGGCACTAACTTCAATCGGATGCGATAAATATATCCCATACATTTCAATGATTATTGATATGTTTGACCCCGACAGTGACACCTCCGTTGATTACGATGTTGTCGCTAAAGCCGACGAAGAATTTGCCTCTGCTTATAACTCCACCGAGTTATGCAGAAAAGCAGGTCAATATATAATAGCTAACAAAAATATATTTTTAAATTAGGAGTTTTAAATTATGGCAGTAAAATTTTATCTTTCCGCATTTGCCGATGAAGCAGGCGGCGGCATAATCGAACAAATCGATGCTTTAAAGGCTCACGGAATGACACATATCGAACCCCGCGGACTTGACGAGGGTAATATATCCCTTTATTCAGTTGAACAGGCTAAAGAACTAAAAAAAGTGCTTGATGATAACGGCATCGGTGTTTCTGCCATAGGTTCACACTATGGTAAAATTGAAATCACAGATGATTTTGAGCCTCATTTTGAGGATTTCAAAAACTGTGTTGAGGTTGCAAATATACTTGGCACAGAGCGTATCAGAATGTTCAGCTTTTTCTTTACACAAGGTCAGGATTTAAAAGAATACCGTGACGAGGTGTTTGAAAGACTTGACAAAATGTGCACATATTCATTCAACAATGGTGTATGGTGTTGTCACGAAAATGAAAAGGATATTTACGGCGACATTGCAGAGCGTTGCCTTGAAATATACAAAACCTTTGAGGGTAAGATAAAAGGTGTATTTGACCCCTCAAACTTCATTCAATGCAAGCAGGAAATTTTACCTGCATACGATATGCTTAAGGATTATATCGACTATTTCCACGTTAAGGATTGCCTTATGGAAAACGGTAAGGTAAGACCTGCAGGTCTTGGTGACGGTCACATCGTTGAACTTCTCACACGCTTTGCAAATGATAAGCAGGGTGACAGATTCCTTACCCTTGAGCCTCATCTTAAGGTATTTGACGGTCTCAAAGACCTTGAGGGTGAAGGCGGCACCGCTGACCAGCTCAAGGATGATTATACATATCCCACAAACCGTGCTGCATTTGATGCAGCTGCCGATGCACTTGATGACTGCCTTAAAAAAGCAAATCTTGAAGGCATCACAGTAAGAAAATAAAAAGGAGTTTTAAAAATGCTTAACCACGAAAATCTTAATAACAGAGTTGCAGTTGTAACCGGTGGCGGCGGTGTTCTTTGCGGCGGCTTTGCAAAAGATCTTGCACGTCAGGGTATGAAGGTTGCTATCCTTGATTTACGACTTGAGGCTGCACAGAAGGTTGCAGACGAAATAAAAGCAGAAGGCTTTGAAGCAATAGGTGTTGCTTGTAACGTGCTTGAAAAGGAAAGCCTTGAAAAAGCAAGAGAAATCATCAACAACACCTACGGTACCTGCGATTTACTTATTAATGGTGCAGGCGGTAACCACCCCAGCGGAAACACTACAAAGGAAAAATTCGAATTAGTTGACCTTGAAAATACTGCCGAAGACGTAAAAACATTCTTCGACCTTGATTCCAAGGGAATTGAATTTGTATTTAACCTTAACTTCCTCGGCACTCTTATTCCTACCCAGGTTTTCGCAAAGGATATGATTGGTAAGGCTCACGCTACAATAATCAACATTTCTTCCATGAACTCATATAAGCCACTTACAAAAATCCCTGCATATTCCGCAGCTAAAGCGGCTATTTCAAACTTCACTCAATTTATGGCAGTTCACTTCTCTGAGGTCGGCTTAAGAGTAAATGCAATTGCTCCCGGTTTCTTCTCAACAAACCAGAACAAAGCATTACTTTATAACGAAGACGGCTCACTTACTCCGAGAAGTGAAAAAATACTCGGTCATACTCCCCTTGGCAGATTCGGTGTTCCCGAGGACCTTACAGGTGCTTTACTTTTCCTTGCCGATGAAGAATGCTCCGCATTTGTTACGGGTGTTATCATCCCCGTTGACGGCGGCTTCTCTGCATATTCAGGCGTATAAATGAAAAAATACGGTCTGTGTCAGTTAATGACACAGACCGATTTTTTTATTCGACTTATTTAAACAAAATCTTTTGACCACAAACCTCACAAATGCATGAGCCTGAGTCAAGAACCTGCTTATTAATAAGGAACTTTCTGCCACAGGAACAAGCAACCTCGTACTGCTGAATATCCTCAACACTTTCAGAGCCGCTTGTTTCCTCTTCGTTTTCTATAACCACCGGCTTATCACCGTAAGCGTAATCGCGGCAAAGCTGAACATAACTGTCGCAGGTTGCAGGTACACCGATCCTTTCGCTTTCAGCACAATAGCAAAACTCCGCTATTTTTTCACTGCCAAGGCTAAGATATTTATTACAAGCATCTATGCGGGCTTTTGTTAAAGCAATATTCCTGTTTATATTACCTATGGATTTATGGAAATTACTGATATCATTCTGGTAAATGGTTTTATTGTTTTCCATAAACTTTGTTGCATTCTCTACATTTGTACGAGCGTAGTTTATACCTTTTTTATAATAAGACATTTTTGCCTTAGGCATAATTGCTCTTGCAACAATAGCGCCGAGAAGGAAGATTGAGCCGAGAACAATAAGCACCTCTTCCTGAGAATCAACAGAGAGAACCGCACAAACAATGGCTATTAAGAATGACATCCACGTTACCGCTGTTGTAATTTGCTTCTTTAATAATTTACCCTGATGGAAGTTAAGGGTTTTTGTGTGAGCGGCAATAGTTTCGTTATCAACTTTTTCCTGATAGTTGTATGCTTTCTCTCTTGAAGCAATTGAGTTTTTAACCATATCAATGCTCTTATTAAGAGATTTTATGTAGTTTGTCTGCTCATCTATGATTTTATTTACATTATCATATTCCTGCTTCATACAAACCTGAGATACAAGCTCTAAGTATTCAAGATATTCTTTTTCAAGCTCCTCAGAACGTTTTTCATCAGCTAACTGCTTTGCATATTTATACCAGGTTGTTATCTGATCCTTATCCTCTGCCGCCGCAGTAAGATTTTTTGTTTTACAAAGCACAAGACCCCACCAGCCCATATATTCATCGGGATAGTTTTTGGTCATACGCTCGTAAACATCTGTAGCCGCAGTAAAGTTATTAAGCTTAATGTAAACACTACCATTTTTTATAAGCTTATCACAAGGCTCAACGGGTGCATTGAACTGTGCCTGAACAATAGGTGTCTGCGTTGTTTTTTTGCCACGACGAAGGCATCTTTCTATACCGTCAATAAGATCCTGCATAAAGCCTATTTTAGACATATCCTGGGATTGAAGGTTAGATAATTCAACGGGAAGCTCATAAGGTGAAAAGCCTCTGTACGCAGGAATAAGCACCTTATTTTTGTCCTTTGACATTTTAAGGAAACGGCTCCATTCGTTACGCACCCATACTGAATTGAAGTTTTCAGGAGTAGTACCTAATGCAATCATAACAGATGCACTGTTCAATGCAGCAAAGATAATAGGCTCATATTCACTACCAAGCTTACTTTCAAGCGTTTTACGGGCAAAGAAAACCTTGTAATCACGCTTTTGTAATTCATAATATAAATCCTGAGCAAGTATACTATCCTGAGTACGGGCACCCTTTTCATCAGTTTCCTTATAACAGATGAATATATCATAAGGCGGCTCTTTTTCTATTATTTCAATAATACGTGCCTGAATCGCACTGATTTTACGAGCCTCATTCTCAATAACAGCGGCAGCTTCACTATCAGAATACTGTATAGCCGCCAAGTAATCAGGATCAGAAAGTATGGGCTCAATTTGTGTTCTGTGACAAGTGGGTTTATACTCATTTGTTTTAGGATCTGCTACGTATTCAATACCGAATTTACTTAAAACAAGACCCCAATGTGCCTCGGCATCTGCATTATCCTCTTTAAGTATATCCTCGTAGGTTAAAACAGCTTTGTCGAACTCATTATTCTGTCTTAAGAAAACGGCACGGTTATATAAATTGCCTTTTCGGTCAAGTTCTTTAGGAATAGTGATACTTGAACCACAATACTGACAAACGCCAACAGAACAATCAGCATTAAGCTCCAATTCACCACCACAAACAGTACATTTTAATACTGCCATTCAGATTCCTCCTACACTCCATATTCCACATATATAGATTATCAAAAGACCCTGTGATCGCAACAATCACAGGGTCCCGTTTCTATGGAAATTAATCTTTGTTTGCTGCTTCAAGCTCTTTAAGTTTGTTTTTCTCTATAATTTCCTTCTGAATCTTTTTCTGCTTTTTGTTATAAACAAGGTACCAAACAATACCGATTACAACAAATACCCCAACAATTACTGCGAGAACCATACCTGAGTTATCAGGAACATTGATTGTAACTGAATCATAGCCGAAGTAATAACAACCGTCAAATGTATTTTCAGCATACTTTGTAAGGTTGCTGTTTACTATAAACTCAACAAGACTGTCGCAGGATGCGAAAGCATATTCACCGATTTCACCATCTGAATCGGGAATGTTAACTGATTTGATTGAATCACAGTCATAGAATGCTTCAGCACCTATGTTCATAAAGCCCGGCTCAAATACAACAGAGGTAAGTGCATCACAGTTATAGAATGCCTTTTCACCAATGTTGATGATATCCTTCGGAACCTTATACTCGCCTTTTTTACCTGCGGGGTAAATAGCTATTGTATCAAAAACGCCCTCTTCATTTGCAATAAGAAGAATGCCGTCAAGTGATTTATAAGTCTTATTGTCACCGCTTATTGCAATACCCTGAAGAGCTTCACATTCATAGAAAGCAAGAGGACTAACAGTTACGATTGTTTTGGGAAGCTCGATTGAACCAAGTGCCTTACAACCTGCAAATGCATATTCTTCAATCTCTTCAACCTTTGAAAGACCTACCTTGTTAAGCTTTTTACAACCTGCGAAAGCATCTGTTGAAATAACCTTAACTGCTTCGGGAATCATAATCTCACTGAGAGCTGCACAACCCTTGAATACGGAAGCTTCAATTTCTTCAAGCTTTGAAGGAAGTGTAATCTTGCCAAGTGATTTACAATCCTTGAAAGCACCGACACAAATGTGGTCTACGCTTTCGGGAATTGCGATTTCCTTGATTGCAGCTTCCATAAATGCACATTTACCGATATAAGTCAATGTATCGGGAAGTGTAACAACCTCAACTGCCTCGTTATTAACCGCACCGTCTGCAATTGAAACAGTACCCGCAGCAACGTTAACTGTAGCAACATCACCAATTACACTATAAAGTACAGGACCTGTATAAACAATGCCTGACTGTGCTGCAAACCAAGCTGTATTATCAAGAGCTTTGTTTTCAACATTCTTAAGTGTTGCGGGGAATGTAATTGCACTTACGTTGTTTGCATTTGCAAATGAATCTGTAAGGATAACCTCTGTGCCGTCAGCAACATTAACAGAAGTTGCCACACCGTTAACCAAAACAAGAGCTTTGCCGTCTGCAGTATACACAACGTTATCAACTGCTTTATAATTCTTACTATCTTTATTTACGGTAATCTTTTTAAGACCTGCGCAGCCTGAGAATGCCAAGCCACTGATATCCTTGAGTGATTTGGAAAGTTCAATGCTCTTAAGTGCCACACAATTTGCGAAAGCATTAACACCAATCTTCTCAACGTTCTTACCTAAAACAACATCACTGAGATTCTTGTTACCTGAGAATGCATCAGCAGAAATCTTTGCAACTCCATCACCTAAATCAGCCTTTTTGAGACCTGCATTCTTAAATGCGGAGTTAGCAATTGTATAAACTGAAGCAGGAAGTGAAATTTCTTTAAGAGCAAGACAACCCTCAAATGCACCTGCACCAATATATTCTACGTTTTCGCCAACAGTAATATCACTTAACTTAATTGCATTTTTGAATGTTGCATTACTGATTTTTGTAACGTTCTGAGGAACAACAAATCTTGTAAGCATTGAATTTTCGAATGCTGATAAGCCGATTTCATAAAGCGCTGCATCCTCTGCAATTTCAACTTCTGAAATTGCACTGCCGTAAAATGCCTTTTCGCAAATCTTTTCAACATCCTGAGGAAGCTGGAATTTGCCTGTTTTTGCAGCAGGGAAAGCAATAAGCTCTTTGCAATTATCGTTGTAAAGAACACCGTCAACAGTTGTATATGTCTTGTTGTTATCAACAGCGTTGATACTTTCAAGTGTTGCAACATTAAGGAATGTGCTTACACCTATGGAGTTAACATTTTTACCAAAATCTATTGTTTTGATTTTGGTGTTTGCAAGAGCATAATCACCAAGCTCTGAAATTGTTTCCGCAAGTTTAATTTCAGTAAGTGATGTACAATCACGGAATGATTCGTAGCCGATTGTTGCAAGAGTTGACTCTGAAAAGTCAATTGACTGAAGAGCTGTACAACCTTTGAAAGCACCTGCAGCAACAATACCCATAGCATCGTTAACCTTAACGGATTTGAGGTTAACACAGTTCTGGAATGCATACTCACCGATTTCTTCAACGTCATAGCCTAACTCAAGTGTTTCGATATCCTTACACTCAAGGAATGCGTAGTCTTCGATAATTGAAACGCCTTCGGGAATAACAACATCCTTAACAGCACCCTTGTGAGAATACATAATTCTGCCGAGTGCCAAAGGACCGTCTTCCTTAGCATTTTCCCAAGCGGAGCCTGTGAAAGCGTCTTTCTCTACACCCTTAAGGTTTTTATGAACATCAACCTCTTCAAGTGAAGTACAGTCTGCAAAGCATCTTGCAGGAACGAAAACAACACTATCAGGAATTGTGAAACTCTTTAAAGATGTGCAACCTTCGAAAGCAGAATCACCGATTGTTTCAAGAGCATCGATAGAATCAACTTCTACAAGTGAGGTACAACCCTTAAATGCATTTTCACGAATCACGGTAATTTCACCGTGAAGATCAACAACCTCTACGGTTTCATTACCCTCGAATGCACCTGCACCGATTGTAATAACTGTTAAGTTATTGATTTTCTTAGGAACTTTAACTTCTTTTTCTGAGCCCTTGTAGCCCACAATCTCAATAGCTGAGCCTTCATCAACCTTGATGTACTCGAATCCGTCATCATTAGTCTTTTTGTTAAGCTCGATTTCCTGTGCGGATAAAGTTACTTCTTCATCCTCGGCAAACGCCATAACAGGAGCTGCAGCAACAAATACAAAAACAAGAATAAATGCAATGATGCCACAGAGGGGTTTCTTAAATGCTGTCATAGAACAACGCATCCCTTCAAAAAAATGTACTTTTACCGTAAAAAAGATAAGTGATAATCCACTTTACAGATATAATGATTATAATATAAACACCCCCGGTTGTCAAGCAATTGACGGCTTACCGAGGGTGTTTTAAAACTTTAAAAACTAACAAATTTTATGTGGTTTTTATGTATAAAATGCCACTGTTTCAAAATTCAGCAGCTCTCACTGTATTTTCAAGAAGCATCGTGATAGTCATAGGGCCCACTCCACCGGGCACAGGAGTAATATACGATGCCTTTTCAAACACTTCGTCATAGCATACGTCACCGCAGAGCTTACCCTCAGCGTGTCTGTTCATACCAACATCAATAACAACTGCACCGTCTTTCACCATATCGGCAGTAACAAATCCCGCCTTACCTACCGCCGCAACAAGAATATCTGCAGAAAGAGTTTCTTCTTTAAGGTCAGCTGTTCTTGAATGGCATATTTCCACAGTACCATTTTCTTTAAGAAGAAGCATTGCCATAGGTTTACCTACAATATTGCTTCTTCCGATAACAACACACTTTTTACCCTTAACAGAGATATTATAATACCTGAGCATTTCCATAATACCCGCAGGTGTGCAGGGCAAGAATGTATAATCACCTATCATTATGTGACCAACGTTGAACGGATGGAAGGCATCCACATCTTTAGAGGGGTCAATGTTATTTATTACAACCTGCTCATCAATATGCGCAGGTAAGGGAAGCTGACAAAGGATTCCGTTAACCTTAGGGTCACTATTAAGCTCCTTCACAAGTGTAAGAAGCTCTTCCTGAGTTGTTTCCTCCGGCAAAGCATATTCATATGAATTTACACCTATTTCCTCGCAGCCCTTCTTTTTGTTGTTAACATATACCCGAGAAGCACTGTTATTACCTACAATAATAACCGCAAGACCTACCTGAACACCTTTTTCGTTAAGCACCTTAACTCTGTTTTTAAGCTCTTCACGTTTTGCAGCCGAAACTACCTTTCCGCTGATGATTTCTGCCATCAGTTCTCACTCTCCTTGTCATTCTCTTTTTTCGTTATATTTGAGATTTTTTTCGATGCTTTTTCCTCTTTAATTTCCTTTATGGTTTTGGCGGCATCTGCCGGAAAATAATCTACTCCCTCGATAGGCTTGGGATTTTTGCGCACCTTAATGAGATTCACTATAAGAAGAACTACACACACAGCAACTATACATGCAGACAACAGCTGTGAAACACGTATACCGGTTGTTCCGATATACAAGCTATCCGTTCTCAATCCTTCAATAAACATTCTGCCTAAGCCATACCATATTCCGTAGCAAAGGAATATCTGACCGCTGAATTTACGGAATTTTTTAAGCACAATATAAAGAAGCGCAAGACCAAGCATACACCATGCAAACTCATAGAAAAAGGTAGGATGTACAAAAACATCGTTATCCTTGATATACTGCGGAATATCGGCTACATTCTGAAGCCCGAATTTTTCGGGATGAGCAGAGATATAATCTGCAATTTTATTGCTCATCATACCGTATTTTCCGTTAGTTATTGTACCGAAAGCCTCTTGATTTGCATAGTTACCCCATCTGCCTACACCTTGTCCCACAAGCAGAGCAAGACCAACTAAATCAAGAAGATTACGGAAATTAACCTTTTCAACCTTACATGTAATATACCCTGCAATAATACCGCCTATAATACCACCGTATATCGCAAGACCGCCGTTCCATATTTCAAAAATTTCCGCAGGATGCTGACTATAATAATCCCATTCGAAAACAACATAATATGCCCTTGCACCGATTATGCCCGCAAATGTGCCGTAAATAAGTACGTCAACAAGCTTTGAAAGATTCATCCTCCAAGTGTAAGCTATTCTGCCGCCAAGAAGAGCCGCAAGAATAAAGCCCAGAGCAATTATAACACCGTACCATTTTATCTGAATAAAATGGGTACCGATTGTAAACTCACAAAAAACAGATGATACATCGAAAACCTTTTCAATACCACCAAATGAAACTCTTGCAAAATCCGCAAACCATTCCACCATAAAAACACTCCTATGTAGGCGCATCAAAGCGCCGGATTTACTTAGATATTACAGAAAGAACTGCTTTTGATTCGTCAAATGATTCAAGAAGCGCCTTGTTGACGTAATCGAGAGTTATTGTCTTTACAACCTCAAACTCGGAAAACAGCTCTTCATTTTCAAAATGAGAGACCACAAGTCCGTTTGCTATCGTGTCAATATCGGCAAAAGCACGTACCGTTTTGCCGTATTGCTTTTTTCGGACAGTTTCAAAATCCTCCTGAGAAATAAGGGAAGATTTAAACTCTTTGATTCTGTCGTTTATTCGTTTCGCCAGAGTTTTCGGGTCAGATGATTCACCCGAGAAAATGGGTGTTGCATAATTATGTCCGTTAAAATACTCTGTTGAAAACGTGCCGTTAATAAGGTTATCATCAAGAAGCTCCTTGTAAAGATATGACATCTGTCCTGCAAGAACATCAAGAATGATGGACATGGCAACCTCATATTTAAGGGAGCTTTTTTCCTCTGTGCATTTCTCCTTATAGCCGAAGCAGAATGTGGGTGTTGCTACAGGAAGATGCTTTTCAACGTATTTTTCAACGATAGTATCAGGCTCCTCCTCAAACGCACGTTCTACAGTCACCCTTTCCCCTGTCTCAAGGAGCCTGTCGGCAACCTCAAGCACATCTTCCACAGTTGTATTACCTGCAACCGCAAGAGCCATATTAGAAAGGTTATAGAAAGTATCATAGCAATCAAAAAGCATCTTCGCAGATATCTCCGCTATAGATTCCTTTGTACCTGCTATATCAATTTTTACGGGATGCTTATGATACATAGCACCAAGCATATTGAAAAGACATTCCCATTCAGGTGAATCCTTATACATATCGATTTCCTGACCGATTATACCCTGCTCCTTACGAACAGTTTCCTCGGTGAAATAAGGATGCCTTACGAAATCCAGAAGAATCTCAAAATTAGCTTTAAAATTACCTGTGCAGGTAAATAAATAACAGGTTCTGTCAAAGCTTGTGTATGCATTTGCGGAAGCACCCGTTTTAGCATAACGCTGGAAAGCATCAAGCTCCTCACTTTCGAAAAGCTTATGTTCCAAAAAATGAGCCGTACCTGCAGGAATTTCAATAAAATCCGCATTATCACT
Organism: Acutalibacteraceae bacterium; assembly: GCA_045647125.1. GTDB lineage: Bacteria > Bacillota > Clostridia > Oscillospirales > Acutalibacteraceae > DTU089. The sequence continues at coordinate 15,839 of JAZRLZ010000049.1, read as the reverse complement.
ACGCTTGAAGCGTGTATCAATAGAACCATATTTTGTGCCAAACACTGCGTAAGCCGAGGTATATTCAGCCTTTGGATAAACAAATATCTTAAGCCCCGATTTGTGATCTATTTCGTAATAGCCCTCTTTAAGAATCTCATTTTCGATATACTTAATTTTATTATCACTCACAGTCTTCACCACCCTCTAATGTGCCCTCAAGCATAAATACTGTATCAAGTGTAACCTGTTTTGCAGCCTCGGAAACTTCCTCTGCAGTAACACTTTTGAATCCTTCAATAAAATCCTCAGGGTACTTATATTCACCTGAGACACATTGTGCCATAAACCATGCATCCATAGCTTCAGGACTGTCTGACACACTTTTGAAGCCATCCTCAAGAGCCTTTATTGAAGAATCAAGCTCCTCTTCGGTAAACTTGCCGTTTTTTATATCATCCAGTTGCGCGAGAATTGCAGCCTTTGCCTTTTCCTCGTTATCACTTTCTATTCCGCTTTGAACAAACATAACACCCTTGGCACGATAAAGGCGTGATGCACAATAGTAACAAAGACTCATTTTTTCACGTACAATTGTAAAAAGCTTCGAGTGAGGACTGCCTCCGAACAAATCAGTCATAACTCTACGAGCAAAATAATTGTCGTTACCGTCAGCCATCCCCATACGGAAGCCCATAACAAGCTTACCCTGCTTTACTGCCTCTTGCTCCTTAACATACTTAACCTCTGAAGCTTTCTTTACAAACAAAGATTTGTTCGTAACAAGATTACGGTTAAGCTTTTCGGTATAATCTGAAAGATAACCCCTTACAAGTTCCAAATCAGCATTTCCGCTGACACAAACAACAATTTTGGCAGTTTCAAGAATATCAACGTAAGCCTTATACAAGCTTTCGGGTGTTGCCGACTTTATACTTTCGACAGTACCGAAACGGTTTATACCGTAAGCCTCTCCGGAAAACATAATTTCTTCACATCTGTTGCGTGCATACACCCGTTTATCACTTATTTCTGCCGCAAGACGCTCTGCAAGAAGTCTTTTTTCACTTTCCACATCATCACCGTAAAAAGCGTTATCCTTTATTCGCGGATTGAAAACGAGTTCAAAAAGCAATTTACTGCATTCTGCAGTAATACTTTCACCCTGCAAAGCAAAGCGGTCATCAATACAGGAAATCCCCATTTTGAGCACCTGATGGTCACCCGATTTTGAAATATCAACACTAAGCTCTGCCCCGTAAAGCAAAGCCAATTTACGTTCAATACTTGTTAAATCGGGATATTGAGCAGATGAACGTGCAAGTATATTAGGCACCAAAGCGTAAAAAGAAGCATTTTCACCAAGGGGTAAAACGAAGTTAATTGTAACGCAGGCAGAGTTAAAGCCCGTTGCACTTACGTTGCAAAGCTCTATACCCTTGGATATTTCGTCCTTTTTAAAATTGTATTTCATTTCATCACTTCCGGAATTATGTTTGATTAAATTACAATTATCAAACATTTTACCATAATGATGCAAATGTTTCCATAGTTTTTTATTATTTTTCATTATTATACACTCCTTATGATTTATTTTGGCAATAAAAACACAAAATAAACACCACATACACAGCTATACCATTGACAAAAAATTGACCCTGTGATAATATGTTTTAGTTAAATTGATACTATTGATATCAAAAGGAGATTTTATAATGTCAGGACATTCCAAATGGAGCACCATTAAAAGAAAAAAAGAAAAAACTGACGGCGCAAGAGCAAAGGTTTTCACAAAGATAGGCCGCGAAATCGCAGTTGCAGTTCGTGAGGGCGGTGCCGACCCTGCAGGCAACTCCAAGCTTAAGGATGTTATTGCAAAGGCTAAAGCAAACAACGTTCCCAACGACAATATCGAGAGAATAATCAAAAAAGCTGCCGGTGACAACGATACCGCTAACTACGAAGAAATCATTTACGAAGGCTATGGTCCTTGCGGTGTTGCAGTTGTTGTCAAAGCACTTACCGATAACCGTAACCGTACAGCAGGTGACGTTCGTCATTACTTCGATAAATTCGGCGGCAATATGGGTACATCCGGCTGTGTTATGTTTATGTTCGATTACTACGGCGTAATCATTATTGAAAAAGAAGGCAACGATGAAGATAAGCTTATGGAAGATGCTATCGAGTGCGGTGCCATCGACTTTATCACCGATGAGGAAGAAATCTTCGAAATCCGCACAGATGCCAACGACCTTGGTGCAGTTACAACCGCACTTCAGGAGAAAGGCTATTCCTTCGTAAGCAGTGAAACTGCCTACATCCCCCAAACATATACCCGTATCGAGGACCAGGATAATATGAAAGGCATGAGCAAAATGCTTGATTTATTCGAGGACAACGACGATATCCAGGATGTATGGCACAACTGGGAAAATGAAGATGAATACGAAGGCTGATTTTTGCCTTAAAGTTACATCTTAGCTATTGATTTTTCGATATAATTACTATATAATAAGTCTAATGTTAAAATAACTTACGCTCAATTCGGTCATGCGACGGGTGGGTCCTGTGCGACGGGGCGCCGTGAACCATGTCAGGCGGGGAACCGAGCAGCATTAAGCGGGCCGTCCTGTGCGCCACAGTCCGCCTGCTCGTCGTGTGACCGAGTGGAGCGTAAGTTTTTAATATTTATACGGCAAAAAGGCAGGTGCAACCTTTGTACAGAGCATTATACAGAAAGTGGCGTCCTCAGATTTTTTCTGATGTTTCGGGCCAAAATCATATTACAGACACCCTGATGAACGAGGTTTCTTCAGGCAGACTTTCTCATGCATATCTTTTTACCGGGTCACGAGGCACCGGCAAAACCTCTTGTGCAAAAATACTTGCCAAAGCAGTAAACTGCCTTAACCCCCAAAACGGCAGTCCGTGTAATCAATGTGAAATTTGTCGCGGTATTGATGACGGCTCTATTCTTGATGTTACGGAAATAGATGCTGCAAGTAATAACAGCGTTGACAACATCCGAGATTTACGCGATGAGGTTAACTTCACCCCTGCCGCCGCAAAATACAGAGTTTATATTATCGACGAGGTGCATATGCTTTCTCAGGGAGCATTCAACGCACTTCTTAAAACACTTGAAGAGCCACCGGAGCACGTTTTATTTATACTTGCCACAACTGAGGTGCAAAAGCTTCCTGCAACCATTTTATCCCGTTGCCAGAGATTCGATTTCAGACGAATTCCTCCTGAAGATATTTCTGCAAGACTTATGACGGTTGCAGAAAACGAAGGGCTCGACTTAAACCAAGAGGCTGCATTGCTTATTGCAAGAGTTTCCGATGGTGCATTACGTGATGCACTTTCAATTCTTGACCAATGTGCAGGCTATAACGAGCCTATTACTGTTGATGTTGTAAGTAACGCTGCAGGTCTTCTCGGCAAGGATTATTTATTCGAGCTTTCCGATGCAATACTCGGTCAGGACAGTTCAAAGGTGCTTGGGATTATAGACAGACTTCATGCTTCTTCCTGCGATATGGAAAGACTTATGAGTGAGCTTGTTAACCATTTCAGAAATATTATGGTAGCAAAGACTACAAAGAATCCTGAAAAATTTATTGTTTGCGCACCTGACGAGCTTAATATATATAACTACATTGCACAAAACATAACCTACGGCTCGGTTTTGCATATTATGGAAACCTTGTGCCGTGAGGCTTCACAGCTTAAATACAGTGCACATCAACGGGCACAGACGGAAGCTACTCTTATAAGACTCTGCTCCCCTGCACTTTCCACAGATAACTCGGCAATTGTACGCCGACTTGATGAGCTTGAATCACAGCTTATGCTTATAAAAGCACAGGGTATTACTGTTACTGCAGTTAAGGAAGAGCCTGTTGCGGTAAGGCCTGCTCCTCCCGTAAAGACTGAAGAAACGGTTATGGCTTCCGAAAGCCTTCCCAAAGCTGTTGCGGAAGAGGAAAACTTAAACGATATTCCTTTCGATGAGCCACCCGCAGACTCAACACCAATACCTCCGGAAAGCACACCAGTTATTAAGGAAGAGGTTGCAAAGCCCATCGAAGCCAAAGCAGTAACTTACAATGAAAATCCAACGCCTATTGATACCGGTGTTGTTACAGAAAGTGATAAGGCAGTACCTTTTGCTGCTTGGGAAAACACACTTAACCAATTATCCAAAATCAACAGACCGCTTTATCCTATGCTTATAGGCTCAAGTGCCTTCAGGGCGGGCAACACAGTATTTATCAAAGCAAAAAACACTGCATTCCCCCTTATGTTTGCACAAAAGGCAAACGTTGACTCCTTAACCGAGGCTCTTATGAGAGCAACCGGCGAAAAATTAAAGCCTATGATATACAATGACGGTGCTTCACCCGTTGCAGATGAGGGTGTTGACCCCATAGACACATTCGTAGGCAAGCTCAATAAACATAAAATTGATTTCATAATTGAAGAATAAAATATAAAAAAGGATGGTAAAATATGAAAGCAAGAATACCTAACCAGGGTGGAAATTCACAGGCAGCAATGATGAAAAGATTGCAGGATATGCAAGCTGAAATGGCTCGCACTCAGGCAGAAGTTGAAGAGGCAGAATACTCTGCAAGTGCAGGCGGCGGTGCTGTAGAAGTTAAGGTTAACGGCAAACACGAGGTGCTCGAGGTTAAAATCCAGCCCGAGGTTGTTGACCCCGATGATGTAGAAATTCTTTCTGATATGATCATTGCCGCAACCAACGAAGCAATCCGCAAAGCAGCTGATACAATGGAGCAGAAGATGGGCAGTGTAACAAGCGGTCTTAATCTTCCTGCAGGCTTCGGTTTTTAAGTTATGGCATACGATGTTGCCGCACTTGAAAAGTTAATTGAGCAATTCCAGAAAATCCCGTCAATCGGCAGAAAAACTGCTCAACGAATGGCTTTCCACGTGCTTGACCTTTCGGATGATGAAGCAAATGAATTTGCAAAAGCAATAATCGATGCACACACAAAGATTCACCGCTGTGCACTGTGCCACAATCTTACGGAAAACGAGCTTTGTCCCGTTTGCGAAAGTCATAATCGTGATCACTCGGTTATATGCGTTGTTGAAGACCCTCGCGATGTTCTTGCCATGGAGCGTACAAGGGAATTCAGTGGTGTTTACCACGTTCTGCACGGGGTAATTTCACCAATGAACGGCATAGGACCCGAGCAACTTACAATAAAAAGTCTTGTTGAGCGTGCATCAGGCGGTGATATAAAAGAGCTTATTATGGCAACAAACCCTACTATAGAGGGTGACACAACCGCAATGTACATAAGCAGGCTCATAAAGCCCTTCGGCGTAAAGGTTACAAGACTTGCATACGGTATTCCCGTAGGTGCAGATATTGAATATGCCGATGATGTTACGCTTATGAGGGCACTTTCAGGCAGAAGTGAATTATAAATTTAAGGAGGAAGTAGTTATGGCAAAACAAGAGAACAAAACTGTTGCACAGAACAAAAAAGCATACCATGACTACTTTGTTCTTGAAACATACGAAGCAGGTATAGAGCTTTTTGGCACCGAGGTGAAATCGGTACGTGCAGGTAAATTAAACCTTAAGGAATCCTGGTGTAACGTTGTTAACGGTGAGATGCTTGCAAACGGTGTGCATATCTCCCCTTACGAATTAGGCAACAGATTCAACCGTGACCCTTTGCGTCCGAAAAGACTGCTTATGCACAAAAAAGAAATTATGAAGCTTATGGGTGAAGTTAAGCAAGAGGGCTGTGCCCTTATCCCCTTAAGCGTATATTTCAATGAACGTGGTAGGGCGAAAATGCTTGTGGGACTTTGCAAGGGTAAAAAGAACTACGACAAGCGTGAAACCGAGGCAAAAAAATCCGCACAGCGTGACATTGAACGAAGCCTTGCGCAACGTAACAGATAATACGGGGATGAAAGGATTTCGACGGGGATTTTGAACCGTTATAAGCGAGCAGAGGCGTGGTACCGCTTTAAAAACCACACTTTTAAAAATAACTGACAATAATAAAACAGTTTTAGCAGCTGCTTAAGTCAGCTGCCGTTCCTACCGGGAGTACCGCGGCTCGGATAGGAGCGTCGTTTAGCGGTGCACGTGAACAAAGGATAGCCTTGTACTTTGTCACGGATCAAAGGGCTACCAAAGCTTAAAGCCTGTTTACCGGCGTTAAGCTGAGGGAATTCCAAAAGATAAACTATGCTCGTAGAAAGTTTCGGGAATAGATTTTCGGACGCGAGTTCGACTCTCGCCATCTCCACCAAAAACAAAAAGCCACCCCATCGGGGTGGTGTTTTGTTTTTTTGATATACGGAGTCGAAAAGGGCAATTGCGTAGCAATAAAAACAGTCCGGTGTGACTGTTTTGGTGCCCGTGTGCGTGCCGCAAGCGGTAGCGATGCGGGCGACTCTCGCCATCTCCACCATATTAGCACGATGGTTTTGATACGAAACCATCGTGCTTTTTCTATATCCCAAAAACCTCGTAGCATAAGGGCTACTGCCATATTGGCATAATGGAATAGTTTCATTGTATCAAAATTGACCACACAAAAGTCGAAGTTAAGTGACTCCAACCTACCCGTTTTTGCACCAGAGCAAATCACAATGACACAAATCTTTTAAGTTTAGTGTCATTGTGGATAGAAAAGTGTCATCGTGATTGAGATTAGTGTCATTGTGGGAGAAAAGTTTCATCGTGTCAAAGAATAGTTTCAGTGTCATTGAAAATTGCAGTGTTTAGTGATACAATGTACTTAAATCAAGATTTTCAGCAACGAAACGAGGTGAGCATTGTGGCGGAAAAGAAAGAAAAAAGATATGTGAGCGATAATGCTCAACTAATGGTAGAATGGGACTGGGGAAAGAACGGTGGTTTTAATCCTGCTCAATTAACCCTTGGAAGCAATAAAAAGGTTTGGTGGGTTTGTTCTAAAGGACACGAATGGATGGCTACGCCAAACAACAGATCAAACGGCTCCGACTGTCCTTATTGCGCTAACCGAAAGGTTCTAAAAGGATATAATGATTTACCAACGCTTAACGCCATTTTAGCGAGTGAATGGAACTATGAAAAAAACGAAGATCTAACACCCGATAGAGTGACGCCTCATAGCCATCAGAAAGTGTGGTGGAAATGTAGCAAAGGCCATGAATGGCGGGCTGCTATATATAGTCGGCACAGCGGTTGCGGATGTCCTTATTGTGCAGGCAGAATTGCAATCATGGGGCAAAATGATTTACTGACACTTAATCCTGATTTAGCAAAAGAATGGAGTTGTGAAAAAAACAACGGAATAACACCTTCAGAGGTAATGCCCAATAGTGGCAAAAAATTTTGGTGGACGTGCCAAAACGGACACGAGTATCAAGCAACTATCGCTAACAGAAGTTACGGATATGGTTGTCCGTATTGTGTTGGGCAAAAGGTGTTAATTGGTTATAACGATTTAGTAACGGTTAACCCAATTTTGGCGCAGGAATGGAATTATGAAAAGAATGGCAGCCTAAAACCAGAACAGTTTACAGCTAACAGCAACAAGAAGGTATGGTGGAAGTGCCGTAAGGGACATGAATGGCAAGCAACAATAACCAATCGACATAATGGGAATGGGTGTCCTACCTGCAGTTCTGAGAGAAACACTTCCTTTCCTGAATATGCACTTGTGTATTACCTCACCCAATGTGGTTTAGATGTAATTCATTCTTATAAAGCAAATGGGTACGAATTAGATGTGTATATTCCCTCAAAAAGTATAGGCATTGAATTCGATGGATATTATTGGCATAAAGACAAAGCCCTTAAAGATAAGGAGAAGAACGATAAGTGCAAAACAGATGGAATTAAATTGTACAGAATAAGAGAAGGGTTGCCATCTCTGCACGATAGCTCGACAGATTATATCATCAAAAAGGACCATACGGATTTAGCCTACATAATAAGTAAGTTGTTAGGTGAAATCGTCAAGTTAGTTGTTGATGTGAGTCTTGACAGAGATGCAATTGAGATAGAAAATCTACGCGAACATACAGAAAAAGAAAGATCCATTCTATCTTTAAAACCTGAATTGGCCAAGGAATGGAATTATGAGAGAAATGGCGAGTTAAAACCGGAGTACTTCAGTGTTGGCAGCAACAAGAAAGTATGGTGGAAGTGCGATCAAGGTCATGAGTGGCGTACAACAATACATAACCGGTATCGAGGGAGTGGCTGCCCATACTGCTCGGGAAGATATGCCATCTCAGGAGAAAGTGATTTAAGAACAATCAACCCAGCTATAGCGGAGGAATGGCATTACGAAAGAAATGGCAATATGCAACCAAATTATTTCACTGCTAACAGTAGGCAAAAAGTATGGTGGAAATGTAGCAAGGGACACGAGTGGCGCGCGACTGTAGCAAACAGAAACAACGGCACTGGATGTCCATATTGCTCAAGCAACAAGGTTTTAGGCGGTTATAACGATTTACAAACACAAAACTCCGCGTTATCAGCAGAGTGGAATAATGAAAAAAACGGCAGTCTAAAACCTTTAGATGTATTGCCTAATAGCAGTAAAATAGTATGGTGGAAGTGCGAAAAAGGACACGAATGGCAGGCATCAATTAGTAGCCGAAACAGAGGAAATGGGTGCCCCTACTGCGCTGGAAGATTCTCTACCAAGGGCGAAAATGATCTACAAACAGTTAATCCTATATTAGCAAGCGAATGGAATTATGTGAAAAACATTGGACTAACGCCTGCAGATGTATTGCCTAATAGCAATAAAAAAGTGTGGTGGAAATGCAGAAATGGACACGAATGGCAAGCGATCATTGCAAACAGAAATAAAAGGGGTGATGGCTGCCCCGAATGTGCCAAAGAAAAACGCAAAAAGAGCAAATAATTCTCACGAGTTTGCGCTAACAAAAGAGTAGTTGCAACCCTAACTCTTTAATGCACCAAAACTGCCGAGTGGTGCACCAAAATGCACCAAGACACTTTTGTATCAAAAAATGCGTTATAATTCATACAAAGAAAGAACACCTTACGAGGTGTTCTTTTTTTGTATCTTTGATGCACGGAGTCAAAAAGGGCAATTGCGTGGGAATACACGCAGAAAAAATCGATTATATTTTTAACCTTATTACATCACCCCATCGAAAAAGATTTTTTGATGGGGTGTTTTTTTACATATCAATCTAATTTTTCGCAATTGTCAAGTGATTTATAAAAAGCTTTCAGTTTTTCCGCTGATTTACTTTTACAAAGTGCCAGAAAGCATCTTTTTTCCGTAGAAACCATATATTTACTGCCGTCTTCAATACTGATTCTTTGAGCAAAGCTTTTCACACTATCGCGATTAGCATTAAGAAAGTTGAATATAATCAAGGAATCGTCTGAGGTAGCGGTTTTCATATCGTCTATAAATTCATCCGAAAAGACCTTTTCGGGCAAGCGGTTTTCATCGAATATATCAACCATAATAATATCTTCGGAGCCTGATTCAATTTCCTTTATAACCTTAAAGGCATCACCCTGTATAACAGTAAGCCTATCCTCCATATCCTTCACGAAAAAATATTCATTGGCAATATCAATAAGCAAGGGTAATATTTCAACACCTTTAATACAAATATCCTTGTAAGAAAGATAGAGAAATCTGGGAATTGCACAGCCTGCACAACCTAATACAAGGGCATTTTTCGGTTCAAACACCTTTCCCCAGCAGGATATAATATCCTGGGCTATACTAAGGCAGGGTTGCACCTTCTCCTTAGTATCAAGATAAATTGCGGAATGTGTATATATTATATTACTATCTGCCGTTTTGAATTTAAGACTGCGTACACTTTTATATAACGGTGAAGATGAAACAGCATCAATAACCTTGTAGGTTACGCCGTTTTCCTCATAGGTTGCAAGAATTTTGTTTTCTATAAACTTCGTTTTAAGAACAGATGAAGCCTTGGATTTTATTTTTTTAAGCATAAAAACACCTCCGAAACTAATAATAAAATTTTATCATACCCAAAAAAAGAAGTCAATCTAATAAAACTCGTATTGTTTTTAAAAACACAGATAGGTATGGTAAAAATAAAGCACAGTAACTCCCCTGCTTCGGCAACACTACGCAACATATCGTTGGCAGATGCTTGTGTTTCCATTCTTACAATGCAAAGATCTATGCTTCAATCCTTTCCCGGTATGGCTACAAACGAAATACGTATTTTCAACATTCTGACCGGCACCGCCGTATGGTTTATTGTAATGCTTTTAGGCATTAATCTTTTAAGAAGTAGCCGAAAACACTAAACTAAAAACTCACCGCAGGACTAATACCTTACGGTGAGTTTTTCATTTTAAAATCTGTTCCAGAAATCAACGCCCCAAGGGTGCGACTGCTCCTCCCATTGGTCGCGATGTTCTATTATTTTCTTTCGCATTTCTGCTACTATGTTCTCATATTTTCCGTCTGTGGCAAGGTTTACAGTTTCCCAAGGGTCGTTTTCAAGGTCATATAAAAACGTCCACTTATCCTCTTCCTCGTCACCGTTGCGGTATTCAATAAGCTTATATTTATCGTTCTTCACACCGCGTACAAACTTATCAAAAATCAGATAAAGCTCTTCTCTGAACTCTTCACCGTGTTCACCGTCAAGAAGTCTTGCAAAGCTTTTTCCGTCAACAGAATCAGGTGTATCAAGACCTACCTTTTCACACAGAGTGGGGAAAACATCATAAAGATAAACGAATGCATCATTTCTTTTATTTTCTGCAATACCCGGTCCTGCCATTATAAGCGGAATACGAATACCGTGTTCGTAGATATCCTCTTTGCCCAGCCATCCGTGTTGACCTACCGCAAGTCCGTTATCACCCGTAAACACAATAATGGTGTTATCCTCTTCACCCGATTCCTTCAAAGCATCAAGAAGTCTGCCTATTTCAAAATCAAGGTGTGTTATCATCGCAAAATATTCTGCAATGTGTGTTTTAATTTCCTTTTCATCCCTCGGATATGATGCAAGATGTTCATCACGATGCACCATAAGAGGATAATTGGTATCAATAAGCTCTTGAAAATTAGGGGGCAAGGTGATTTTATCAGGGTCATACATCTTACGGAATTCGTCAGGCATAGTACGAGGGTCGTGTGGTGCCAGAAATGCAAGGTACATAAAGAACGGCTTATCCCCTCCTGCATTCTTTTCAAGCAATTCTATGGCAGAATCCGTAAGAAGTGTGCTGGAATGCTTACCGGGGTCAAACTCATCGCAATGAAGCTCCTGGGGATGATTATCACTATAGAAATCAACAACAAAGTTAATTACATTATCATATTTACCCGTAGGGTCAAAACGGCAAGTGGGCACATTCCAATGATCCCACATTCCTCCAAAGAAAATCTTCGCACCCTGAGTAAAGCTACGAGCATAGGCAGGGCATCCGTTATGCCATTTACCAAGACCAATTGTTTCATACCCGTTATTCCTGAAGGTTTCTGCAAGGGTTTTGTGTTGTGGCGGTATATTACCACCTAACTCTTCGAGATGGAAAGGATTCCTACCAGACATAATCATCGCACGGCTGGGCATACACACTGCACCGCAGGTTCCTCCTGCTATGTGCGCCCGAACAAACGATGTACCTCGTTTTGCTAATTTATCAAGATTCGGTGTAATTATTTCATTGTTACCCAAAGCGTGAATGGTATCAAACCGCTGGTCATCGGTAACTATAAAAAGAACATTTGGTTTTTTAGACATAAACATCACCTTTTTGAAACAGAAACATCAACAGTTTTAATTTATGCAGAAATAACAGACACAAAATTCTTATAGCTTTCGTATCTTGCCACACATTTTTCTGCATCAATAAGGGGCTTATTGGCTCTGTGATAAAGTATATTTATCTTTCGTGCCTCTTTGATTTTCATATCATTTGCTCTCTGCTCCTTACGAAGCACTGTGAGTTTTTCTTTAAATATGTTTGCATTCCCGCCTGTCTCCTTGGCATTTTTAATGCTTTTAAGGGTATCGGCAATGGCTATTGTAAGCTCATCGGATTTATTAAACAGCTCCGTAAAGATTTTATCATTAAAATTAACCGCTGATTCAAACTTCTTGCTTTCTCTTGTTTTCTTCGCAATTTTGAAATCCTTTACGGAAGAAATCATCTTGCTTCTGAATTCCCTTTCTTCTACAGTAGATTTCGGCAATGCCTTCATCTGCTTCAATGATTTTTTGATATCAATAATTCCGTTTTCGGAAAGAATTGTTTTTGAATATTCAAGATGAAATTCACCTGCATCGGTGTTAAAGTACTCTAACTCTGCTAAAGTAATTTTTGCTATTTCGATACGCTCGTTATTCTCACGTGCAGTCTTTTTTTCCTGCTTCGACATTGTTTTTGTAATACTGATTGTAGTTTTCTCAGCATATTTCTTGGCATCGTTTATAATTTCAACAATCTTTTCTTCCTGTTCTTTTGTAGCAATACCGCCTAAAACATCCTCGAAATATGCACGTATACGCAAAACGTTAACCATTGCCTTTTGCTTGGTTTCAGTTAAATCATAAAAGAAAAACGGTATTACGTTGAGAGCCGCACCGATAACCGATGCAATAATAAGCACAGAGCAAATCGAACCGAAAAGCTCGGTATTATAAAGAACATCATAAACGTTATCCGCACTGTAGCCAAGCTTTACCGCCATATCCTCGTTAAGCCCCGCCTTCTCATATATCTGAGGTAAAACTGCAGATGTGGCAAGAGTAATTATACTGCCTATAAGACCTATTGCGGAAAACATACCGTCTATACGCTCACCGCTTATATATTGCTGATAATCGCGGATATCTGCATTAAGGCTGGGATTCATAAAGTGTCCCAAAGAGGTGAGAAGCTGGTTTATGAATATAAAAACAAGTAAAATCCATATAACCCCTGTCCCACTCATTTTTACAATTGGGAGCATAAGCGCTATAAAAATAACATTCAGAACATTACTTAAAATAAGCACCTTCTTTTTGCCGAATCGTCTTATAAGGAAGGGGGCAAAAAGATTAGGCCACAAGGAAGCATTACCTGCTATGGCGGTTATAATCGCATACTGATTGGCAGAGCAAGCCTCCTGATAATTGTACATCCATCCGAGAATTGTACCAAAGGAGCCTTCAAGGAAGCCTATCCACCCTGCAAGGGATATAATCCAGAAATATTTATTTCTTGCAACTGCACGGAATGAATCGATAAAGCCTTTTGTTACCGTATGATTTTTAGGCTGAACAATTCTCTCCTCGGTATTTACATAAATGATTATAGAAATAAGAAAACCTACAATGAGCATAGGTGGATAAAGCACCCTGTATACCTTCATATCATAAAGGGTGTTATCACCTGTTATTGCCTTTGCCACTATAGGCAAAAAGATGCTTGCAATAGATGGTGAAATATTTTCGATAACCGATTTCACCGCATAAACATCGGTTCTTTCTATGGTATTGGGTGAAAGAACGTTTATTATGCTATCGTTAGCATCAAGCAGGAAGTTATAGAAGAATTGGAAGCCGATGTTAAACAATAACACCGTAGCACATTTCACGGGCATACTCATAACCTCGTAAGGTGCCCATATAAAGCCAATTCCCAGCAACACCGTAGGTAAGCCCATAGTTAGAATATAAGGGCGGTATTTACCCTTCATGCTTTTGGAATTATCTATCATTTTTGCCCTTAGTGCTGTAAGGGGAAAGTTAGCAACAACACTGAGTATGTAAATCAGATAAATTGATTTAGGCGGAATTCCGATGGTGTTGCCTATAAGAGTGTTACCCACGCTCAGAATCATTGTGCTGACACAATAAACTATAAACTTTACACCGATACCACCAACGGCAATGGAAAAAATCTCCTTAAAAGGAATAAATCTGCCTTCGGGTGCTATACGCCAATTATTCTTTATTGATAAAATCGGTTTAAGAATTTTGTTTTTCATTTTATCACCACAGTAGTAACAGATTCTGCTGACAGACAAATAGTTTTATCGTCTGTTACACTTTCTTCAAGATTTTTATCCTTATCCGTTACAGAAACTAATATTTTTTCACCAAACGGAAGCACAAGGCTTTTGTTTTCTTTTGATTCATTAAGAATTACAAGTACAATTTCCGTATCACTTTTAAACGCGGTAACAAGCACACTTTCATCATCTGTAGTTGCTTCAATACGCTTTGAGCCGGGCTTTACATATTTAGAGTAGTTGCCCGTTACATAGTATCTTTTTGTTATTTCATAAGTTTTATCATCAAGATTTATATAAATGAGTCCGTCGCAATAATCGACCTCGGAGACTGCAATCCAATGCTGCCAGGAAACTGCGTTAAGAAGAGTAAAATCCTCGTACATTGTCCTTGCAGTAACAATTGCAGAATCCATACCATAATCCCTGCCGCCCTTCATATGAGTCCATTCGCTCATTACTATGGGTATACCAGGGTATTTTTTATCCATCCATTTTCTGAAACGCTTAACGAAGCTTATGCGGTCATTTAAAAACGGAATCCCCAAAACCGACGGCAATGGCAGACAATATGAGTGAACATCAACACCGTCAAGACAATCACGTACCTTTTTATCCTTAAGAAGCTGACGGGTGTATGATTTGTTAAACCACCTTAAATCTCCCGATTCCGCACCCGAAAGCTTTACGTTTTTAAGGGTAGGATATTTTTCGATTTCATCTGCAAATGTCTTGAACACATTTTTCACACTGCGGGGACGATAGAAGCATCCCTCCTGTCCACCATTCCATACCCAAATAGGCTCGTTTACGGGTGAAAGATATTTAACTGGTATTCCCGCTTCCACAAAATGAGATGTAACGTCAAAACAATATTCGGCGAAAGCCTTATAATTGCTTTTTGATATATTTTCGTGAAAAAGCTGATGCTTTTTGTTATGAGCCATACCGTTTTTTGTAAGACGCTCAATGGGTGAATTAACAAAAAACACAACCTCATCCGCACCGTTTTCAACACACTTTCTCAGCATATAAACGGCATTGGCATCACGATTCCAATCATACTCCTTGGGATTAATCTCAAAGCACTCTGTTGCCCTTGCAGGCTGACTGTAGACACCTTTCCCCGAATGCTTTGAGCCGGCACCGATATTGTAACGATAAACACCCATACCGATACCCGTTTCTTTATTAAACAAAAGCTCTGCAATAACATCACGAACGGGCTTTCCCGACTTATCATCGATATGATCCCATCCACCTACAATCTGTGCCCACCAGGCACCGCTTGCACCTATGCTTTTGAATGTTTGATATTCTTTTTGAGGATTAATTTTAATTTTCATAAAAACCTCGCATATACTGTTATAAATGAATATTAACATCTATCACAAATGAATGCAATATATTTCCGTTGAATATATCCGGAATACGAATACATTCGAGGGTAAATATTTTTTATTATTTCAATTAAGAATATTTGGTTGGTTTTCTTCAAAAATTATTTAAAATATTAGTTTGAAATAACCATAATAATGGGCATATTATCAGAAAGAATTATGAAAAAAATAAAAAAAGAAAAAAATTTCAAAAAAATCAAAAATAGTACTTGATTTATTTTGCACTATAGTATATAATAATCGAGCACTTGGGAGCATAGCTCAGCTGGGAGAGCATCTGCCTTACAAGCAGAGGGTCATAGGTTCGAGCCCTATTGTTCCCACCAAGAGGTGGCCCGGTAGTTCAGTTGGTTAGAACGCTAGCCTGTCACGCTAGAGGTCGACGGTTCGAGCCCGTTCCGGGTCGCCACTT
>JAZRLZ010000048.1:0-118415 GCA_045647125.1 Acutalibacteraceae bacterium | reverse complement strand
ACCAGCGAGATTCCCAATCTTTGATAACGCCTATTCTTAATCCTGTAGGATTGATTTTCTGGCCCATTATATTTCCTCCTCTCGCTTATTCTGCATCCTTGAGTACAAGGGTGATGTGTGATGTCTTTTTGTTAATTCTGTTAGCGCTGCCTCTTGCACGGGGTCTGATTCTCTTAAGAGTAGGACCCTGGCATACCCAGCACTTTGCAACGTAAAGTGAAGTTACGTCCATATTTTTGTTTTCCGCATTTGCGATTGCGGATTTAAGAAGCTTCTCAAGCGGCTCACAAGCGGCCTTCGGTGTGTGCTTGAGAATTGCCATTGCTTCGTCTGCAGGCTTATTGCGTATAAGGTCAAGAACGATCTGAACCTTACGGGGAGCTATTCTGATATAAGTAGCTTTTGCTGTTGCCTCCATTTTAACACACTCCTTTCGACCTATTATTTACCGTTATTTGAAGTTTTTGAACCCGCATGACCTTTAAAGGTACGTGTGGGTGCGAATTCACCGAGCTTGTGTCCAACCATATCCTCAGTTACATAAACCGGAACATGCTTACGACCATCATGAACTGCAAAAGTGTGACCAACAAAATCAGGGAAGATTGTTGAGCTTCTGCTCCATGTTTTAAGAACGATTTTTTCGCCGTTGTCATTCATTTTCTGAACTCTTGCGAGCAGCTTAGGCTGCACATAAGGTCCTTTTTTAATGCTTCTGCTCATTAAATACTGCTCCTTTCCGGCTTATTTGCCGTTACGACGCTTCACGATAAGCTTATCGGAGCGATTCTTCTTAGCTCTTGTCTTATAACCAAGTGCGGGTTTACCCCAAGGAGTAACAGGACCCGGACGACCGATTGGTGATTTACCTTCACCACCACCGTGAGGATGGTCATTGGGGTTCATTACAGAACCGCGGACTGTAGGTCTGATACCCATGTGGCGTGTACGACCTGCTTTACCAATCTTGATGTTTTCGTGGTCTGTGTTACCTACCTGGCCGATAGATGCCATACAATTTACGGGAACGTTACGAAGCTCACCTGAAGGAAGTCTGAGAAGTGCATAAGCGCCTTCCTTAGCCATAAGCTGAGCTGCATTACCTGCTGCTCTTGCAAGCTGACCACCCTTACCGGGATAAAGCTCAACGTTGTGGATGAATGTACCAACAGGGATATTTACAAGGGGAAGTGCATTACCCGGTTTGATATCCGCTGAAGGACCAGCAACTACCTTATCGCCAACCTTGAGACCAACAGGTGCAAGGATATATGCCTTAACGCCGTCTGTGTACTCAATAAGAGCGATGTGTGCTGAACGGTTGGGATCGTATTCAAGAGTTTTAACAGTTGCTTCTACATCGAACTTTGTTCTCTTGAAGTCGATTACTCTGTACTTTCTACGGTTTCCGCCGCCGCGATGACGAACAGTGATTCTACCGTAGCTGTTACGACCTGAATTTTTGCTGAGAGGCTTTAAAAGACTCTTTTCAGGAGCAACCTTTGAAAGTTCTGAGTAATCTATTACCGACATATTACGTCTTGCGTTTGTGGTCGGTTTAAAAACTTTAATAGACATTTTATTCACACTCCTATAATGGTTTTGCGGAGAATGTCAACTCCATACTATACCAAGTGGGGTATAAGTTATTTAAGTTTCAGATTACATCATGCCATCAAAGAACTCGATTGTCTTTGAATCTTCAGTAAGAGTAACAACAGCTTTCTTCCAAGAAGCCTTGTAGCCTTCGAATCTGCCGTATCTTCTCATCTTACCGCTTACGTTGATTGTGTTAACCTTTGCAACCTTAACGCCGAAAAGCTCTTCAATTGCCTTAGCAATTTCAACCTTGTTTGCGTCGCTTGCAACCTTAAAGGTATATTTCTTGAAAGCAACACCCATCATAGACTGCTCTGTGATGATAGGCTTAATGATAATGTCCTGCGCGAGTTTCATTATGCATATACCTCCTCGATTTTTGTAACTGCATCCTTAAGAACAACGATTGTGTTGCAATTAAGAATGTCATATACATTAAGAGTGTTTACTGTAGAAACCTTAGCACCCTCAATGTTACGGATGCTCTTGTAGATAACTTCGTTATTTTCGGGAAGAACTACGAGAACCTTTTTACCTGTTTCAATAGCTGCGAACATCTTAGCCATTTCTTTAGTCTTGATAGCATCAAGCTTAATAGAATCAAGAACTATCATTTCGTCAGCTGCAACCTTTGAAGAAAGAGCAGACTTCATAGCAAGTCTTCTAACTTTCTTGTTGATTGAGATGCCGTATGTTCTGGGCTTAGGACCAAGTGCTATACCACCGTGATACCACTGAGGAGCACGAGTTGAGCCCTGTCTTGCACGGCCTGTTCCTTTCTGACGCCACGGTTTCTTACCGCCGCCGCTAACCTCGGAACGAGTTTTTGTGGACTGAGTGCCCTGACGCTGATTTGCTAAATAGCCAACAACAACAAGGTGCATAGCTGACATATTGGGTTCGATGCTGAAGATAGAATCCTTAAGCTCGATGTCAGAAACCTTCTTGCCTGCCATATCAAGTACTGATAATTTACTCATCTGTTACACTCCTTCCTTAAGCTTTCTTTACGCTGTCTGCGATAACAACGATGCCACCCTTAGGTCCGGGAATGGAACCTTTGATAGCGATGAGATTGTTTTCGCTGTCAACTTTAACTACGCTGAGATTCTGAACAGTTACACGCTCTGCACCGAGGTGACCTGCCATCTTCTTTCCTTTGTAAACACGAGAAGGATCAGAACACATACCGAGAGAACCACCATGTCTTGATACAGGACCTGTACCATGAGACTCTTTAAGTCTTGAGAAGTTCCAGCGTTTGATTACGCCTGCAGTACCTTTACCTTTGCTTGTGCCTACTACGTCAACATACTCACCTGCAGCAAAGATGTCTGCCTTGAGAATGTCACCAACGTTCAATGAAGAAGTATCAGCGAGTCTGAACTCTTTGAGTACTCTCTTGGGGGCAACATCAGCTTTCTTGAAGTGACCTGCCATAGGCTTGTTCACTCTGCTGACTTTCTTGTCGCCGTAACCAATCTGTACAGCTTCATAGCCGTCGTTTTCAGCTGTCTTTTTCTGAACAACTGCGCAAGGACCAGCTTCGATTACTGTAACGGGAATCATATTACCCTTTTCATCGAAAATCTGTGTCATGCCGATTTTCTTTCCGATAAGACCTTTTTTCATTTTTGTTTCCTCCTGTCAGATTATTGGTTGAGTTTCCTCAACATGACCTGCTACCTATTATATAATAGGTATATTCAAAACTAAGCTTTCTATCGGATTAAAGCTTAATCTCAAAATCAACACCAGCGGGGAGCTCAAGACCTGTAAGAGCTTCAACAGTTTTGTTTGAAGGTCTGAGAATGTCAATGAGTCTCTTGTGTGTGTGCTGTTCAAACTGTTCACGAGAATCTTTATACTTGTGAACCGCACGAAGCACTGTAACAACCTCTTTCTCAGTGGGGAGCGGAATAGGACCTGAAACCTGAGCGCCTGTACGCTTTGCTGTTTCTACGATCTTTTCTGCTGCCTTGTCAACAAGGTTGTGATCATAACCTTTAAGTCTGATTCTGATTTTTCCCTTAACTGCCATCTGTAACGCCTCCTATAATTTTTGGCGGGCTTTGCGTAAGTTTCAACAACTCACCCGGGCTTATCGCACACTCCATTTAAAAACCGGAATGTGCTTCCGGGATAAAATTACGCTCCGAGACAAGCCGAATCCGCAGTTAAGGACGGAAAACGGTTTGTTTATCGGTATTCTTGCGCCCGGTTTTAAATCGGACATACTCCGCGGAAATTCCCTGCCTCAGAGGGCAGCCACCTCCCGCATCTACGCATATCTGCTTGCATCAAGGCATAAATAGATAGGGACACGCCTATCGCAAGCCTTAACATAATAACACAACTTTTTCAATAATGCAATAGTTTTTTGGCATTTTTTTAGAAATTTTCCAACTTTTTTTGTGACATAATTACAAGTAAAAATAGCCAATAAAAAAACATAAAATCCAGCATAACGCTGAATTTTATGCAAAAGTTATTTTTTTATTTTTCTAATCCGGTGAAATAATCGGGATATTGTTCCATAACTATTGTTTTCACCATATGGAAACAAAGCATACCCTCAGCATAAGAAACGCCTACGTTACCGCTTTCCTTCCCTGTAGCAATTTTCACATTCTTTTCCTTATCTATCTGATAAACCTTAACAAGCTCATCAGGACTCTTGACGTAATTTCCGTTAAGGTGCTTCTTGCCGCTGAACTGAAGAACAAAGTTATTGCCCGTATCAGGTGTACTGTAAATAGCAACAAGTAAATCCGGATCAACGTCATATTTATCGGAAACAAGCTTAATATACTCATTCTCAAAATTATCAGAGAGAATGTTATCACCATTAGGGGAAAGTTGCTCATAATATTCAATAGCCTGATTCTTTGTAGTCTCTGAATTGTTTGTTTCCGAATCTGTTGTTACAACATTATCCCCTGCTTCTTCAACCTTATTAGTCGTTCCTGCCTGAGCATCACCATTACCCAAGGAATCAGTTGTACTGAACAAAGCTTCCGGATCTTTTGATCCTTGTGCTGCAGTAGGCTGCTGAGAAGTTAATTCATAAGCTAAAGTTGACGCTTCTGCTTTTTTATCACCAAAAATCATACCAACAAAAACAACAGTCAATACAACTGCACCTATAACCAACGCTATACCTAAAACAACAATAGCTTTCGTCGCCTGACCATCCTTTTGCTTTTTCTCTTCTGACACAGGATATTCCCCTTCCATATAAAATCAATCTATACTGCCCCTATATTATAATAGGTATAGGAAATTTTCAATACAAAAAACAAAATGTTAATACATTGTTCACTTTCCGAACGCAAAAAGAGAGGTACGGCAATGCCGTACCTCTTGTGAAAACTATTGCAATAATTCACACTAAAAAGTGTATGGTCGCTTTGATTAAGCGATTGTCTCTGTTGTTTCTGCAACTGCAGGAGCGAAATCAGCAAAGCCTTTAAGAACGCTACCGATGATCGGGAAATCAACAAGAGAAGCAAGAGTGCCTTCATAACCTACAACTGCACCTGTTTCGTCAACAACGGGCTGAATAAGAGAATGAATAGCATCAGCAATCTCAATAGTATCAAGACCATAGTTTGCAAGAAGCTGCCAAATGGAATCTAACATGTATTTGTCCTCCTTTCCACCATTCTTCATAGTGATAATAGCACAACACAGTACATTTATTATTCCATTTTAGAATAATAAATGTATTTTTTATAATTTCTTTAAATATTTTGCTCTTTTAGAACAAAAAATGGTGTCATTTATAATGCATTTAGGGTTTTCCGTTGTAATTTCCATTAAATAATCATCATCAATTTTTTCAGGGAATAAATCGAAATAGTATGACATATCTGTATTTCTTATATTAACACGATGACCGTCAGAGCCTATGAAATCAACAAATCCGCATTCAAGCATCTGTACCGATATTCTTTGTTCCACAGAACCGAAAACTCCCCCGGGTGACCCTGCATTTATCTGGAAAAGCACACCTTTATCCGAAAGCCTGTTAAGAGAGGTTATATCATCCTTCACAAAGTTATACCTTTCGGGATGAGCGATAATCGGAACAAGACCGAAGGATTTAAGATAATCACACCAGGAAGAAACATCCGCTTCAGTTGGTTTCGTAAAGCTGAATTCTATAAGAATATACTTTGAATGTTTCAAAGTATACGGATAAAAATGCTTTACGGAAAAAATCTCATCATCACACATCACCTCGAAGCCCGGCACGATTTCAAGTGAAGATTCGTGGTGATCTAGTGCATCCTCCAAGATCGCAATTTTCTCATTGCGTCGATCAAACAACTGCTCTGCCAAATCCCAATACATAAGGTGAGGTGTTACAAAAAGTGTTGATGTACCGCCATCTTCGGCACAAAAGCACATCTCCAATGCCTCATCGAATCTACGAGCACCATCATCCAAGCCCCACAAGGTGTGAGAATGGATATCAATTATATTATCAATCATTATTCCGCCTCATTATCAGAAATTGACTCTGACTCTTCTGAGTTCTCTGTAGCTGCAACCTCAACTATCTGTGGCTCACGACTTTTTTTGCCGATAATGCCCTCATCAAGCATAAGCTTAAGAACAATAACGGTAAGTGGTAACAAAATAACACCGAAAACACCGAAAAGTCTTCCGCCGAGAAACATTGCTATAATAGTTACAATAGAAGGCAAACCGACCTGATTTGCAACAAGCTTAGGCTCAATAGCCTGACGTAAAACCGTAATAACCGCATAAAGAATAATAAGACCGATACCCAATCCGATATTACCGGTTACAAGTGAATATATTGCCCAAGGAATCAAAACTGTACCTGTACCGAGAACAGGGATAATATCAACTATGCAGACAACAAATGCAATAATGGGAATATATCCGCCATCGTAAACACCGATAAGACGCATAAGATTAAGACCAAGGAAAACCTCGCAGAAGGTAATGAACATAATTGTTACATAAGCTTTTATAAGCTTACCTACGCCCTTAACCATTGTCTGCTTTGCATTTACGAGCTTTTTTCCCTTTTCCTCAGAACAAAAATCCAAAATCATATCGCGAATAATATCATATTCCGATGTCATAAATACACAGGAAATAATAGTAACCACTATACTGAGAATAACTGAGGGAATGCCTTTAACCACACTCCACGCACCTTCTATAGGTGCCGACAGCACACTGAAATCGAACTCTCCGCCGCCTGACTCTGATATCTTACTTAACCAATTTTCAACATACACATTAGCCTTTGCACCAATTCCGCCGGGCAATTTAAGTAAAATGTCATTAAGAGAATCCTTAACAGCCGCAATAACATCTGCCACCGATTTAAACTGAGAAAGCAGATAATCCACAAAGGACCTCAATTCACCAAATAATTTACTCAACGCAAGAACAAGTGCCAACACAATAACGCTTACAATGAGCAACACAAGAATCAACGAAACTACGCCATGTGCCTTCAATTTAAGTTTTTTGCTGATTGTTCTTACAAGAGGTTGAAGGACAATTGCCAACGCACCTGCAAACACAAAAGGAAAAACATACGCCAATGCATGATTGACGATAAAATAGAACAAGCCTATTATAATTCCAAAATACAGAAAATTTATTATAAAGCTTCTGCGTTTTTCGATAATATCTTTCACCAATAAGCCTCCTAATGAAAATTACAGCTTTTATTTTAACCTATCATAGCTAATATTACAATATTTTAACTAAATTTTTAGCAAAATAATCAAAAATTAATTTATTTTCAAATTTGGTCTTTATTATCTTGAAAAGTTATGGTAATATAAATTAATATATTCGTAATCTGGGAGGTATAGAGATGCAAATCGCTATTATGGGCTTTGGCACAATCGGTTCCGGTGTAGCTGAGCTCCTCTTAAAAAACAAAAAAAGTATTGTTGCCAAAAGCGGCCAGAACGCTCTTGACATTAAATATATTCTTGATATTCGTGATTTCTCAAAGCACGAATTAGGTGAATATTTCACAACTGATTTCAACGATATTCTTAACGATACATCTGTCGGCATTGTTGTTGAGGCTATGGGCGGAACAGAACCTGCTTATGAATACGTTTCAAAGTGCCTTAAGGCAGGTAAAAGCGTTGTTTCTTCAAACAAGGAGCTTGTTGCTGCAAAGGGCTACGAGCTTCTCGAATTAGCAAAGGAGAATAACGTAAACTTCCTTTTTGAAGCAAGTGTTGGCGGCGGTATTCCCATAATCCGTCCTATCAGTCAATGTCTTGCCGCTAACGAATTTTGCGAAATAGCAGGTATCCTTAACGGTACTACAAACTTCATTCTCACAATGATGATTGAAGAGGGTATGTCATTCGATGCCGCTCTTAAGTTAGCTCAGGTTAATGGCTACGCAGAACGCGACCCATCTGCTGATATTTTAGGCCACGATGCCGCAAGAAAAATCTGTATTCTTGCTTCACTCTGCTTCGGCAAGCACGTTTATCCCGATTCAGTTGAAACTGTAGGCATTACAGAAATCACTGCAGAAGATGTTGCTTACGCAAAGAACTGGGGCGGCGTTATTAAGCTTATCGGCAGAGCTGTTCAGAACGACAACAACAAAATCAGCACTACAGTAGGTCCTTGCCTTATACAGAATCACAGTCAGCTTGCATCAGTAGACGATGTTTTCAATGCAATACTTGTACGCGGTGACGCCATAGGTGACGTTGTGTTCTATGGTAAGGGTGCAGGCAAATTACCTACAGCAAGTGCGGTCGTTGCTGATATCATCGACTGTGCAAGACACTCAACAAAGCGTAAAGCTTTCGGTTGGGGCCCTGCAGAAGAAAATTACGTTATCGATCCCTTGCTCCAGAGCAATGCGCTTTATGTTCGAGCAACAACAGACGATTATATAACAGCCTTCAACGAAATCAACAAGGTATTCGAATCACCTCTTATTCTCCACAGAGAAGACGAGCCTAAGACCGAAATTGCTTTCATCACACCGGTAATGCGTGAAAAGGAAGCTCGTTGTGCAATTGATAAGTTACCTATAGACATTAAAACTGTTCTCAGAGTTCTTGATTATTAATCCAAAACGAAAGGATTGAGTCCTGTGGCACTTTGCCCTAAATGCTACGGCATACTTAATTTTTGGGACGTTAAGGCTGAATGCCCTCATTGTGGCGTAAATATACCGAACTATGACTGGGAAGGCCGCTTAGACGAAGATGCCGAAAATGCTGTTGTAGCCTGGAAAAAATTCAGAAGATTCACCGGAAACCTTAAAAGTGCTTTATTCGGAAGTAAGCTTAGAATAATCCGTTTTATATGCACGTTTTTACCTTTGGTTGCTTTAATTCTGCCCTTGGCAAACTACACGATTACCCTCCCCTTTGTAAGTGCCGAAATGCAAAACATGTCCCTTGTGGATTTCACACTTAACACGTTGCTTACAATTAACTGGGGATCGCTTACAGGTCTTTTTTCCTCAGAAACAATAGGCACCCCCGTGCTATTACTTATGCTTTCTGTGCTTTTCCTGTACCTTGCAGTTGTTTTCGGTGTTCTCAATTTCCTTTTCGTTATTTTGAAAGCACCTTCACTTAAAGCCGGAATAAACATTGCACTTTGTGTTTTATCAGATTTGATGTTCATTTTACCGGGTATTTTCTTCACAATTGCAACATCACAAATCGGCACAACCTCTTCTGTATTTATAGAAGGCAATGTTCAATTCGGATTATTTGTCGGAATTGCACTTTTTACCCTTAACGTTATACTTAATGTTGCGGTAAATAAAACCTTCAAAAAACAACGTAAAGAACAAGCAAACGAAGAATAAAAAACAAAGACACGATTCGTCAATGAATCGTGTCTTTTTATGTATAAATATTGTTTACTCCTCAATTACAGAAGTACAATTGGGGCAACGGGTTGCTTCAATATCAATTTCTGTTTTGCAGAAGGGACATTTTTTTGTTGTAGGCTCTGCAGGAGCTTCTTCTTTCTTACCAACGCCTCTGATTTTGTTGATACCCTTCACAAGAAGGAAGATAACAAAAGCAATGATAATAAAATCAATAACCGCCTGGATAAAAATACCATAGTTAACCGTTGCTACGCCTGCTTCCTGAGCCTGAGCAAGAGTAGCATACT
This sequence comes from Acutalibacteraceae bacterium, assembly GCA_045647125.1. Taxonomy (GTDB): domain Bacteria; phylum Bacillota; class Clostridia; order Oscillospirales; family Acutalibacteraceae; genus DTU089. The sequence goes on along the minus strand of JAZRLZ010000048.1, from coordinate 108,644 downwards.
CGTTACCGTCAAGAGCAATAAACAAATCGCCGAATGCAACCGCACCTGTCAAAAGCGAAATAACGGGTGTGATAATATTTTCAACAAGCTTTGTAACTATACCTGAGAAAGCACCACCGATAATAACACCGACTGCAAGGTCTATAACGTTACCCTTTGAAATAAATTCTTTGAATTCAGTAAAAAACTTTTTCATTTCGAACCACTCCTAAATTAAAATTACAAACAATAGTATATCACATACACAAGGAATTTCAATCTTTTTAAAACAAAAAATCATTGATAATTAAATAATAATGTAGTATAATCCCCATATACTTATTTCAAACGGAGATGAGATCCCTTGATTCTTACAACCGATATCGGCAACACAAACATCACCCTTGGATTATTTGACGGTGACGAAGCGGTCTGTATTTCAAGACTTGCTACACAACGTCACAGAACAGCCGAGCAATATGCAATTGAATTAAATGCTATTTTCGAATTGAAGAAAATTGATACCAAAGCAATTTCAGGTGCTATAATCAGTTCAGTTGTGCCCGAACTTACAAGAATAATCAAAAACGCTATTTCAGACGTTACCGGTTGTGATGCCTTGGTGGTTGCCGCAGGTATTAAAAACGGATTAAAGATTATTACCGACAACCCTAAGGAATTAGGTGCTGACCTTGTAGCAGGTGCTGTCGGTGCAATTGCAAAATATCCTTTACCTTGCCTTGTAATGGATCTCGGCACAGCAACCAAAATATCTGTTATTGATGAAAACGGAGTTTTCGCAGGCTGCACTATCGCTCCCGGTATAGGTATTTCACTTGATGCACTTTCTATGAGAACATCGCAGTTACCCACAGTTGAACTTACTGCTCCACAAAGCGCAATAGGAACCAACACAATAGAGTGCATCCGTTCAGGAACAGTACTCGGTAACGCAGCAATGCTTGACGGTATGGCTGACAGATTAGAAAAGGATTTGGGCAAACCCATAAAAACATTGGTTGCAACAGGTGGTCTTGCAAAGGAGATAGTTGCCTGCTGCGAAAAGGAAATCATTTATAACAAGGATCTTGTTTTAGAAGGTCTTTTGGTTATATATAGAAAAAACAGATAACACTTCACATACGTTGTATCCCAAAAGGAACAGCAGTAAAGGAGAAATTATCATGAAGAAAAAGCAAAAACTTGTACGTCTTATAATGTGCGCCTTGTTTTCGGCATTGATAGTCGTTATGACATTCACACCATATCTTGGCTACATTACAGTTGGTCCCATTGAAATAACAACCTTACACATCGTTGTTATTTTTGCAGCTGCAGTCTTAGGTGAAGGCTACGGTGCCGTGGTTGGCGGTGTGTGGGGCTTAACCTGCATTATGCGAGCATTCCAATTCGGCATAATCCCCTTCCAGAATCCTATGGTATCATTAGTACCACGAATTCTTGTAGGTCTTATGGCAGGACTCGTTTTCCACCTTTTATCAAAAACAAAATGCCCGAAACCCGTTTCATTGGGTATATCCGCCGTTGCAGGAACATTAACAAACACAGTTCTTGTTCTTAGCTTCCTTAAATTGTTCAAGGGCTTCGAGGTTATTTTTGGTGAAGAAGCAAAGGTATTGAACACTATAATAGGTACACTTATCGGCACAAACGGCTTATTGGAGTTAGGTGCTGCGGTTATTATAGTACCTACGCTTTATATGGCAACACAGAAATATTTTAAAAATATACAAATTAAAAACTAAGAATTTTCTTATCTGTTTTTTCGACGACAAAAAATCAAAGAGCTTCTTGCAGAAACGAAATCTGTAAGAAGCTCTGTTTTTTATTTTTGTTCAATATGCACTTTCTTGTATACGTTATATTCAATTTATCATATATCTTTCAAGTATATATCCGGTCTGATAAATTCCGTCAACCTCAACGATAACGTAAACATAAGAATCGTAGTGCTTCCCGCCCTCCATATAATTAACGGGTGTTCCCTCAGGAAGATTGACGATTATTTCTCCGTCACTTCCCGGCTTTGTAACAAGGTTCACACCTGCACCTGCGGGTGTATCATAAGAAATATACGGCGTTGACGGACTATCCTGAGTAAATTCCGCTTCGGTATAATAGGTTTCGTATTCCGAGCCTACTAATGGCACAACATACTGAATAAAAACATATCCTACGTAATTATTTCCGTTATAATCAACCTCAACAAGAACGTAACCACCTGCATTGGCAGTCTTGGTTTCAAGAATAGTAAGCGGTGTACCCTCCGGCAATGTTACAAGCTTGTTTGCAGTGGTAGACTTTGCATCTCTGACATTTACACCTGCGTGGGAAGGCGTTTCGTAGGAAACATATCCGTTCTGACCTGCAGAAACCGAATACACTCCGCTTGAAATACCATCTTCCTTAGTTGTAGGTGGGTTGGTGGGAGTATAATCATAATCACCTGCATTATCAGGCTTTGCACCAAAAGGCACTCTGCTTGTGGGCACGCCACCGGGCATATTGTTTTCCACAACAACATTCACTTCTTCATTTTCTGTTTCCTCTGTTTTGTTATTAGGAACAAGAACAAAAGCACCCACAACAACGCAGGTAACTATTACAACCGCTACGCATATAACGATTACAATAGGAAGCATATTATTTCGCTTTTTACTTTCGGTATTTTCCAAAAGCTCACCACAACGCGGACACATTACCTCTTTTGAATCATCAACGGGCATTCCGCAATGCTTACAATAAACCATACTTTCACCCCATAGCATATAAGTAACAAAGGCCTTCAGACGAAGGCCTTTACTATTTCACTAAATATCTTAATTAAGATTCTGTTGTTTCTTCATCGAAATACTTGTAGGGCTTGTACTTGATAGCGGATACAAACTCATCACAAGCTGCCTCTGCAGTTTTGGGATCGGCAGATTCAAAAAGAATCTTGTAAAGGTTGCCGTTATTCTCGAAGAAGTACATAATATTCATACCGCTGCCTTCTTCTGATTCAATGGTCATAGTGAACTTAACAACGTTCTTACAACCCTTGGCAAAATCCACATCCTCTTCCCATGTAACTGTTACACCCTTCTGGCCAACAAGTTGCTCATAGGTTTCCTTTTGCTTTCTGTAATACTCCTCGTATGAGCTGTACTCTGTAACAGGAATAGGCTTAATACTAAGCTTTTCATTCTCTTTTTCGTTGATGAAGTTATTGGGGCTGCTATCTGCTTCCCAATTATCGGGAAGGGTTACTGAATAGCCGTAATATTCAACATAGTTATCTTCCTTAATGGGAACAAACTGCTGAACAACTGTTTCGGGCTCGCCATCTTCATCGACAACAACTTCACCGCTTTCGTCTGTAACGTACACGTAGAACTCACCATCCTTGCTGAGTACCTTCTCACCGTTTTCGTCAGTTACAAACTCGAATTCATTATCTTCAGCGTAAACTCTTGTTTCCTCTTCAGCTTCGGGATCTTTTTTCTCACATGCAGCAAAAACACCAACAAACAACAGCGTTGCCGCAATGAGAGCTGCAATAAATTTTTTACTCAAGGTAATTACCTCCGTAATTATGCTTTGCTTTTTTATTTCTCAACAGATTCTGTAACAACCTCTGTTGTTGTATCTAACGGGCTTGTGGGAAGCTCATTTTCCCAATCGAAATCGAAATTGGATTTATCTTCAAGTGTGAACAATACGCTTACGTCACTAATTTCGCCATCGTATGTCATATCTGCCACAACATTAGCCACTTTGTAGTAGTTAAGGTTTATGATTTCATCAGTAAGTCTGTCAACCTTTGCTGTAATTTTGCAGCCGCTGTATGAAACCTTGTAATCGTTGAGTTTAAGGTATGCATTTGCCTTCGCAATCTCTTCAGATGCAAGGATTTCATCCTTATCACGAAGCTCGAAAGCTTTTGCAAGTGATGATGTATCACCGTCAGCTTCGACGTCGTCAAAAGCAATTGTGATGTAGTATGTGTCGCCAACTTCCTTGATTGTAGCATAATCAATATCACTTACAGTAAGCTTTGAAGTCCAGTTTTCACCCTTTGCGAAAACATACTCTGAGTTATCGTTACCCTTTGCAACCTCACCTGAAACATCGCCGATGCTTTCAAGCATTAAATCCTTGATGCCGGAGGCTGAGCTATTGATAGCTGTGAGCTTGTCGGAAATATCCTCTGCATCCTCTTTGCCTTTTTCTGTGATTTTTATTGAATCATCAGGAACATTCATTTCATATCTGTAATAAACTTTAGGCTGAGCAGTTTTTATGCCGTTAACGATATCGTTAAAGTACATAAGAACCTCTTCACTTGTGTTTGCAACGGGTGTTGCACTTTCGGTATATGATGCTTCCTCTGTTGAAAAAACCTCTGTTTCTTCAACCTCATCAGAAGAACCGCAGGATGTAAGTGACATAAGCAAAGCACTTACAAGCAAAATTGAAATTATAACTGTAAAAATACGTTTCATTAAGGTTTTACCCCTTTCGATATTTTAAGCAAAATCGGTTTATGCTACAAAAACCGAATTTACTATTTATTCACCTTGCAATTATATCATAAAAAAATATATTAAAAAAGCAATTTTCACGATTTTTTTATATTTGTATAAAAAGCACAAAACACACCATTATCTTTTGTATTTAACAACTAATTTGGAACAAATAAATGTAGGCTTCTGCCTTGACATATATTACAAATTGTAATATAATGAAACAAAAGTGAGGTATTATGTATGAACATAGAAAATCAAAACCCTATTTCGCAAAAAACTGAACCCACATCTGTACAGCGCGAAGCACGTACTGTTAATATACCAGACAAAAACGCTCTCAGACTCCGAGAGAAAAAAGCAAAGCGTTTTCTTTGCGTAATGCTTTCGCTGGTTGTTGTTTTTGTTGCCGTTGTTTGCGTATTTGTAAACAACAATAACCAGAAGTATATTGCTCTTCAACCCGAATCAGCACAGAAGGGATCAGAATCCCTTGAAAGCGTAGTTATTACAACAAACGAATCAACTACCGCAACACCTGCAGGTATTGTTAAAAAGCCCATCACCACAGAGGCTACAACAAAGTCTACTACTAAGCCCACAACAGAGGCTACAACAAAGGCACCCACAACACAGCCTACAAGTGCCGCTCCCCAGGGTTCATTCTTTAACCCTGTAATCGTTTCGGATTTCGATGCCGCTACAGTTGTTGTTAACAGAAACTACCGCTTACCTGCCGGTTATGCACCCGAGCGCACAGAGGTTGGTAACGGTCAGACAATGCGCACAGATGCTGCTCAGATGTACATCAAGATGTATAACGCAGGTCTTGAAGATGGTGTTACTCTTACCCCCTTCTCAGGCTACCGTTCATACGAAACACAAACCACACTCTACAACAATAAGGTTGCTGTTATGGAAAGCCAGGGCTTCGTTGGTGACCAGGCAAAAATTGAAGCAGCTACAATCGTTATGGTACCCGGCAGCTCCGAGCACAACCTTGGTCTTGCTATGGATATCGTTTGCTGTGATAACTGGTTTGAAAACGAGCCTGAATATGCATGGCTTTGCGAAAATGCTGCAGATTACGGCTTCATACTCAGATATCCCAAGGATAAGCAAGACGTTACAAAAGTTATTTACGAGCCATGGCACTGGCGCTACGTTGGTGTAGAAACCGCAAAGGCTATCAAAGCAAGTGGTATGGTTATGGAAGAATATTACGGAAAGTCAGCACAATGATAGGAATTAAAGTAGAAAAAGCACACGGGGAATATGATCCCGGCACAAGTAAATTTTTCGGTTCGCCGACTATGCCTGAGGAATGGCTTTCAGATGGTTCAGTTGGTGATGAGGATTTCTTCTTCTGTCAGCTCAGATTGGCGGAATTCAAGTCCTTCGATAAAAACGGCTTATTACCTATGAAAGGGTTTATATATATTTTCCTCACGTTCAAAGACGGAAAATTTATACCAAACATCAGATATTCAAGCAATGAGCCCGATACGCTAATAGATGATTTTAATGCAGGATTTGATTTCTTAGGCGATACGGAAACAGAATATTCCATAGATTATTTTGATACCGATGTCGGTGATGACGGCACACGCTTACTTGTAGAAAACGGTGACAACATCACTCTTCTGCAGTATGACCCCTTAGATGACAATATGCCCTCTTTCCTTGCAGATACCGAAAAAATCGCATATATCAGCCTTAAAACAGAGGATCTTAAAAAACTTAATTTCCAAAAGGCTGAATTCACAATAAAATAACAGTAAATGCACCCTAAGGCTTATACCTTAAGGTGCATTATATTTTTATTTTATTTCTGCAATGGTTACACCATTTTCACCCTCACCAAAGGTGCCGAGGCGGAATGTTCTTATTCTGGGATCAGATTTAAGATATTTTGTAATACCTGCTCTTAAAGCTCCTGTACCTTTACCATGAATAATCGTGCATTCTGTAAGTCCTGACCTTAACAAATCGTCAAGGAATCTGTCAAGAACAATAATAGCCTCGTCAACCATAAGTCCTCGCAAATCACAGCGATTGTTAACTTGCATGGTTGCTCTTGTATCACCCGTTATTTTACTTGAGGTAACGGGTTTTTTCTTTTCCTGCTTCGGCTTATCAACAAGACGTACGGATTCCTCTTTAACCCTCATTTTAAGCATACCTGCAGTGATTTCAATATTACCCTTTTTATCCTTCAAAGCAGTGACAGAAGCATTTTTACCTATAGTGGAACAATAAACTGTATCACCAACCTCCAAAGGACGAGGCAAAACATAATTCTCATCATTATCCAAAGAGTCAAACACCGGGTTGATTGCATTATTTATCGAGTTAAGATGTGAATTGACCGTACTTTTTGTTTTTCTCGCAAGCTCTGCCGCGTTTGCAGTTTTCTTTGCTTCTTTTTTAAGCTTTTCCACTTCGTTAAGAAGAGCATTTGCCTCACGTTTTGCGTGTTCAACGATACGCATAGCTTCACCACGTGCATTTTCTATTTCGCGGTCGCGTCGGAACTGAGCATCACTCAGTAGCTTTTCAGCTTTTTCTTTTTCCTTTTGTGCAGAGTGAGTAAGCTCTGCCGCCCTTGAACGCTCCTCTTCCATTTCAAGTCGGCTTTTTTCCAGCATATCCACCACATCTTCAAACCGGGTGTTTTCGGAAGAAACCAACTGACCTGCTCTGTCAATTATATCCTTACCTATCCCTAATCTTTCGGAAATAGCAAAAGCATTTGAACGTCCGGGTACACCTATAAGAAGTCTGTAGGTTGGCTTAAGACTGTTAACATCAAACTCGCAAGAGCCGTTTTCAACACCCGGTGTCTGCAAGGCATAAGCCTTAAGTTCTGCATAATGTGTTGTTGCGGCAATTTTTGCCCCTTGTTCACTAAGCTTCTCCAAAATAGCCATAGCAAGTGCCGCACCCTCAACAGGGTCTGTGCCTGCGCCCAATTCATCAATAAGCACAAGCGAAGATTTGTCGGCAACAGAAAGGATATTAACAATATTAACCATATGTGACGAGAAAGTAGAAAGGGACTGTTCGATGCTTTGCTCATCACCTATATCCACAAGAATACTTTTATAAACACTAAGTCTGCTTTCATCAAAAGCAGGTATCATCATACCCGATGATGCCATTGCGGAAAGAAGACCTATTGTTTTTATTGCAACGGTTTTACCGCCGGTATTAGGTCCCGTAATAACAAGTGTGTTGAAATCGGAGCCGAGGCGTATATCGGTAGCAACAACCTTATCGGGTGCAATAAGCGGATGCCTTGCTTTATTCAGCAAGGTTTCACCTTTATCGTTAAGAATCGGCACACTTGCTTTCATTTGATAAGCAAGATGAGCTTTTGCAAAAATAACGTTTATTTCAACCGCACACTCATAGCTGCCTTTAATTTCTTGTTGAAATGAGCCTGCTTCAACAGAAAGTTCATATAATATACGTTCTATTTCCTGAGCCTCTTTGCCCTTAAGCACACGGATATCGTTGTTTGCTTCAACAACTCCCGAGGGCTCTATAAACACAGTAGCACCGGTAGAGGATGTGTCGTGCACAAGACCCGAAACAGAATTCCGATGCTCACTTTTTACGGGCACAACAAATCTGCCGTTACGTTGGGTAACGATAGCATCCTGCAAATATGCCTTAAGGCTTTGTGAACGTGTTAGCTTTTCAAGCTGATCACGTACACTATTTTCCTTCTGCTTTATTTTTCTGCGTATTGAGGAAAGCTCAGGTGAAGCATTATCACTCATTTCCTCCTCTGAAAGAATAGCACTGCTTATTTTTTCTTCAAGATATTTATTAGGCATAAGGGAGTTAAAGTAGATATCAATACTTCGCTCCTCCTGACCGCTGTTACTACGCCACTCACTCAGAGCTCTTACCGCCCTCACCGTACTTGCAATATCAAGAAGCTCTTTCATAGAAAGAACACCGCCTGCGGCAGCTCTCGACAAAGAATTATTCACATTTTTAAGACCACCGAAGGAAGGTCCGCCATGTTTTGCAAGCATTATGTATGCATCCTCGGTCATCTTTAATATTCTTTCAGCACTTACAAGATTGGTTTCCGGACGTATAGCCATAATCTCCCCACGGGCATCATCGTTACAAGCACGTACCGCAAGAAGCTCCAGAATTTTATCATATTCAAGTGCCTTTAAATGTCTGTTCATTTCATTCATTTTATTCAATCCTTATAGGCATTCAGCTTAATTCTGCCAAAGTTTTATAGAAATCAAGTGTTTTGAATTTACGTTGTGTTTTATGTAAAAGATATTTTTCGCTGATATCACCGAAAACTGCCACGCTTTCAGCTGAAAGAGTAAATGAAAATATCTTTTCAAAATCTGAAAGTGACACGTAGCGCATAGCTTGTACTACAGATGCACTAAGTTCATATTTCTGCCCTACGGGTATACACTCTTCACAATAAATTTTGCCGTCTTCAAGTGAGAAAAACATTATATCCGACTCATATTTTCCGCATCGGTCACAGCCTATAAGTGCAGGCATATAGCCACTTAACGAAACAAGCCTAAGTTCTGTAACCGCCTTGATAAATTTAGGAGTTTTTTTACCCGATTTTAATAACCAGAGGGCATTAAGAAAAAGTCGGAGCACTTCCTCCGACTCATAATCCTCTTCACAGAATTCGTTGGCAAGTTCACAAAAATACTGTGCAAGTGCCATTTTTTCCACATCATCACGAAGTTCAAAAAACACTTCCTTGACTAATGCTTCCTCAACGGAATAAGCATCCCTCGTTTTAACAAAGGTAAAGTCGGAATATGTCATAAGTGCGGTTGCAGAAAGCTTTTTGCTTTTTGTTTTTTTTGCACCCCTTGAAAAAGCACGCACCAAGCCATACTGTGCGGTAAGCACAGTAATCAATCTATCGGACTCCCCTATACTCTGTTCCTTTATCACAAGCCCCGGTGCCGTTATCTTTATCACTTGATTCCTCCGTATTTGCAACCGAATTCACACAATTGCGGTATTCAAGGTAATCTTTCACCCTGCCGTTTTTATAAAAACGCTCCCACAATTTATTTTCATCCATAAAACCACTCCCACCGAATTGCTTACTAATATTTTATTCAGCAGGAATTTCTTTATACAAAACATCAAAAGTAAAATTAATCCAATCCGAAATTGTGGATAAGACCCTCACGATTACGCCAATCCTCTTTCACCTTTACCCAGCATTGAAGATTGACCTTGCATTCAAAAAAGTTTTCAAGCTCGTGACGGGCATTTGTTGATACCTCTTTGAGCATAGCACCTTTTTTACCGATAATTATACCCTTGTGGCTTTCACGCTCGCAGTAGATAACAGCCTCAACGTCAAGAATCGGCTTGTCCTCACGCTCACGCATTTTTTCTATGGAAACTGCTATACCGTGCGGTATTTCCTCATTAAGACGGTGAAGTAATTTTTCACGAATCATTTCAGCCGCAAGAACTCTTTCCGGCTGGTCGGTAAGTGTATCCTCAGGGAAGAAAAACTCTGACGGAGCCGCAAGTTTGATAAGCTCCTCCTTAAGCTCTGCCATACCATCACCGTCGCGGGCACTTACGGGCACAACAGCATCAAAATCAAGAAGCTTTGTAACCTCAAGTATGCGTGCCATAAGCTCCTGCTTATCAGCAATCATATCAATCTTATTAAGCGCAAGTACAACGGGGATTTTTTCTGCCTTAAGTCTTTGCAAAAGTTCGATTTCAGTGGGGCGTATTTCACCACGACCCTCTGTAACAAACAAACAGGAATCAACACCGCCAATACTATCATCAACGGCTTTTATCATCTTTTCACCAAGCTTTGTTTTAGGTTTGTGGAAACCCGGAGTGTCGGTAAAAACGAGCTGAACATTATCCTCAGTCAGCACACCCATAATTTTAGTACGTGTTGTCTGGGGACGTGATGATACTATAGCAACCTTCTGCCCCAGAAGCTTATTTAATATAGAGGATTTACCTACATTAGGTCTTCCTACAATTGCGATAAACGCTGTTTTCTTTTGTGACATTATTTATTTTCCTTTTTTGTAACTATCTTCTTTTTAATTTTTCTTATGAAATTTGAGTTTAATTTAAAGATAAATAACACAGATACCGCAAAACTAAAAAGCAGATTCGCAATATACTGCGGATTATTTACATAATGGTTAAACAGAGCCTTAAACGCCTCAGGCTGCCAAAGGATTATTATGCCCACAACAACACTTGTAATAGCAAAAACAAGCACCGCACCTGCGGCAACATCCTTGGAAACCTTTATGGTATAACGCTTTTCACGGGAAACGGAATCATCAGCCTTTTCGATACCTGTGTTTATCATTTCGGCACCTAATACAAGCGATGACATAATCACAAGAATAACTGCCTCGATTTTACTTACAACGAAAAAATCATACCTGAAAAGAAAGTACATCATATACCCTATGCACACAAGATGAATCCTGAAATTACGCTCATGAAAAACCATCCAGCAGAAGCCTTTAATAGCATATATAAAGCTCCTGAAAAGGCTGTCTATCTCCTGCATATGCTTATTCCTCCTCGGAATCCATATAATATGACTCGTTACGCTTAAGCCCTAATTCAGTAAGTACTCTTTCTTCCTTTTCACGCATATGTACAGCTTCGATACCGCCGTTAACGTGATCATAACCCAATAAATGGAGCATTGAATGTACAGTCAAGAAACCGATTTCACGTTGAAGGGTGTGACCGTAAGTATAGGCTTGTCTTACAGCTGTTTCTACAGAGATAACTATATCACCGAGTAGACATGCACCTGTTTCAAGATTTTTATCATAGACGCCATCCTCACCCAAAGGGAATGACAAAACATCGGTGCTTTTATCAACGTCTCGATGCATTTTGTTAAGCTCGTGTATACGCTCATCATCAACAAATGTAACGCTTATTTCCGCAGGCTCAGAGAAATTCTCAAAAGTAAGAACAGCGTTACAGCAACGCCTTACAAGAAGACGTACGCCCGTAGGAATTTTAACTGCCTTCTGATCGTTAGTTATAATAACTTTTATTTTTTCTTTCATTTTCTTTTCTTGGCCTCCTCATATTTTTCGTATGCACGAATGATATCCTGCACCAATTTGTGTCTTACAACATCTTTACCCGTAAATCGAACAATATCGATTTGCTCCATATTTTTAAGTATCTTGGTAACCTCAACAAGACCCGATCTTTTGCCGTCAGGTAAGTCGATCTGGGTAATATCACCGGTTACAACAACCTTGGAATTAAATCCCATACGGGTTAAAAACATTTTCATCTGCTCGGGAGTGGTGTTTTGGGCTTCATCAAGGATGATAAAGCTGTCATCAAGCGTTCTGCCCCTCATATAAGCAAGGGGAGCAACCTCAATATTACCACGTTCAAGGTATTTATTGAAATTTTCTGCACCGAGCATATCAAAAAGCGCATCGTATAACGGCCGCAAATACGGATCAACCTTGCTTTGAAGGTCACCGGGCAAAAAGCCTAGTTTCTCACCTGCTTCGACGGCAGGTCTTGTAAGGATTATGCGGTTAACCTCCTTTGCCCTGAAGGCATTGACCGCCATCGCAACCGCAAGGTAGGTTTTACCTGTACCGGCGGGACCCACACCAATAACTATTGTGTTGTTTTTTATAGATTCAATATATTTTTTCTGACCGAGAGTTTTCGGCTTTACGGGCTTACCCTTGCTGGTGATACACACACAATCCCCCGACATAGTTGTAATTTTATCCTCATTACCCTCGCCAACAAGAGATATTACGTAACGTACGTTTTGTTCGTTAAGTGTTTCACCGCGATTGAGAAGCATCAAAAGTCCGTTTATCGCCTTACAAGCCTTGCTTACATCCTCAGGCTCACCGCTAACTTTAATATCTGATCCGCGGCTTATTACATCCACTTTAAAGGCCCTCTGAATCAAAAGAATATTTTCATCAAAACTGCCGAAAAGACTTACCGCTTGCTCCATTCTGTCAACATTAATTATCTGTTCCGATTTAATTACCCTCTTTATATACATATTAATTGGAAATTCTACTCATACAAACAGTATATCACAAATTTTGTAAATGTCTACTAAAATTTTTTGATTTTTTTGTTAAAAAGGCATTAATTTTTTTCTGTTAAAATTGGTTCTTTAGCGGCTATATTCTCCACACAATTGATTTTTGTTTCAAGAATATAGTTATCACCTTGCCTTTTTAAAGAATATTTTAACCTTTTTATATCCGTATTACTGTATTTTTTCCTTTTTTCCGTCACCGATTTTTTCAAAAGCAAATGCTTTATCTGATCATCCGTTAACTCAATCTCTCCCGATTTCAGATTCAAACTATCATACCTCAAAAAACCTACAGGCAAGGTTGTTTCATTCCCCTTAAGGTTAATGTGTGTTTCAGATATATTAATCCCATTATTTTTGCCAAGAGGCAGAATCAATCCAAAAAAATTAATTGCAAAGCAAGGGTTACATTCCTCTGTAAGGTTTACATTCAGTAATTTATTACTACTGAATTCATAAACGTTTTCCGTAAGAGCAAAAACCTTCCCCTTGGCTGAGGTAAGCTTTTCTGAATTATCACTATTAACGATTACGCCCGAAATCAACAGGCTGCCAGCCACAACGTATGCCCCTTCTTTTACCGCAGGACTTCCGCGATAGCATTCTATCAGTGTTATTCTTCCGTTTTTTAACGCAACTATGTTACAAGGCGCTTTACTGTTATCGGAAGGTGTTTTTTGTTTAGTAAGAGTATATTCCACCTGCGCCTTACTTCCGAAAATATTTATGGATACCCAGTTAAGCTCGTTATGCCTGGCAAGAAGTTGATTCTGAGCTTCAATAATATCAATTTCCGACTTTCTCACACCTTCTTTTACGCCTACTTCAGCAAGGCTTTCCGTAAAGTTATCTACCTTTACCCCATCTTTTTCCACAATCTCCACACTCCAGATAAAGCCTGACATAAACCAGATGATAAATGCGACGATAAACACGCCGCAAACCGCACCACATCGCCATTTATAACGTTTTGCAAGGTACACAACGCCTTTTTCCTGAAGCACAGAAACACTCATTCCCGAATTTTCAAGAGGTATACTCAACCGAGCAAACCCCAATGTGTCTGTACAGGCTTTGACCTTTACACCGTCATTTTCCACGTTCCAGAGGTCAATTCCATGTGTTTTACATAAATTCAGAAATCTTTCTGTAAAGCCTCCGCTTGCAACAAACACAACGTAGCCTTTTATATACCTCAAAAATCTAATCATACAATCACCTTATAAACTCAAGACTTAATATTTCGCCATCAATATCCGTCTGCCCGAAAGAAAAGGAATTCGCAACAAGGTTGTTACCGCAAATTTTCAGTTTCATATCATCTAATCCCAGAAGAATATAATCAGATGAGTAATCAATGACACACCGACAGTCAAAAACTATAACACGCTTGTTGGAGTAAAGCTCTATTGCGGAGGTATTCAGGCTTTCTTGCAATTTTTTAAAAGGATTATTTTTCATATACACGCCTTCCCTACTCATATTGTTATAAATCTATGCTTTATCATCATAAAATATCTATGGAGGGGTGCATAAATTGAAAACAGAAAAACTTAGGCAACCGCTTACCGTAGTTGTAAAAATCGGCGTCATATTTCTTTTTGCTTCAGGATTGCTCAGATATCCAACAGAAATTGCAGACGGTATACGAAACGGTCTTTTACTGTTAGGTGAAAATATTATTCCCTCACTTTTCCCTTTTATGGTTTTGTCGGGATACGTGAGGGGAAGCACGGCTACAGATTTTGCAGCAAATCATCTACATAAAATTTCCAATATATTTTTTCGGGTAAATTCATACGGTCTTATTGCAGTTATTATGGGCTTACTCGGAGGCTACCCCATAGGTGCAAAAACCACCGCAGAGTTTTTACGCGATGGTAAGCTTTCTTTAAAAGAAGCTCAAAGAGTTATGCTGTGGTGTGTAAATCCGGGTCCTTCATTTGTAATAACCTCAGTAGGTACATTTATGGCCGGAAGCTACGCAAGAGGCATAATCATGTATCTTTCCTGCGTTTTAACCTCACTTTCAATAGGATTTTTCTATGGAATCCTATGCCGTTTTGCAAAGGTAGAAAGTCAGCCTGCAAAAACATTTCCGATTACTGATAAGCATCTGTTTATAAAAGCCGTAACAGACGGAAGCCGTGGTATGCTCAGCATTTGCGGATGGGTGCTTATTTTTTGCGGAGCCTCATCCTTTGCCGACACTGTAATAAACAGCTCTGCCCTGAATCTTTTTATAAAATGTTTGTCGGAGGTAACCCTGGGCTGCAAAACCGGAATTGAAAATAATCTTTCATTGCCGTTAATATGTGCTATCCTCGGCTTTGGCGGATTTGCTGTGATCGCACAGGTAACTCCTTACCTCGAAGCTTGTCAGGTTAAGCTTAAAACCTTTATCTGCTGGCGGATTATATACGGAGCTGCAAGTGCTTTTTACTGCTCCAGGCTATTATACTTTTTTCCGCAATATTCCTCCGCCTTTGCTTGCGAGAGTAGCAAAATCAATATCGGAATATCTTACAATCTGCCCGTAGCGGCAATTCTTATTTTAATGTGCTTTGTTTTAGTTTTAGAGGTTGATAACCATCGTAAAATGTGCTAATATACTCTGGAGGAGTGATTGTTTTGGCACTTAAATTATTCAAAAGCAAGTCCGAGCCGCAATGTGCTTATTGCGAATATGCACAAATCACCGAGGGCGGTGATGTTGCTGTATGCCGTAAAGTAGGCGGTATTATGCAATTACATTCAAAATGCAAAAAATATAAATACGACCCCCTCAAAAGAGAGCCCAGAACAATTATGCTTTCAAATGATTTTTCAAAAGAGGATTTCGAGATATAAACTGCGACACTTTCGTTAACGAAAGTGTCCTTCTGTTATATTTTGGATTTTTATTTTTCCTTTTGTGAAAAGTCACAAAATATATTAAATATAATTTATTATTTTTAGACTCTTAATTTGTCGAATATACTTGAAATAAAAGTAAATAATTAGTACAATAAATATGAACAAAAAAATGACGGAGGTTGTTGTCGTGGCAGATGTATTAGGTATCCCCAACACTATTCCGGTAGGCCCTCTTGGTATTATTGCAACACCCGGTTGCGAGGAGCTTGCCGAAAAAATCAACAGTTATCTCACTAATTGGCGTGCAGAAAGAGAAAGCGAGCATAAAACAACCATAGCTTTCTATGGTTACCAGCGCCCAACATACATCATCAACACCGATTTCACAAGATTCGGTTCAGGTGAAGGTAAGTGTGTACTTCATGAAACTGTAAGAGGTTATGACATCTACATCATCTGCGATTGCTTCAATCACGGTATTACATATGATATGTATGGTTACGAAAACCACTATTCACCCGATGAGCATTACGCAAACCTTAAGCGTGCAATTTCTGCAGTTGAAGGCAAGGCAAGACGTATAAACGTTATTATGCCTATGCTTTACGAGGGCAGACAGCACAAGCGTTCAAGACGCGAATCACTTGACTGTGCTATAGCATTACAGGAGCTTTGCATTGATATGGGTGTTGAAAACATCATCACCTTCGATGCTCACGATCCCAGAGTACAAAACGCTATTCCCCTTAAGGGATTCGAAAACGTTGCTCCCACATATCAGATGATTAAAGCACTTACAAATAACTTCAAGGATTTATCAATAGATCATGATCACCTTATGGTTATTTCACCTGACGAAGGCGGTATGGGCAGATGTATTTATTACTCAACCGTTCTCGGAATTGACCTTGGTATGTTCTACAAGCGTCGTGACTACTCAGTAGTTGTTAACGGCAGAAACCCAATTCTTGCACACGAGTTCCTCGGTGATGATGTTGAGGGTAAGGATTGCCTTATTATCGACGATATGATCTCATCAGGTGACTCTATGATTGAGGTTGCAACAAAGCTTAAGGAGCTTAAGGCTAACCGCATTTTCATCTGCACAAGCTTCGGTCTTTTCTGCAATGGTCTTAACGAATTCGACAAAGCATATGAAAAAGGTGTTATCAACGGCGTTTTCACTACAAACCTTGTGTACAGAACACCCGAATTACTTGAAAAACCTTGGTATTTCGAGGTTGATATGAGTAAATACTGCTCACTCATCATTGACACACTCAATCACGATTGTTCAGTTTCAAGCCTTCTTAACCCTGCTGACAAGATTAAGGCAAGACTTGAAAAATATAAAAACGAGCAGAAGGAAAGAGAGCTTTCACTTTTCAATAATTAATAGCTGATTAATCACTCCTTAATAACGGAGTGATTAATTTTTTAAGATATAATACATAAATATCCGCAAATAATTGTTGACAATCTCATTTTAATATAGTATTATTTATTAAGATGATAAATTATAGGCATATATATGTGCTTATATTTAATCTGTATATTTATTAGATGGGGGCAAATATCTCATGTTACGTAGACAAAATCTTGGTTTATACATATTCCTTAACATCATAACTTTAGGTGTATATGGTCTTTTCTTCTGGTACAGATGGACCGAAAATGTTAACACAACATGTAATGGTGACGGCAAGGATAGTGCTAACTATGTTCTTGTATATATTCTTGACTGGTTTTCACTTGGTCTTTATTCACTTATCTGGAATGCAAAGATGGGTGAAAGAATGTTCCAGGCTGGCGAAGAATATGGCCTTGACTTCAAACACGGCGGTATGTTCTTTATGATCTGGCGTATCTTCTTCCCCCTTGTAGGAAGCATTATGAAGATTGTTTATTCAAATAAACTTGTTGATGCGTACAACGCTAAGCTTGCTGCTGAATATGCAGAAGAAGCTGACGATATGGCTGAAGCTGAATAATTAAAAATCGAAAGCCGTCTTCGGGAGCGTAAACAGAAAAGTGTTAGTTTTTATACTTTTCATCAATACTTTATAAAACAACACCGTCAGGCTTCCGCCTTGCGGTGTTTTTATGTTTCACAAACTCTATTTCACACAAAAGAGGTATATTAATGGACAAAACACTTAAATTTAAAAACGGAAAATTCACAATTATGACTTTGGGTGACTTACATGAACATCTTGAAGCCGACACCCGTGACAAAAGAAAAAGAACTGAGGATATGCACAACCTTATGAAGGCAGGTATATTGGCATATAAGCCTGATTTAATCGTACTTCTCGGTGACACCTGCAACGAAATCCCCGAAGAGCCTGAAAAATACAAGGCCGCTCTTGACAGAATACTTAAGCCCATTATTGATTCAGGCATTCCCTTCTGCTATGTACTTGGCAACCACGAGCACGATATAGCACGTGAGGATGTTGTAGTAAAGGCATATGATATGTTCGAAACTATGATTGGTGAGAACGACCCTACTGCTCCAAGAGGAAATTTCAACTGCAATATACTTGTTAAAAATTCTGAAGGTACTGATGATATTCTCAACCTTTGGTTTATAGACTCCAACAACTGCTGTGATGACAGAAGCGTTTCCCACTATGATTGGGTACACGCTGACCAGATAGAATGGTATGAGGAAAAAGCAACAAAAATCAAGCAGGATCATAAAGGAAGAACAATTCCTGCAATTGTATTCCAGCATATTCCGGTAATTGAAGAATACGAACTTTTAAGGGAAGCAAAGCCTTATGAATTACCTGTTTCAACACCGGGCTATGGTAAATTTTCGAACAAAAGATATGTACTTAAGGATGGAGCTTACGGCTACCTTGGCGAAGGCCCCTGCTCACCTGAATATAACGGCGGCCAGTTTGCAAGCTGGAAAAAAACCGGTGACGTTATCGGTGCATTTTTCGGCCATGATCACCTTAATGATTTTACAGGTTACGTCGACGGCATTATGTTAGGTCAGAACAAAACAAGCGGTTTTTGCTGCTACACAGATGGTGCAAAATCACTTGTAAGAACTATTACAATACACGAAGATAACCCCTGGAAAATTGAATCTCAGGTTCATCACTTTAAAGAATTAGGTCTTGTACCTACCTGCCTGGGACCAATTGAAAGCAGAATTTCCGATAGACAGAGTATGGCTATGCACAAAATCGGTTACGTTGCCGCAGGTGTGGCCGGAGTTGTAGGTACTGCAGTTGCCGTATCTAAAATCAAAAAGTTTATCAAAAAGGATTGATATATATGACAAACAAAGGCAAAAAAGCTATTGCACTTGCAACGGGCTTGGGTTCAGGTATATTAATAGGAAAGCTCCTTAAAAAGAATAACATCTGCCCCTTATGTGTTGCAAAAAAAGCACTCGCCGCAACACAAGTACACGTAGCCGAAGGTGAAAAATACAATAACGGCGTTGCTCTCACTCCCCCTATGGGTTGGAGCAGTTGGAACACATTCAGAAACTCCATTGATGAAAACCTTATTAAAGATATTGCGTTATCAATGGATAAAACCGGTCTTCGCGAGGCAGGATATCAGTATATCAACCTTGATGACTGTTGGCAAAGCTCTTTACGTACAGATGAGGGTAAGCTTCAGGGCGACCTCACACGATTCCCCTCGGGTATTAAGCCCCTCATAAACGACCTCAACGATATGGGCTACAAGGTTGGTCTTTACACCTCCAATGGCACATTAACATGCGAGGATTTACCTGCAAGCCTTTACAATGAAGCAATCGATGCAGACACCCTTGCAGAATGGGGAGTTGAATACTTCAAATATGATTTCTGTCATAATGAACCAATTCCGACAGTTGCACCCTCCCTTATTAAAATATGTATAGGTAAACCCGGTGAAGCAGATTTCATAGAGCTTCAGGCAGAGCATGGTGAAGTGCTTGACGGAGCAAAGGTTTTCGAGGATGAAAGAGTTGAAAACGGATACGTTGTAGGAAGCCTTTGTGGTGGATTAGGTAAATTACGTTTCGATACTATTGATGCTCCCGAAGACGGTGAATACTCACTTACAATAGTATTCAGAAAAGGCGGCAACAAAAAGAAATTCCTTGTTTGCTGTGTAAATAACGAAACAGAATATGACTGCAACTTCCCCGAATCAAAGGGCTTTACCCCCGACGGAAGATTACAGATAAAAATCAAACTCAAAAAAGGAATAAACACACTTACATTCTATAACCCCGTTGCTTCACGTATGGATTCTGCCCAAAGGCAATACACAAAAATGGGCAAGGAGCTTAAAAGAGCAACAAAGGAATATGCACTTAAAAATAATACTCCCGAAAAGCCCATTTGCTATTCAATATGTGAATGGGGCTTGAATAAGCCTTGGAAATGGGGCTCACAAGCAGGTAACCTTTGGCGTACAACACCCGATATTAAACCTACCTGGTTATCAATGATAGGCATCTACGAAGTAAACATACGCCTTTACAAGCATTCCTCACCCGGTTGCTGGAATGACCCCGATATGCTTGAGGTTGGTGTAGGCTCACTTACAGTTGAAGAAAATCGCACACATTTCTCACTATGGTGTATGATGGCAGCTCCGCTTATTCTCGGCAATGATATACGCACATTCGTTAACCCCGACGGCACAGTTGATAAGGATAATAAGGTTTTGGATATTCTCACGAACAAAAACCTTATAGAAATTGATCAGGATACAAAAGGCTTGGCCGCAAAGAGAATATCAACAAACGGTGTAAGCGATATACTCGTAAAACCCCTTGAAAACAAGGAGCTTGCAATTTGCTTCCTTAACAAGTCAAGCAATTCAAGAACAATGGAAGTATCAATAAATCAGTTACACAACGACCCATATGTTGATTTACCGCTTACAGGCAACTTTGTAGCTAAAGACCTTTGGGAAAATAAAGAAATTGATTTCAACAGCTCATTGAAATGCACCGTTCCTTCACACGGAGTAAAGGTGTTCAGAATAAAAGCCTTATAAAACAAAAAGAGGTGTCTATATGAACAGAAGCGTTTTAAAGGAACGTGCAAAACAACTTTTGAAGAACCGTTATTGGATGTGTGTCGCAATTTGCGCCATTCCGATTGCCATAGAAACTTTTCTGACTCCCACCAGCGTATCGTTCAATTCACCCCAGAATTCATTTACTGAGATTCCTCTTAATAATTATGACGATTGGCTTTCCGGAGTCATCATCGCTATTATTATTTTAGCCATTATCCTCAGTTTTTCGTTCACTTTAGTATTGTCTGCATTTGTAACTAATCAATTGCAGGTAGGTTCTTGCCGTTTTTTCTTGAAATATCGCAGGAATAATCCTGTAGGAATTTCAGAAATATTCAGAAGCTACAAGGACAAAACCTTTCTGAATATTGCGAAGATCACCTTACTAAGAGATCTTTATGTCGGCTTGTTTTCTTTGATTTTTATTGTTCCCGGCATAATAAAAGCACTTGAATATTGGGCAGTAAACTATATATTATGTGTCAGACCTGATATCGACAAGAACGATGCTTTCGAGTTAAGCTATAAGCTTACAGACGGTCACAGAGGAGAATTGTTTTTACTTGAGCTTTCCTTCTTTGGTTGGGGTCTTCTTTCGGTGTTATCCTTTGGTGTAGCAGGCGTATTTTATGTCTTCCCTTATATGCAGCTTACGTATGCTGAATACTTTTCATATCTGCGTTCTGAGGCTATAAAAAACGGAACAATCACACCCTACGATATTCCCGATTATGAGGATTATATCCCCGTATCATCATACTATCCTTATTATCCTCCCGAAGCTTATTCCACCCCGGAGCAAGCAGGTTATATGACAACGGACACTATACCTGCCCAACCGCAAAATCAATCCGAAACAATTGACACTCACCCTGCTGAAAGCAATGATAATCCGGGTGAATTTCCGCAATAAAGCATTGTAATCAATCATTGAAACGAAGGTTTTAAGCCCTTTTCAAGCTATGGAAAATACCCCGAAGGTATTGACAATAGTTATATACTATGATAATATAATTATACATTTTTGAGGGAGGTTTAATGTTATGGAACACATCAAAACCATCGAAACTCGCAACCTCTGCGAAAGCGCAAAAAATGGTGGTTGTGGCGAATGCCAGACTTCCTGCCAGTCAGCTTGCAAAACAAGCTGTGGTATTGCTAACCAGCAGTGCGAGAACAAGAAATAATTAACTTGCCCTTTGGTGCAAACTAATTATTCAGCCACTCTGTCTTACTGACCGGGTGCGCAAGGCAGTTTTAATTTAAAACGAAATGATAAATACACCGCAAGGCTGATGCCTTACGGTGTGTTTTCATAAAAGACTGATATTAACCCTACCCATTCAAAAGGAGAATACAAAATGATACACCAATACAAGCTCGGTGGTTACAACATTGTGTTAGATATCTGCTCAGGCGGTGTCCACGTTGTAGACGATGTAGCTTATGAAATAATTGCATTATATGAAAACAATACAAAAGAGCAGGTGCTTGATTCCGTTCAGGAAAAATTCAAACACCGCGATGACATTACAAAGAACGATATCAGTGAATGCTATGACCAGGTAACTGCACTTAAGGCTTCGGGAAAATTATTCGCTCCCGACACCTTTAAATCTATGGCTACAACACTTAAGGAGAAAACTGCAGGTGTTGTAAAAGCTCTGTGTCTGCATATTGCTCACACCTGCAACCTTAACTGCTCATATTGCTTTGCAAGTCAGGGTAAATATCACGGTGAGCGTGCCGTAATGTCCTATGAGGTTGGTAAACGTGCACTCGACTTCTTAATCGAAAATTCCGGCACACGAAAAAATCTTGAAGTAGACTTTTTTGGTGGCGAACCGCTTATGAATTTCGATGTTGTGAAGCAGCTTGTTGCCTATGCCCGAAGCATCGAAAAAGAAAAAGGAAAAAATTTCCGTTTCACATTAACAACAAACGGTGTGCTTGTTGATAAAGATGTTATTGACTGGGCAAACCGCGAATGCAGTAACGTTGTACTCAGTCTTGACGGAAGAAAAGAAATACACGACCGTTTCCGTGTCGACTACGCAGGAAACGGAAGCTGGGAAAAAATTGTTCCTAAATTCCAGGAATTCGTTAAAGCAAGAAACGGCAAAAATTATTATATGCGCGGAACATTCACACACGCTAATCCCGACTTTTTGATGGATATCCGTAAAATGCTTGATTTAGGCTTCAGAGAGCTTAGTATGGAGCCTGTTGTTTGTGCTTCAGACGACCCCTCCGCACTTACAGAAAGCGACCTTGAGCTTGTTATGAAACAATACGAGGAGCTTGCCGATTTAATGTTAGAGCACGACCGCAAGGGTGACCCATTTACCTTCTACCACTATATGGTAGATTTAAGTGGCGGACCTTGTATTTACAAACGAATTTCAGGTTGTGGAAGCGGTACAGAATATATGGCGGTTACACCTTGGGGTGATTTATACCCCTGCCACCAATTCGTTGGTGACGAAAGCTTTAAATTAGGCGATATTTACAACGGCGTAACAAACAAAGAAGTGCAAAGTCAGTTTGCTGCTTGTAACGTTTACGCTCACCCTGAATGTACCGATTGTTGGGCAAGATTATATTGCTCGGGCGGATGTGCCGCAAATGCCTACCACTCAACCGGCTCCGTTACCGGCGTTTATGAGGACGGATGTAAGTTGTTCCGCAAACGTATGGAGTGTGCTATTATGGTAGCCATTGCCCGTGCATTAGGTGATAACTGATGAATACACCCATCTATGATTTTGTTTCCGAATACATAAATAAAAAAAACATACGTCTGCATATGCCCGGTCACAAGGGTGTTCACGCTTTAGGCATTGAAGACAGAGATATTACTGAATTCTTCGGCGCAGATGACCTTTATAACCCACAGGGTATTATTGCAGAAAGCGAAAAAAATGCTTCCCGATTATTCGGATGCCCTACCTTTTACAGTACGGAAGGCTCTTCCCATTGCATAAGGGCAATGGTATACCTTGCATCAATTTATGCGAAAAGCAAAAGTAAAAAGCCCTGCATCGGCGCTCTTTGCAACGCTCACAAGGCTTTTCTCACTGCGGTAGTTCATCTTGATGTTCAGGTCAAATGGATTTATCCTGAGGAAAGAAGCAACTACATTTCCTGCTCGATAACTCCTGCGGAATTGGAAAATTTCCTTAAAAACAACGAGCTTACCGCTTTTTACGTTACATCACCCGACTATTTAGGTAATATGCTTGATATAAAAAGCCTTGTCCGGATATGTCACAAATACGATGTGCTTTTAATGGTGGATAATGCTCACGGAGCATATACTCACTTTTTAAGTGAGCCTTCGCATCCTATGGATCTTGGTGCAGATTTATGTTGTGATTCTGCCCACAAAACCTTACCCGTATTAACCGGCGGTGCTTATCTTCACGTAAATAATTCTTTCTTTAAAGAATACGTCAAAAAAGCGTTGATGTTGTTTGGTACAACAAGTCCATCATATTTAATAATGCAATCACTGGACTTGGCAAATCTTTATTTAAGTGATTACAAGAAACGTCTTGCTGATTATATTCCTCTTGTAAACGAGCTTAAAGAAAACCTCAAAGCTTACGGATGGAAGTTATACGGTGATGAGGAAATAAAAATTACTCTTTGCACCAAGGCTTTCGGCTACACGGGTGAAGAGCTTGAGCAGATTTTAATTAAAAAAAAGATTGTTTGCGAATTTGCTGACCCCGATTTTTTGGTAATAATGCTTTGCCCCGAAATCGACAAAAAGCAAATTTCAGTAATAAAAAGTGTGCTTACGGCTATCCCTCAAAAAGAAGCAATAACTGAAGCCCCACCCGTATTCACACCTTGTGAACAAGCAGTTTCTCCGAGGGAAGCAGCTTTATCCTTAAGTGAAACCGTAAACATAAATGATGCATTGGGCAGAATACTTGCAACACCTTGTGTTGCCTGTCCCCCTGCAATACCTATTGTGATGTGCGGTCAAATAATAACCGATGAAGCTATCAGGGCATTCAAATACTATGGAATTACTCATTGCGAGGTTCTGAAATAAAAAACGGACTGTAAAACTTTAGTTTTACAGTCCTGTTTTTTTACTTGTGATCGTGTTCTTCTTCAGCATCCTCAACCACAGTCATAACTGCGTGGTGAATTGCCGACATACTATTATTGGAGTCAACACCTATAACACCTGAAACCTCAACCATTGTACCATCTTCAGGAATTTCGATATCCTTTTCATCGAAGATAACCTCGATAGGAATCATATTATTCACATCCAAAGAGGTATCGGGATTCTTTTCAGTAGCTTTATCTGTAGCTTCTGCAGACTCCTCTTCCTCATGCTCACCGCCATGACTATGGTCATGCTCCTGATACACCCAATAGTTAACGTTATTACCTGCAAAAACGCGTTTTACAAATTTACCGCGGAGATGTATTGTTGCACCACCGTAGCAGGAATAATCAGGGTCTTCATAATCCAACTGATAAGATTCATCAAGCGCCCCTACCCAATATGAGAAATTATCGTCTGTTACGTTTATTTCAACAACAGCCTTATCCTCATATTCACCGCCGTTTGCCTCGATTTCGGCAAGCTGTTCTTTAATCTGAGCACTTTCTTCCTTAAACTGTTGCTCCACCTGAGCAAACTCTTCATTATGCTTATCCGTAGATATTTTTGCATTAAGAAGCACCGCACAAACACCGATAACAAAAACAAGCAAAATACTGCCCATTATTATTGTAACTTTTTTGCGGAATGCGGCATCGGCATAATCCTTTTTGCTCATACCCTCAGGAATATATTCTTTTTTAGGAGCTTTATTATTTTTAGCCATAAAAAATACCTACCAATAATTATTTGTTGAAGAACTGGGGTAAATATGCTTTGTGTGCTTCCTTCATTTCCTCGAAACATGATTTAGCCTGAGCAAAATCTCCACAAAGAGGATGAAGCATAAGTGCATTAAGAGCATCCTCGTCAGAGCCCTTCATTGCAGCATCTACAGTATATTTTTCATAGGATTTAACTGTTCTCATAAGGCTGATAATGTGACGGTTATCGAAATTCTCAACAGGTACGGGCTTTGCTCCGTCGGAACCGATATATGCCGCAATCTCAACGATATCGTCATCATCCATAAAGTCAAGTGTGCCGTTATTTTTGATATTAACAACGTGAACATCGTTCTTGTTGTTTGCAATAGAATCAATAAGAGAAACTGCTGCAAGTGAATATTTGTAGCCGCCTCTCTGCTCAAGAAGAGCAGGTTTAATAACAAGCTCGTTATCACTATAAAGCTCAAGAAGCTGTTCTTCAATTTCCATACAAACCTGAGCACGGCTCTTTGAGCCCTGTTTTAAGTGTGCAAGCTTTGCTGCACGGCTGTAGTAATACTGAAGGTATGATGAGGGGAAACCCTTACAAGCGTTAAGGCATTCCATATCAAAGCCGTCATCGTGAATATTCTTCATAACAGTAGGTGCGAAATCGTCATCGAAAATAGCGTCGATTTTTTCCTCACCATTAACCAGAACTGAAGTAATCCAGCTAAGGTGATTAAGACCAAGATATGTAATTTTTGCATCGTCACCAACTGCAGCCTTAACATCATCAATCATAGCAATTGGCACGTTGCAAAGACCCATTGTTTTAACATTAGTATGATTAATAAGGAATTCTGAAATAATACCTGATGGGTTAGTGAAGTTAATAAGCCATGCATCAGGACAAATAGCTTCAATACGGTTTGCAATATTTGCCATTACAGGAATTGTACGTAACGCTTTAAAGAAACCACCTATACCTGTTGTCTCCTGACCGATAAGATCATGCTTAAGCGGAATAGATTCATCAATATGACGGCAAGGAAGCTTACCAACACGAATCTGAGTTACAACAAAGTCCGCACCCTGCAAAGCAAGGTCAAGGTCATCTGTCATAACGATTTCACAATCGATACCCTCTTTTTCAAGCATACGCTGGCAAAGACCACCAACAATAGTACGCTTTCTTTCATCAATATCCATAAAAGCTACTCTTTTGAGCTTAAGTGAGTCCTTTGCTTCAATAAAGCCGTAGATAAGTTCGGGGCAATATGTACTACCTGAACCGATAACGGTAACATTAATTTCCTTCATTATATATCCATCCTTCCCAATTATTCTTCAAGAAGCCAATTTATGCAGCCCATAACGGGAGCGCATTGAAGTTTAATAAAATTAAATGTTTTGCCTGTACGTTCTGCAACAAGCTCTGCCATTCTGTCGGTATATTTCTGTGACGGAAGCTTTGTGTGAATAGAGCCTGAAAGAACAACATTTACAACATCATCAAACTGCATAGCGTTAATATGACCACAGATATAGTCAGCACCACGCTGTGCCATTTCTTCAATAACCTCTAATGCCTTTGCATCATCGTTATTTACAGCTTCGAAGAATGATGTAATAATCTGTCTTAAATAGCTTTCGCCATCTTCACCCTCAAGCACTGCAATTGAATCAAGAAGTGTTGCTCTGTCGCAAACACCAGCTTTTTCCTTTACAAGGTCGGTAATCATTGATTTTTCTTTACCGAGGCAAAGCTGGTCATACATTATTCTGAATGCCTGCTCACCAACCCAATGGCCGTTACCTTTATCACCTGAAAGCTCACCAAAGCCGCCTATCTGTAACATATCACCATTGTTATCAATAGAGTTACAGCAAGTACCTGTACCACAGTTATAACCGATACCTGAGCCTGCTCCGACACCTGCTTTTATAACAATAAAGCCATCGTTATAAATACGTGCACCCTTAACACCAAGCTTTGCAAGTTCTTCCTGCATAGCATCATGCTGATAAGGATGATCGATACCTGCAAGACCCATAAGCATTCCGCTTACGTCAGCAAGATCAACACCGCCCTTCTGAGCAACAGCTTTAACGCCATCGGCAATTATACCTGCTGCTTCAGGGAAAGAGCCTTCCATATTTTCGTGGTTGGATGCAGGACCTTCGTGCTCTGCAACAACGTTTTTATTTTCATCAAATAATGCGTAGGCGGTTTTTGTGCCGCCACCATCAACACCTATATAAAACTTCATATTCTTTTCTCCAAATCAATCTTCAAATACTTCGTTACAAACTTCCTCAAGGCAATACATACCGCGTCTGAAATCCTCACGATCAATCCATCTGCCGTTTGTGAAATCAGGAACAGGAACAGGGGCACCGCCCATAGCTACCGACTGCTCTGAAAGGCAGGTTATAGACATCCATGCAGCTGTATCATAAACATCGATAGGTGGTTTTTCACCTTCGTACACAGCATCAACGAAAGCAGAAAGAACAAGATAATCCATTCCACCATGACCCGCTTTGATTCCACCTTTTTCATAAAGTGACCAAAGAGGATGCTCATATTTTTCACGCCAGGGAGCAAAATCATCCCAAGAGTGAGTCCAGCTGTCATCTTCCTTGTGCATACCATCAAAGTATACTCTGCCCTTGCCGTCTTCAGGCTCGGAGTAAATACCCTTTGTACCCTGAACCTCATAATCACGTGTATAAGGTCTTGGGAGTGTGCAGTCATGTGTAAGCTTTATTGTTTCACCACCTGCACATTTAATGATTGTAGTAACGATATCACCGCACTTGAAATCTGTGTTGTAAAGATCGTACTCTTCACCCTTATTATCTTTAATCCACTGATGAAGTCCTCTTGCCTTACTTGCAACGGAGTTTACTGTAAGGAAACGGTTACCACGGTTAATGTTAAGTGCCTTTGCAATGGGGCCTAACTGATGTGTGGGATAAAGCTCACCGTTTCTGTTCATAAAGTTAAAGAGTCTACCATGGATATTTTCACGTCCCAACGCAATTTCATCACGCAAATCGTGACGGTAGCCACCCTCCATATGAACAATCTCACCGAAGAGACCCTGACGAATCATATTGAAAACTGCCATTTCATTTCTGCAATAGCAGCAATTTTCAAGAAGCATACAGAACTTGCCCGTTTCTTCACTTGTGCGAACCATCTGCCAACACTCTTCGATAGATGCGGCACCGCCAACCTCTGTCGCAACGTGAAGACCTGCTTTCATTGCATCTACTGCAATCATAGCGTGAGTAATCCATGTTGTTGCAATAACAACTGCATCAAGATCTTCGTTACGGAACATTTCTTTATAATCAAGATATGCATGTACGGGGTAAGATTTTTCATTTCGTTTTTCAACGATTTCGATGCCCTTCTCTGCTCTTTCAGGAATAAGGTCACAAACCGCAGGAACCTTTACTCCGTCTACTTGCAAAAGAAGATCCAACATCCCTGAACCTCTTCCGCTGATACCTATAAAGCCTATATTTGCGCTATTTTTTCTCAAAACAAACACTTCCTACCAAGGTAATATATATACTAAATTATTGTATCACACATATCCTTTATTTTCAACAATAAATCAATAAAAATAGTGCTCCGACAGTATAAAAAATCGGAGCACTTTTTTAATTTGTTTAAAACCTGTTTATTCGGTACGTAATGCCTCAACAGGATCCTTTTTAGCCGCCATTCTTGAGGGAATAAGACCCGCGATAAGCGTAAGACCTATTGATATACAAACAAGAGTAACGGCTCCACTCACCGGCAAGGATGCCGCAGCAGGAATCTTCGCAACATAGCGAAGCAAAAGGTTAATGGGTATTTCAAGAACAAGGGTTGCTAAAATACCGATAATACCTGCTCCGAAACCAATTACAGCAGTTTCGGCATTAAATACTCGGGCAACGTCTTTTTTGGAAGCACCGATACTTCGCAGGATACCAATTTCTTTAGTTCGTTCAAGAACTGAAATATAAGTAATGATACCAATCATAATAGAAGAAACCACAAGCGATATAGCAACGAAAGCCACAAGAACATAGGTAACAACATCAATAATTGTTGTAATACTGCTCATAAGAACACCTATAAGGTCAGTAACCTTGATTCTGCACTCAGGGTGTCCATCCTTTTCTACCTGTGTATTATAATACTCTATAAGCTCATTAAGCTTTTCTTTTGCCTCAAAGCTCTTTGGATAGAAGCAAATTGATGACGGCGTTTCAAAAGATGAATAACCGATTTTTTCAAGCGTGCCGGCATAAGAGCTTTGTGCCGCAAGAGTATCAACGTAGGCTTGCTTTATTGCAAGCACCTGATCATCGGAAAGGAAGCCCTCCATAAGCTTTCTTTCAAGCTCTGACATATCATCAAAACCAAACATAGCACCCATATCGGTCATATCTATTTCTGCCAGATCCATATCCTCTGCCATAGACATAAACGGACCGTAATCAAGATAAGTAAAATCTATAAGACCCAAATCAACGTCGGCAAGGTCAAAATCATTAACAGTAAGTGTTGAGAATTCGTAACCGGTGATAACGTCTTTATCAGGGCTTGCAAGCTGTTCCTTTACAATATCCTTTTTCGCAGATTCTTCGATAGCGTAATCCATAAGGTCACGAAGATAACCTATACCACCTGTACCGACGGAAAGCGTGTTATCCTCATCAGGTTTAAGAATACCTACTATTTTAATTTTTTCGCCGTTTTCAACCAATTCCTTAACATAATAATCATTCTCGCGGTTATCACGCCAAAGACCCGATTTTTTATTCTTTACATAATAATCGGCACTTAAAACAAGACTGAATTCCATATCGAGAATTTCATCATATGAATACTCGGAAACCTCTGAAGTATCAATGGTTTCACCACTGGCAAGTGCCGCCATAACATCCTTCTGGAATTCCTCCTGGTTCTTAAGACCGAGGGCATAAACAACAAGCTCGTTTATTTCGTAGTTGCCATCAACAATAAGAACAACCTCATTGTATTTTTCCGGCATTTTACCTGCAATAACGTCATACTGTGCATCCAATAATTGATCATCACCGATCAATTCCATCCAAACAGAAAAACTTTGTGTCATACTCGACATAGACGACGTCATCTGCGCCATACCTTCATCCATAGGCATTGTTTCCATAACATTGCTTGGATTAACCTTTACAATGCCGTCA
The DNA here is from genome assembly GCA_045647125.1 of Acutalibacteraceae bacterium. GTDB lineage: Bacteria > Bacillota > Clostridia > Oscillospirales > Acutalibacteraceae > DTU089. The sequence continues at coordinate 78,041 of JAZRLZ010000048.1, read as the reverse complement.
TCCGTATCAGCACGATAAATATTCAGCGGTGTGCTGTATTTATACTGAACATCATTACAAACCTCATCAAATGCTTCTCGATTATCATCAACATACTTCTTAAAATTATCGAGATTGTTTGAGGTTGTTTCGGAAATAAAAGCGTTAACCATTTCCATAAACATTTTATTAACATGGATTTTTTCGTCTTTTCCCGCATCCTCGTCAACGGTTATGCCCATACCCGTAAAGGACGTCATAATGCTTTCCATATCCATAGTCTGTTTTTCTACAGTCATAGGATAGGATAAAAGCATATCCTCCTGAACATTGTCAATATATACCTGAATACCATTAGATAGTGCAAGAACAAGAGCAATACCTATAATACCTATACTACCTGCAAAGGATGTAAGGAAAGTTCTACCCTTTTTTGTGCGCAGGTTATTGATACTTAAAGCAAATGCCGAACCAAAGGACATGGATTTTTTACCCTTGACAACACCTGTATCCTTTGCGGGTTTCATCTGAGTTTCTTCATCAGGGTTAAATGGATTGGAATCATCAACCACATTACCATCAAGAAGTTTGATTATTCTGTTAGAATATTCCTCTGCAAGTTCAGGGTTATGGGTAACCATAATAATAAGTTTTTCTTTGGAAATTTCCTTAAGAATATCCATAATCTGAACACTTGTTTCACTGTCAAGTGCACCGGTAGGCTCATCCGCAAGAAGAATATCCGGGTCATTGATAAGTGCACGTGCAATCGCTACACGCTGCATCTGACCGCCCGACATCTGGTTAGGCTTTTTGTGTATCTGCTTTTCAAGACCAACCTTTTTAAGTGCTTCTATAGCTCTTTGACGACGTTCCTTTTTGGAAACACCTGAAAGAGTAAGTGCAAGCTCAACGTTAGCAAGAACCGTCTGATGAGATATAAGATTATAGCTCTGAAAAACAAAGCCGATAGAGTGATTGCGATAAGTATCCCAATCACCGTCATTAAAAAACTTTGTGGATTTTCCGTTAATAAAAAGTTCACCCTTTGTATAACGGTCAAGACCTCCGATTATGTTAAGAAGAGTTGTTTTACCGCAACCCGAAGGGCCTAAAATGGAAACAAACTCATTTTCACGGAAGCTGATATTCACATTTCTTAAAGCGTGAACGGTGGAATCCCCCGTAGCATAATCCTTTACAATATCTTTTAAAACCAACATATATGTTAACCTCCGTACTATCAGTACAGTCGTTTTCTGTTAAAGAATAATATTGCACCTGCAATAAGGGACACGAAAGCATAAGCTCCCACGCAATATAACCAGGTGTAATCCGGCTTTGCTTCTTCAAAAATAATGGTAGGCATATAATCATCCTTAACCACTATCTGTGCTTTGACACGTTCCTTGAAGAAAAGATTATACAACCACTCAATAAGCTCGTCGGTTGTCATATCCGCAAATTTATCAGAAAGCGAGGCTCCGTAGCTTGCCATACCGCCTGCATCACCGCTACCCATTGCACCCATAAGCATATCCTCGTTGCCGGGAAGCTTCATTGTTTCTGCAAGGAAGCGCAGAAGCGTAATGAATACGCCTGTCTGGTTGGCTTCAACATAAGTGTAGGTAACACGCTGACCGTTAATAACGCTCTTACTTGTACGCTGCACGGGTGTACCTAAGTTTGCAATTGTATCAAGGTCAAGCTTTGCAAGCTTCATACCGCCTGAAGAAATCATACCCGAAAGCAACGAATCAACGCTGATTTCACCCGTAAGTGCAGTTGCATCAATATTCATATCAACAACACCGGAGAATTTCTCACCCAGGGCGGTAACGGGAAGCATAAGGTTATTAACGCAGCTTTCCAATGAGCCGCTGTTAAAGAAATAAATTATATTAGGCAAAAGCTCCGTCAATGAATATACGGGCTTATCACATATCTCATCAAGTAAATTAAACACGGGGTCAAGAACATTCTCAATTACTCCGTCACCCTCAAGGTCACGCTTGTAGGAATCGTAGCTTTTGATGTAATAAGAACGACATCCCAAGCCTTCAAGAATAGGGATAACCGCCGTATTATAACCATCAGCACCCTTAATTGTGATACTGTTCAACAGTACCATATCTTCCTCTGCAAGAAGAAGCTTTAATACAGGATACAACGGTCGAAGCGTAGCGGTTAATGCTTCCTGGAAGCCGCTTCTCGAGCCGCTGCCGAATCCCCATCTTACACCCTTAAGGGAAACATCTGCCCATGTATCGGCTTTATTGAGAGCCGCCGCCGCTTTCTGATGTGCTTCAGAAGTGAAGCAACGAGCAACACCTCCGGGTGTAGCATCAATACCCATAAGGGCAAGCATAGGAACAAGTCCGTTTTCCTCCAACGCACCGTAAATGCCGAGCATAAGACTGTTTATATTTTCGTTTGTAAAAATCATTGCGGCAATAACCTCACCCATTTTGTTGGCGGTGCCGCCCTCTTTCACAAAATCATTAAGAAGCTCGTCAATTTCCTTAAGTGCTCTTTCATAATCCTTTTCCGTAAGATTAGGTGTATAGGATACAGAGCGTGGGCTGACAGAGGGATAAACCATCGCCTGAGGCTGGCCAATCTCCGCAGGAGTAAAAAGACCTATCAGAGTAGCAACGATTGTATCTGTATCCTTAGAAAGCATATCATTAATAAACGACATATCCGTAGATGCCATACCTAAGGAATTTGTAATAGCATCCATATTAGCTGAATTAAGCTTAAGTGTTTCTATAACCCAACGCATTATAACCACATAAGCCTTGCCTTTATCCGAAACAAAAGTGTCACCATTCATTGTGCCGCAAGCAGCAAGGTCATCAAGCACTATAGATGCCAATGCCATGCCGCCCTCTTTAGACATTTCGGACATACCCTCGTTCAGCATAGCCTCAAAGTCTATGGACATAGTTTCAAGATCGAATATTTTGAGAAGAGTTGCAACCTCCACAAGCTTATTTGAGGTTACCGGCTCAAGAAGCGTATTGATACACGCATCCATACCACCATTTTTCACAAAATAAGCTATACGCGGAAGAAGGTCGGTAAGACTGCTTACGGGAGCTTCCGTACAACTCTCAACCATATTGAGAAGCGGTAAAAGTATATTCTTCACCATTGTAGCTTTGTTTCTGTCTGCTTGCGCGGTAAATTCCGCCTGGGTAAGCTCAGGTGTGCATCCCATACCCTGAAGCATCGGAATAACAGCATTTTTATAGCCGTCCGCACCCTCGATTTTTATAAACCGATTTATTTCAAATGTACCCGAGCACAAAAGAGTATAAAGAATATCGTTAAATGGTGCAAAGCAAGTGCCCATAGCATCGGCAAAGCTTTCCTTATCACTTACACCCCATTCGAGTGCGGTGGGGTCAACCTCCTCCCACGAATTAAACTTCGCAAGAGTTTCCGACACTTTTGGGTAAGCAGAAAGATAAGACGCCACACTTCTCACAGAGCCGTCGATACCTATATATGATAAATCTCCACCGTTTTCATTAAGGGAAGTGTATATGCTTATAAGAACTGAAGAAACAGCCTCATCGGTATAGATTCCCTCCGAAAGCATAGCGGAAACATCACCGCCACCAAAGGATGATGACAATGCAGCAATAAGTCTATCGGTGCTTTCAACCGCATTAAGCGCTTGCTCCGCAGTAACACCTTCAGGGTATGCGAAATCGCCACCTGCAAAAGCCACCCTGCTCAAGGAAGAGGCTGTTACAAGCAAACAAAGGAATATGCACACAATTTTTCTCAATAATCTCTTCATATTTCTCGCTCAATTTTATAAATATATACTAAAAATAGTTATAATACTGCTATTTTCTTATACATTATAATTATACAACAAACATACCGCTAATTGTTAAATAATTATGAATTTATGGTGATTTTATGAAAAAATTTTTAACAACTTTATTAACTTTAACCCTTGTTACCCTGTGCGGTTGTGAAATAACACAAGCCGGCAACACTCTTTATTCTTTTACAGAAAAAATGAACAGTTTTGATCATAGTTACAACCTTACAGAAGCCAATTATATATATAACTCGTCGGATAAATCCGCAACAAAATTTTACGTCATAGATTCTCAGACCTACACCCTTACACTTGACTTCAATGAAGAAAACTGCATAAATGCACTACACATTGTTTTTGACAATTCACATGAAATTAATCCCAAAGGAATGAATTTTATAAAAAATTGTATATTGGCATACACCGAAAACAAAAAAGTTGCAAGAAAAACGGAGGAAATATTGTCTGAGAACAAAGCATCATACGAAAGTATAACAGAAAAAATCGGCAACACCGATTTAATAATCGATGTTACCGATATAGGAACAATTATTAGTGTTGTTCAAAATAATCTTTAAGTTTTTCAGCTAATATATGCAAAGCCTTTGCTCTGTGACTTACTGCATCCTTTTCCTCAGGAGTCAGCTGAGCCATAGTTTTTTCACCCATTACGAATAACGGATCATAACCGAAGCCACCGTTACCTAAAGGCTCAAAGCCGATTACACCCTCACACTCACCACGGGCACTTATAACGTCACCATTAGGGAAAGCACAACATACAACAGAAACATATCTTCCTGTTCTTTCTTCAACGGGCACATCTGTCATAAGCTTAAGAAGCTTCTGATTATTCTTCTCATCATCACCATGACAGCCTGCAAAGCGTGCAGAATAGACGCCGGGTGCACCTACAAGGTAATCAACTGCAAGGCCTGAATCATCTGCAACACAAGGAAGGCCGCTTTCACGACAACCGCTTTCTGCCTTCAAACGGGCATTTTCAAAGAATGTTTCACCTGTTTCTTCAACATCGGTAATCTCAATTCCCAGCTGATCGGCAGTTTTAACGTTTATTCCTAAAGGCGACAAGATTCTGTAAAGCTCGTCCTTCTTTTTAACATTGTGAGTAGCAATTAAAAATACCTTTTCCATTAACCGAATAACCTCCCGAAAAATCCTTTTTTCTTTTTGGGCTCTTCCTTAGGCTCTTCTTTTTCTTCAGGCTCTTCTTCAACAGAAGCTTCTGCAGAATCCTCTGCTTCCTCAATAATTTCAACCTCTTCGGATATCTCCTCTGATATCTCATCGGGATATTCTTCAACAACCTGTTCCTCTGCGGTTTCAGTTTCCTCTTCATTTTCTTCTGCCTGAATTTCCCCGAGTGCGCTAAAGATTTCACCTACTGCAGCGGCAATTTCTGCCTGCTCTGCAGAACGGTCTGTATCTGTTGCAGGGATTTCCTCTTTAATAGCAGAAAGGTCGATTTCATCTTCCTCGAAATCCTCGGGAAGCGCTTCAAACAAGCCTTCTGCAAAGGCGTGGGGATTAAATGGCTGAAGGTCATCAATACCCTCACCTACACCTATAAATTTAACGGGTACCTTAAGATCATTCTTTATCGAAAGAACTACACCGCCACGAGCAGTACCATCAAGCTTTGTAAGTATAATACCTGTAATTTCTGCAATTTTCGCAAATTCACGAGCCTGATTAACCGCATTCTGACCTGTAGTTGCATCAAGCACAAGCAAAACCTCGCGGTCGGAGTAGGGAAGCTCACGGTCAATAACTCTATAAATTTTTGCCAATTCCTCCATAAGATTTTTCTTGTTATGAAGTCGACCTGCAGTATCGCAGATAATAATTTCGGTACCGCGTGCCTTTGCAGCAGAGATTGTATCGAAAATAACCGCCGCAGGGTCTGCTCCCTCTTTATGCTTAATAATATCCACACCGGCACGTTGTGCCCATACGTCAAGCTGATCAATAGCAGCTGCACGGAATGTATCGGCAGCGGCAAGAATAACGCTTTTGCCCTCAGCTTTATAACGGGCGGCAAGCTTACCTATGGTTGTTGTTTTACCTACGCCGTTAACACCGATTACAAGAATAACCGAAGGAATGGTAATAAGACCCATATCCTCACCGCCCTCAAGCATCTGAGCAACGATATCCTTGATTTCGACCTTTACGTCAGCAGGATTTTTAAGACCTTTTTTGCGTACAACATCATTAAGACGAAGTGTGATTTCGGATGCGGTAGTAACACCTACGTCACCCATAACAAGTGCTTCCTCAAGCTCATCAAAAAGCTCCTGATCAATAGAAGTGTAGCTATCAAGAACATTATCTATTGCACCTGAAACATTATTACGTGTTTTTCTTAATCCAAAGTTAATTTTTTTGAAAATACCCAAAGTGAAACCTCCGTTTCGGGTTATTGTTTTTAGTTTATATAATTTGACCTGAAAAATAGATTAAAGCAAGTCGTTTCCAAATTATATGTTTTTAGTTCTAATGAATATATTTTTGAGATTTGATTTGAGATTTGACTTGAGATTTGGATGAATAACGCAGATTAAATCAAAATTATTTACCAAAGCTCACGTTTGTAATTTGATTTTAGATTTTGATTTGAGATTTGGATGAATAACGCAGATTTAAGATGCGACGCTGTATGAAGATACTGCGAGCAGATTAAAGCAAGTTATTCGCCAAAGCTCAAGTCAAAAGATACTGCGAGCAGATTAAATCAAGTTATTCGCCAAATATCACGTCAAATCGAATTTAGAAGCCATTTCGGCGGTCTTTAACTCAAGCAGTTTAGATACACCCTTTTCCTGCATGGTAACGCCATAAAGCATATCCGCCTCTTCCATTGTGCCTCGACGGTGAGTTATAAGAATAAACTGAGTATTGTCGGTCATTCTGCGTACATAAGATGCATAACGTGCTACGTTAACATCGTCAAGAGCCGCCTCAACCTCGTCGAATATACAGAAGGGACAAGGATTAATTTTAAGAATAGAGAACAATAAAGCTATTGCAGAAAGTCCCTTTTCACCACCGGAAAGAAGTGAAATATTCTGTACGTTTTTGCCCGGGGGCTGCACCTTGATATCAATATCGCATTCAAGCACATCATTTTCATCAGTAAGCACAAGTGAAGCCTTACCGCCACCAAACAACTCGGAGAACGTCTGACCGAAGCTGAAGTTGATTTTATCAAACTGTTCCTTAAATTGAACACCCATTTTGCTTGTAAGCTCGTTTATAAGCTTAATAAGCTCTGCTTTTGATTTTTCAACATCATTAACCTGACCATGCATAAAGCTGTAACGCTCGGAAACCTCTTTATACTCATCAATAGCACTTACGTTAACGTTGCCTAAGCCACGTATTTTACCCTTAAGCTCGTTAAGGCGTTTCTTTGCCTCGGGTACATCCTCGATAACAATATTAAGCTCTTCCGCTTCACGACGGGTAAGCTCATACTCATCATAAAGCTTATTTGAAATATCATCAAATTCCTTCTGCATTGTATCGCGACGTTCTGTAAGACGTGCTTTTTCCTCACCGAGTTTTTCACGCTCTTCGGTTTTTTCACGTTCGATTATACGATACTTTGCACTTTCCTGCTCAAACTGTTCACGCTTTGAAATCTCAGCAGCAATTTTTTCTTTTGATAAAGCACTCTGAGCTCTTAAGCCACTTGCCTCTGTATTAAGAATTTCAATACGTTGTCTTATCTCGGTATTTTTGTTCTCAATTTCTTCAATTTCACTGTTAAGCTGCGAAAGCTTATCCTTATGGCTTGTACTTCTGTTTTCAAGACGGGTGATTTCCTCTTGCTTTGCTTCAATCTGTTGTTGCGCAGTAGCAATATCAAGGTTAATCTGTGCCGCATCTGCAGTTAATTGTTCACGTTTTTCACGAAGTGATTCTCTGTCACCGGTAAGAGCAGAAAGCTCTGATTCAACGGAATCAAGCTTTTCCTGAAGCTCTGCAAGACGTAAACGGGCATTTTCCGCACCGCTGTTAACAGAATCAATACGTGCTTTAAGCTGTGCTTTTTCTTCCTCGGCACTATTTTTGGCATCATTAAGGTTTTTAAGGTTGCCCTCTTTAAGTGCAAGCAAACCCTCAACCCTTATTTTTTCTTCACCCAAGGCGGTGATTTCTGCCTTACAGCCTTCAAGTTCAGCAGTTGCTGAAGAACAATTTTCCTGTTGTGCCTGTAAATCCTTAAGTAAAATTTCAAGTTTTTCCGTAATCTGAACTAAATCCGCTTTTAATCTTTCAAGCTCGTTACCACGGCTAAGGATACCTGCATTCTGCAATTTTGCACCACCGGTCATTGAACCGCCTGCATTGACTACCTGACCGTCAAGAGTTACGATTTTGAATTTATACTTAAACTTTTTGGCAATCTGTATTGCAGCTTCAAGATCCTCCGCCACAACAGTTCTGCCTAAGAGGGATTTTATAATCTCTGTATATTTACCGTCAACATCAACCAATTCAGATGCAAGATTTATATAACCAAAGCAATCATCAAGACCTTCTTCCTCAAGCACCTTGCCTTTAATAGCAGTCAAGGGTAAGAATGTAGCTCTTCCTGCGTGACTTTCCTTAAGGAAGCCTATAGCTTTTTTCGCATCATTTTCGGTATCGGTAATAATATTCTGTATACCTGCACCCAATGCGGTTTCAATTGCCAGGGAATATTTATCCTTAACGTTAATAACCTGAGAAACGGGAGCGTGAATACCCCTAAGAGTACCGCGACGAACCTCACGCATAACCGCTTTAACGCTACCCTGATAGCCTTCCATATTCTTCTCAAGGTCAAGAAGCATATTCACTCTTGATTCCTTAAGATGCTTTTCGTTCCTTAAGGTATTCTCCTCTTCCTTAAGCTTTTCTAACTTTTCAAGACGCTTCTGTGCGAGAAGCTCAACACCCAAAAGTGAGTTGTTAAGCTCTTCGCTACGCTCCTTTATTTGCTCAAGTTCCTTCTGAACATTATCACGTTCAGCGGTAAGAGCATCAATTATAGGCTGTTGTGTTTCAATTGATTCATCAATAACCTTTATACGGTTTTCAATTTCCTCAACCGACGTTGCAGCTGTGGAAACGATAACACGGCTATCTGCTATTTCAAGAGATAATTTTGATACCTGCTCGGAAAGGTCTACACTACGTTGTGCAGATTTACCTGTTTCATCAGTAAGATGCTCCAACTCACCCGAGAAGGATTCAAGCTCCGCTTTTTTTGTACTAACAAACTCTGTAAGCTCATCAATAACCTTTTTTGCAGAATCAATCTGCTGAGAAATCTCGGTATCTGTATCATTTTCCTCAGTTTTTTCTCTTTCAATACGATTGATGGTTTCGTTATTATGCTCAATTGTATTTTCCTGAACTGCAACCTGACTTTCAAGCAAAGCAGCCTGCTCCTCCAACTGTGAGGATGCACGTCTTATTTCGTCAATTGCAACTGTAATTTTCTGAGAATCTGCAATAGCATTATCAATTTTCAGGGTAATTTCTTCAAGAACCTTGCACACCTCGCTATACTGTGCGTCGGTTATTGTAATTTTCTTTTCGTATTCCTTCAAATCGTTCTTTGTTTTTTCAATAGTGTAAAGCCAAAGACCGATTTCAAGATTCTTTCTTTCCCCAGCATATTCAAGGAATTTCTGTGCTTTTTCACTTTGTGTCTTCAATGGACCCACACGTGCTTCCAGCTCTGAAAGGATATCCCTTAAACGCAAAAGGTTTTCCTCCGCCTGATTAAGACGACGCATAGCGTCTGCACGGCGGTATCTGTAATGGGAAATACCTGCGGCTTCTTCAAGCATATCACGACGGTCGTCCGACTTACCTGAAATAAGGGTTTCTACCTTACCCTGACTGATCATAGAATAGCCGTCACGACCAAGACCCGTATCCATAAACAATTCGTGGATATCCCTGAGTCTTGCCTGCTCACCATTTATTCTGTATTCACTCTCACCCGAGCGGTAATAACGTCTTGTAACAGTTACAAGCTTTTTATCGTTATTAAGTGCAAGGTCGGAGTTATCAAGCTTAAGAGTTACCTCTGCAAACCCAACTGCTCTGCGGGTATCCGTACCGCCAAAAATAACGTCTTCCATTTTTGAACCACGTAAATTTTTGGTAGACTGTTCACCTAAAACCCAACGCATAGCATCAGAAATATTACTTTTACCGCTACCATTAGGTCCTACAACCGCAGTAATACCTTTGCCGAAATCAAGCACCGTTTTATCGGGAAATGATTTAAAGCCCTGCATTTCTATGGTTTTGAGATACATTAATTTCTCACCTTACTTTTACTTCGTACTTCTGTAAACCTTCGTCACCCTTGATGACCACATTGTAGCCTGATTCCGAAAGTATTTTTTTATTAATTGCCTTCTGCCCCGTCATTTTAGAAATCTCCGTAGGGTTGACAAAAAGCGTAATTTCTTTATTCCTGATATCCGACCTTGCTATCTCCTCTCGGGCAATCTGTAAATAGAGTGATGAAAGGCAAAGTTCACCGAAGGCAGGGTGATAAGGCCCTGCAAGGTAACCCTCTTCCACGTTACCTCCCGAATGAAGACCAAGACGGATAACCTCAATATCATTTTCATAAAACCTTTTCAGAAGTCTGCCGCACAATTCAACTGCTTCCTCCAGGGTCTGTGGCTTGTACCGACCTTTTTTATAAAGCTCCCCAAGATAAGTACCCTCGAGAGTAATTGTGGGGTAAATACGCACAGTATCGGGTTTAAGGGCTATTATATCCTCGCAGGTTTTAAGCGATTTTTCGGGTGTATCACCTAAAAGCCCTGTCATCATCTGAAGCCCTAATGAAAATCCGTACTCCTTAATCAGATGCGAAGCATCAATAATATGCTGATGCGTATGACCCCTTTTATTGATTACAAGCACGTCTGAATCGGTGCTTTGAGCACCAAGTTCAATTGACGTTACGTTATATTTCTTCAAGGTCTTAAGAATATTTTCATCAATCGCATCGGGTCTGGTTGATATCCTGATACCGCAAAAATTGCCGTTTTTTATAAATGGTACGGTAGTTTCAAGCAGGGATATCATATACTCATACTCTATTGCCGTAAAGCTTCCGCCAAAAAAGGCTATTTCAGTTTTTTCGGAATCAACACCATAAGCTACCGCAGATTCAAGCACCCCGGTAACCTCCTCGGGAGTCAACGCCTTAACAGAACCCGATATTGTTTTTTGGTTGCAAAATGAACATTGATGGGGGCACCCCATATGAGGCACAAATAATGAAATATTAGCGTGCTTCATTTTTCCATATTCAAAAGAGCATTACCTGCCGCAGCCTGCTCTGCTTCTTTTTTGCTTCTGCCCTCACCGGTGCCTATTACCTCACCGTTAAGCTTAACCGCAAAGGAAAACACCTTATCGTGGTCGGGGCCGTACTCTGCCAATTCTTCATAAGCAATTGTATTGCCCTTATTCTTCTGTATTTCTTCCTGCAGAAGAGATTTATTATCCTTAAAGCTGGCTTCTCGCTTAACAGCCTCTGTAATAAACTCAAGTATATATGACCTGACTACATCAATACCACCATCAATATACATAGCCGCTATAACAGCTTCAAAGGCATCAGATACAATAGACGGTCTGTTTCTGCCGCCTGAATGCTCCTCACCTTTACCCATATATATAAACTTGCCTAAGGATATTTTTTCAGCAAACTTAAAAAGAGATTTCTCGCAGACAACTGCCGCCCTTAATTTCGTGAGCTCACCCTCGTGACGAGATTTATACTGCGAAAACAAATACTCCGCAGTCACAAATCCCAGAACAGAATCGCCCAGAAACTCAAGACGCTCGTTATCCTGAGATAATCTGTTTTCATTGGCATAAGATGAATGAGTAAGCGCTGTTTTTAAAAGCTCTTTATCCTTAAAGCTATAACCGATTATTTCTTCAAATTCAGAAACACTCATAGTCTACCCCCGTTTCTTTTGAAGTTTATAAGCTCAATGTTTTAAAATACTCCAGGCTTCTGTCAGCCAGCGCCTGATATCTTTCCTTTTTATCCCTTATTTTTTCTTCAAGTGGCTCTATTATGCCGAATGCAGCACCCATAGGCTGGAAATTCTTGACCGACTCATCACAGATATACTGCGAAAGAGAGCCCATCATAGTAATTTTAGGAAGAAGTATAGGCTCTTCACCAAATATTCTTCTTGCCGCATTATAGCCCGCAAGAATACCTGATGCAGCGGATTCCATATATCCCTCAACACCTGAAATCTGACCTGCAAAATATATACGCGGCTCTTTTTTCAAACTGAAATCGTATGACAAAAGACCGGGTGAATTAAGAAACGTATTTCTGTGCATCACGCCGTAGCGTACAAACTCTGCATTCTTCAAAGCAGGAAACATTGAGAATACCCGCTTTTGTTCAGGAAATTTAAGATTAGTCTGGAAGCCTACCAGATTGTACATCGTACCCTCTTTATTTTCCTTACGGAGCTGAAGATTTGCCCAGGGTCTGTGACCCGTTTTCGGGTTAGTAAGACCAACGGGCTTCAGAGGACCATAACGCATAGCATCCGCTCCGCGTGATGCAAGCACCTCAATAGGCATACAGCCCTCGTAAACATCCTTCTTTTTATCGAAGGAATGAAGCTCCGCACTTTGTGCATTTATGAGAGCCTCATAAAACTCCTCATACTGTGCTTTATCAAGAGGACAATTAATGTAATCATCCTCACCTCCACGGTCATATCTTGACTGTGTAAAGGCATTATCCATATCAATACTATCGGCAGTAACAATAGGTGCTGCCGCATCGTAAAAGGCAAGGAAATCCTTACCGATAAGCTGAGAAACACTTTCCGCAAGAGAATCCGACATCAGCGGACCTGCTGCAATAATAACGATACCCTCTTCCGGTATTTCAGTTATCTCTTCACGGACAAGAGTGATATTTTCATCATTAAGAATTGATTTTGTAATCTCTTCCGAAAAAATATCTCTGTCAACTGCGAGAGCACCGCCTGCAGGCACCTTAGCAATATCTGCCGCCTCCAGACAAACAGAGCCGAATTGTCGCATCTCAGCCTTAAGAAGACCTGCAGCAGAGCCTACACGCTCGGCTTTAAGTGAATTGGAGCAAACAAGCTCTGCAAGTCTGTCTGTTTTATGTGCAGGGGAATATTTCTTAGGCTTCATCTCGTAAAGAGTAACCTTTATTCCCCTTTTACTTAACTGCCTTGCCGCTTCTACACCTGCAAGACCACCGCCAATAACAATGGCTTCTTTTTTATTCATTTTCACTATCCTGTGTTTTCTTTGCATTTTTACGCGGTGCTTTAAATGAATAGCCGCACTTTGTATCGGGGCAGGTAATAAGACCGCCTTTGCCCTTAAACAAGGATTTACCGCATTTAGGACAATTCTCACCTGTAGGCTTATCCCAAGTCATAAAGTTACAGTTAGGATAATTATCACAACCATAGAACTGATAACCGCGTTTCGATTTTTTGCCGATAACCTTACCGCCGCATTCGGGGCAGGTTGCATTCGTTTCCTCAATAAGAGGCTTTGTTGTTTTACATTCAGGGTAACCGGGACAAGCAAGGAATTTACCGAATCTGCCCGATTTAACAACCATATTGCGACCACATTTTTCACACTTAATGTCGGTTATATCCTCCTGAAGCTGAATCTTCTGACCCTGCATATCTGCCTTTGCCTTTGCAAGGAAGCCTTCAAGCTCATCATAATAATCACGGAGCATTTCAACATAATTGCACTGACCGTTATCAATTTCATCAAGTCTTGTTTCCATTGATGCTGTGAATTTTGTATTAACAATCTTGGGGAAACGCTCTTTAAGAAGTGCTGTTATAGCACAGCCTAACTCTGTAGCCTTAAGGAGCTTGCCCTCACGCTTAACGTATTCACGTTTAATGATTGTGCTTACGATAGATGCGTATGTGCTTGGACGACCAACACCCGTTTCTTCAAGAGTTTTGATAAGAGAAGCTTCTGTATAATGTGAGGGTGGCTGGGTGAAATGCTGATTACCCTTAAGGTCTTTAAGCTTAAGGCTATCACCCGTTTTAATATCGGGAATAATGTTTTCACCGTCACCGTCATCAACTGCATCCTCATAAAGTGCAGTAAAGCCGTCAAATTTTATTGAATAACCGCTTGCAGAGAATAAGCAATAGCTTGCATCACCGGGCTTCTGTGCCTTGATTTCCACCTTAACTGTATCTTGAACACAGGGAGCCATAAGGCTTGCCACATATCTGCACCAGATAAGGTTATAAAGTTTATACTGGTCATTTGTAAGACTCTTTTTAGCAATTGCAGGAGTGATAGCAACATTGGTAGGTCTGATTGCCTCGTGACCATCCTGAGCGTTTGCACGTGTCTTAAAATATCTGGGCTTATCGGGAAGATATTTAGCACCATACTGGCTTGTAATAAAAGCATTGGCAGACTCCCTTGCCTCTTCGGAAATACGAAGCGAGTCGGTTCTCATATAAGTAATAAGACCGGTCATACCGTAGCCATCGATTTCAATACCTTCATAGAGCTCCTGAGCTAATTTCATCGTTTTTTGTGCCTGGAAATTCAGCTTTCTCGAAGCATCCTGTTGCATTGAGGATGTAATAAAAGGCGGTGAAGGTTGTTTCTTTCTTGTGCCTTTTTTAACAGAATCAGTAACATATTCCGCACCATCAAGACGGGCAAGGAATTCATCTGTCTGCTCTTTGTTTGCAATTTTAACCTTACCGTTTTCATCACCCGTAAGTGTAGCTGCGAAAATTCTTCTGTTAACTGTAAACTTCGCATCTATTGACCAATGCTCTTCGGGTATGAATTTTGAAATCTCCTCCTCGCGGTCAACAATAAGACGTACTGCTACGCTCTGCACACGTCCTGCAGAAAGTCCGCGACGAATTTTCTGTGAAATAAAAGGACTGAGTCTGTAACCAACAAGTCGGTCAAGGATACGACGAGCCTGCTGAGCATCAACAAGACCCATATCAACAACCTCAGGATTACTAAGACCTTTTTTTACGCTCTTCTCATTAATTTCATTAAACTTAACCCTGTTTTTGTCGTTAAGATTAAGCTCAAGCAACGTTGCAAGATGCCATGAAATAGCTTCACCCTCGCGGTCCGGGTCGGTTGCGAGATAAACTGCGTCGCTTTTTGCAACCTTTTCCTTTAAATCTTTAACTAATTTTTCCTTGCCCTTAATAACTGCATATTTGGGAGCAAAGTTATTTTTAACGTCAACACTGAGCTTTGCCGCAGGCAAATCTCTTACGTGACCCATAGATGCAACAACATCAAAATCATTACCAAGGTACTTTTTAATTGTTTTTGCCTTTGCAGGAGACTCAACAATAACAAGCTTTGACATTTATTTTTCTTCCTTTCGGTATGCAGCCGGTAAATCCTTAACTGCATTTTAGAGTTTTAAATTAATTTATAATTCTTACCGCTTGTCAATTCCACAACTCCGATTAACTCAAGCTCTGTCATTGACGAGAGTACAATATTCATTCTTAATTGCGTAGCCCTGACGATATCATCAATATGCATAGGCTCTGCAGATAATACGTTGTAAATCTGTTTTGCTTCAGGTGAAACATCATCACCCAAATCTTTTTTGATTATTGGTGCAGCAGGCTTTACATCTGCCGTCTCTCTTGTTGCCGAAACAGTCGGCTTCGGCTTTGCTGATTTACCCTTACGGTAATCAACGTACTGAAGCGTACTCAGAGGTTCAGAGGCAGCCTCCATATCAATGAGATGCCCGTAGGTTGACTCATACTCACAAAGAACGTCAAAGGCAGATAAAACCGGCTTTGCACCATTCTGTAATAAATGATTGCATCCATCAAAAGATGACCGCACTATATCACCGGGCACGGCAAAAACATCCTTACCTTGATTCAAGGCTTTATCTGCAGTAATCAAAGAACCGCTTTTCTTACCCGCTTCAATTACAACAATGCCTAACGAAGCACCTGAAATAAGTCGATTCCTTGTAGGAAACGTTATTCTTGACGGAGCGTGGAATGGTTGGAACTCACTTATAACAGCACCATATCGTGTAATAGCACGTCGTAATGATGCATTCTCACGAAGGTAATCGTAAGATAAACCACATCCCAGAAACGCACACGTTCTTCCCTTTGCGAGCATTGCACCGGCGTGTGCCTCGCTGTCTATACCAAGAGCACCACCACTGAATATTGTAGCACCTGACTGTGCAAGGCGGTAGGAAAGCTTTTGTGCAACATCCTTACCATATGCACTTGCTTCACGAGTGCCCACAATACCAAAGGAAAGTTCATCAAGCAAAACAGTATCGTCACCTATAGTATAAAGTACAAGTGGCATATCCGTAAGCATCTTGAGTCTTTGGGGGTATTTGTTAGAATCAGGAGTGATTATTCCATAACCTCGCTTTTTACATTCGTTAAGAATAGCCCAGGTCTCAGACGGGGTTGTCTTTTTTAGTGCGGCTATTTTCTTTTCAGAAAAAAGACCTGATAAACGCCACTCATCTGACCCTGCAGTATAAAGACCCTCGGGTGTACCGAAATAATCAAGTATCTCGTCGGTACGTGCTCCTGCTCCTAAAGCCGTTTGCAGCCATACCCAATATTCAGGAGGACAAATTCTCATCTCATCATTTCCCAAACCATAATTGATGCGGCAGCGGCAGCATTAAGGGATTCTGCCCTACCCTTCATAGGGATTGTAACAGCCTTTGTAGAAGCCTTTATAACCTCTTCGGTTATGCCGTTACCCTCGTTGCCGATAACGCAGACAACGCCACCCTGCATATCGACCTCAGTGATTTTTTCGGCATCGGAATCGGGTACACCCGAATAAACCGCCATACCTTTTTTCACAAGCTCTTCAAGCAGACTTGGCAAATCTTCAGTTTCAACAACATTAAGCCTGAAAAGTGAACCCATAGCGGCACGCTGAGATTTAGGATTATAAATATCGCAACCACCGCTTACTATAACTCCGTCAAGGCCTACGGCCTCAGCAGTACGGATAACCGCACCGAAATTAGAGGGATTAGAAACACCATCCAAAGCTATATATTTCCCATTATATTTTATTTTACCTATATTTGTGTTTTTGTCAAGCATTTTGCACACGCAGAAAACACCCTGCGTACTCTTTGTATCCGAAAGCTTTTCCGCCACATCGCGGGACACAAGGAAGCTACGTTCAGCCTTTTCCTCAACCAAACGTACATACTCACCGTATTTTTCCTTTGCACTCTCAGTAACATAAAGTTCTTTTATAGAAATTCCGCTTATGGCTGCATCATTGCAAAGCCTTGCACCTTCTATAATAAACAACCCTTCCTCTTTTCTGAAGGAATATTTATCGCGTAATTTTACCGCATATTTTATACGGTCATTTGATTTGCTTGTAATATTTTCCGTAAAAATCACCCATTTTTAAACAAAAAATCCGTTAAAACATCTTCTGTTTTATAATCTATAAAAACATCTAACGCCCGACCGAAAACGGTCGGGCGTACTTTATGATTATTAAAGGGCAGCTTTTGCTTTTTCAACAAGTGCTGCAAAGCCTTCAGGATCTGAAATAGCGATTTCAGAAAGCATTTTTCTATTAAGCTCGATACCAGCCTTCTTAAGACCGTTGATGAATGTAGAATAGTTGATACCATTCATCTTGCAAGCTGCAGAGATTCTTGTAATCCAAAGACGACGGAAATCTCTCTTTTTCTGTTTACGGCCAATATATGCATAGTTGCCGCTTTTCATAACTGCCTGTTTAGCAGTTTTAAAGAGTTTGCTTTTTGAACCATAGTAGCCCTTAGCGAGCTTAAGAACTTTATTTCTTCTTTTGCGAGTCATTATCGCACCTTTTATACGTGCCATTGTAAGTTACCTCCGTGTTAATTATTTGTAAGGAATAAGACGTTTAATCTGCTTCTGATTTGTAACGTCTGCAACATTTGTCTTGCGAAGACCTCTTTTACGCTTTGTTGTCTTCTTTGTAAGGATGTGTGACTTGTTAGCGTGACCACGGATCGGCTTACCGTTTTTGGACATTTTGAAACGCTTTTTAGCGCCTGAGTGTGTTTTAATCTTGGGCATAATAAATCCTCCTTAATAATTGCAATTACTTTGATGCCTTAGGCACAAGGAACATAAGCATCTGACGGCCCTCAAGCTTTGCAGCTTTTTCTACAGAACCATTTTCGGCACAAGCCTCTGCGAAGCGTTGCATAATAACAAGACCGTTATCTGTGTGTGCCATTTCTCTGCCTCTGAAGCGAATAGATACTTTAACTTTGTTACCATCACGTAAGAACTTTAACGCGTGGTTAACCTTTGTGTTAAAATCGCCAACATCAATATTCATGGAAAGACGAATTTCTTTAATCTCCATAACCTTCTGATTCTTTTTGGCTTCTTTTTCACGCTTTGCTTGCTCAAAACGGAATTTACCGTAATCCATTATCTTGCAAACCGGCGGATTAGCATTGGGGGAAATTTTAACAAGATCAAGATTGCTTTTTTCTGCAATAGCTAATGCTTCCTTGGCAGACATAATACCAATCTGACCGCCTTCGGCAGAAATAACGCGGACCTCTTTATCTCTGATTTCCTCATTGATCTGATTTTCCTTGCTGATACCTAAGCACCTCCTGAAAATATTAAAAGCTTGAACGAAAAATTCCGTTCAAGCCCAATGACGCAATGATTGCGTTATAAATAAGCTATTGACCAAACAATACCTCTCGTTTGGTGAGAACGGAACAGTTCTGCTTTATTGCTACGATATGATAACAGTTGTGACAGCTTTTGTCAAGTGTTTTATAGAAATTTATTTTAAATTTACATCAAAACAGACGACACGACGTGCCGTCTGTTATTATTTATTCAGTAACCTCACCAGCTGCATCCATACCCTCAGTTACGGGAGCTTCCGTTGTAGATGGTTGTGTTGTAGTTGCAGGGGCTTCCGTTGATGTTTCTGCCTCAGTAGCCTCTGTTGTGGCCTTGGTAGTTTCCTTCGTGGTTTCCTCACCCTCATAATAATAAACTATGATGGTATCCTTTGCAGAAATATTATCGGTAATAACTACCCATTCACCATTGTCATCTAAAACAACTACGCTTGCAACCTCATTCTCCTGTGACGGTGAGGATGCAGGACCGTAAATCTTTTTCTTGACACTTTTGAATCCTGCTTTTTTAAGAGTTTTTATTGCATCATCAACGTCATCACCTATAACGTCGGGTACACTTAAGCCTTCGCTTATGGTAATTGAAATTGTTATAGGATCATCTGAAAATACTGTTCTGCCGATAGAGCCGCCCTGCTGAGAAATTACAACACCGCGTTCCTCGTCGCTTTCCTCAAAAGTAGGTTGGAATACGATAAAGCCCTTGTAATCGGGATTATCCTTTATATCATCCTGATAATTCATTCCTCGGAAATCAGGCACTCGTATTGAGGTTACCTCAGTTTCCTCGGCACCCGTTGTATCAGAAACACTTTCAGATACGTCAGTTGTCAATTCATCCTTAGGCTCACCTGCTTTGCTGAAGCCGATAACCGCAAGAATGATAATAAGAACACCGATAACACTGCTTACAACTGCGGCGATTATCGCACCCTTCTTACTCTTTGCGGGAGCCTCCTCTTCCTCGTAATCATCACCCTCATCAAAAGGCTCAGGTGTATTCTGATCATCACCATAAAGGTCATCAAGAGCAGAATACGCAGAAGAATAAGCCTCTGCGGCTGTACCTGCGGCAACGGGCGAAGCTGAAAGCTCATCCCTTAACTGCTCTGCTGATTGAGTTCTGTCCTCAGGAAGAATCTGCAATGCATTAACAAGAGCGTTTATAACATATGCAGGAAGCTGCTCTGCAAATTTGCCGGGTATCATAAGCTTATCGTTAGTAAGTCTTGATGCAGAGCTCATAGGAGTGCTTCCTATAAGCGCTCTATAAAGAACAGCTGCGAAGGCATAAATATCCGTTGAAGGATTAAGTCCCTGGCTCATACCGTATTGCTCAACGGCTGCATAGCCCTCGAAGAGCTGACATACCATATTGCTTTTTTCGGTACGCATATCTGCAATCGAATAACCGGTTATTCTTACCTGACCCGTTACGTCAATAACAAGCGTTGTGGGAGAAATACCTCCATGAACTATACCTGCAGAATGAAGCTCACCTAAAGCAGAAAGCACCGGGCTCAGAAGAACTCTTGCTTCCTCCCAGGAAATATAACCCTGCTCTTTATTAAGCAAATATTCACGAAGAGTCTGACCTTCACCAAGGAACTCGGTTACTGCATACACAGTACCTAAATCCTCAAAAACATCGGTTGCAGGTGTAAGTGCCTTGTAACCGTTAAGTGTTGAAAGCTTACGCCACAATTTGATGAAGGAATCTTTGTAATCGATATATTCCGAAGCCTTACCTACGTTCACAAGGCAATAGTTACCCTCACCCCTTGAAAGCAATCCTTTAGGATACAATTCACGGAGTGTAACGGGCTTTTTGGCTTCAAGGTCAAAAGCATTGTATGTGGAACCCTCACCGTTGTTTTCAATAAGCTTACCCACAAGGTAACGGCCACCTACAACTGTTTTGAGCGGAAGGTACGGATCCTTCTGTACCTCGTTACGCTCATTGCGGCAATAAGGGCAAACACTGCTATTGCCGATTTTACGCATACAGCGTAGACATAACTTTTCTTTTTCCATTGTTCAACACCCTTGGATCAGTCTTCAAAATTGGGCTTTGAACCACCATTGTTCTGAGCAAGAGCATCTCTTACGCTTTGACGGAGTCTTCTTATGTCGTTAACACTCTTTGTAAGAGTTTCATCTGTATCTCTGATGATTGTTTCTACATAAGTACTTGCATTTCTGCGGATATCGTTAGACCATCTTTCAGCCTTATCCATAATCTCACGGGCATTGGTTTTAGCCTCAGCACGAACAGCTGCAGCCTCATCCCTTGCCTGCTGAAGAATGCCGTCAGCAGCAGCCTTAGCTTCTTTAGTAATCTGGTGCTGTTCGATCATAATATCTGCTCTTTGGCGAGCCTTATCAATAATTTCTTCAGCATGTGCTTCAGCATCATTAAGAATATCGCGTCTTTCCTGAGCAATCTTTTTAGCCTGAGTAATTTCGATAGGCATATTCAAACGAATATCCTCAACAAGTCTTGAAAGCTCCTCTTCATCAATGAGAAGTTTTGTTGAAAAAGGCATAGCCTTTGCTTCAGCAAGAATTCTGTCAATATTTTCGAGTGATGTTTCAATGTTACTCATTACAATCGTTCCTTTCGTTTGTATAGTAATTTAGTTTATTTTCTTAAACGTTCTTTTATATCGTCACAAATTTCAGCAGGTACAAATTCTGTAATATCCCCACCTAATCTGCAAACTTCTTTAACTACGCTTGAGCTCAGAAACATATGTGCCGAATTGGATACCATAAATATTGTTTCCATCTCGGGATTAAGCTTCTGGTTTGTAAGTGCCTGACGGAATTCATCGTCATAATCGGAAATAGCTCGTAAGCCCTTAACAACGCCTGATGCACCCTTCTGACGCACGTAATCTGCCAAAAGACCTGCGTAAGTATCAACCTCCACGTTAGGCAAATCCTTTGTACAGCGTTTAATAAAATCTATACGCTCTTCAATAGTAAAAACGCCTGAGTTTTTACTGAAGTTACGCATAACAACAACCACAACCTTATCAAAAAGCTGTGATGACCTTTTGATAATATCAAGGTGACCTATTGTAAGCGGGTCAAAGCTACCCGGACAAACAACCGTTTTACCCATATTAAGCACCCTTTCTGTATACTGTAAGTGCTATTTTGCCGTATTTATAGCGTTTTGATACAAAGCCTTCAAGCTCCTCGGGAAGCACTTCCTCAGCTGCAGTTTCACAAACTATAATCCCGTTTGGAGCTATATGGCGGTAAACACGTTCAATAGCATCCTCCATAATCCCTGCCCTGTAGGGAGGGTCAAGAAATGCAATATCGAATGTTTCCGCAGTTCTGTCAAGGTATGAAAGGGAATCCGTAACAACAGTTTTAGCTAAATTACGCAAATCCGTATGCATAAGATTTTCTTCCACAACAGAAATAGACTGACGGGAAATATCGGTAAAAACTGCAAAATCAGCCCCACGACTAAGGGCCTCAATACCTAATTGACCGCAACCTGCAAACATATCAAGAACACGTGCACCTTCAACATCGAACTGAATAATGTTAAAAATTGACTCCTTGACCTTATCTGTAGTAGGTCGCACACTGTCGCCCTCAAGGGTACGAAGCTTTCTCCCCCTTGCAGAGCCTGTTATAACACGCATAAATCTGCTCCTTAATAACCCATATACATACAATATATATGAAATCAGTTTATTATTACACTAAATGGGGTGTTTTGTCAAGTTTTTCGGCAATTTTATGCGACAAATACCCTCTTTTATCCACCAAAAAACCCTCATTCACCAAAAAATGCCTTTTTAATTTCCTTCGCATTTTCCTCCGTTACACCCTTAACCGACGTAAGCTCCTCAACAGTTGCATTACCTATTTTTTCCAGAGCTCCGAACTTTATCATAAGGGCTTTGGCTTTTTTGGGTCCTATACCCCTTATCTCGGTTAAGGTGTTTGAAAGTGCGGCTTTTGTATGCTTCTTATGATGGTATGCCACAGCATATCTGTGCACCTCATCCTGAATATTGGTAACAAACTGAAATGCTTTTTTACGGGCATTAAAATCTATTCTGCCGCCACCTGCCTCTATTGCAGAGGTGCGGTGCTTACTATCCTTCACCATACCAAAAAGGGGCACATTAATATTATGTGACTTTAAAACGGGAACAACCGCATTAACCTGACCTTTTCCGCCATCAAGCAAAATAAGGTCGGGTAATCTGCCGAAGCCATCCTTCTGTCCCTTCCGAAGAGTTTCTTCATATTCATTAAAGCGTCTGTCAATAACCTCCGCCATAGAGGCATAGTCATCCTGACCCGCAAAGCTTTTTATGGAGAAACGACGATATGCACTTTTAAGGGGTTTTCCATTTTCAAAAACAACCATACCAGCAACATTATTACTTCCGCCGGTATGAGAAATATCGTAAGCTTCAATATATCGCGGAACATCCTTAAGTCCCAGCATCAAACCAAGCTCCTCAAGTGCTTCGGAGCTACGATCCTTACCAAGATATTTTTCGGAATATTTCTGTACCGCATTCTGCTTACACATATCAACAAGACGAGCTTGTTCCCCTTTTTGCGGAACAACGATATTAACGTTCGAGCCACGCTTTTCGGATAAAAACCTGCTGACGCTTTCCACATCCTCGCACTCACCGTCAAGCTCAATTCTCGGTGGAATTTGTCTGTTCATTGAGTAATACGCAACCAGAAATTCGCTACGCATAGCTTCGGGGGTTCCGTTTTCCTCAACAAAAAAGTGCTCTGTATCATATAAAGCATTATTACTGAATCTCAGCACTGCAAAGCATCCTTTTGATTCCATTACATAATGTGCAATAACATCCTGCTCCTTATAGGTAGAGGATACAACCTTCTGACTGCTGCCCACCTTCTCAATGCTTCTGATCGTATCTCGTATTCTTGCCGCTTTCTCAAACTCAAGATTTTCCGATGCCTCGTTCATTTCTGCTGTAAGCACTCTTACAGTTTCCTTATCACCCATTTTCAGAAAAGCTATGGCATCATCAACATTTTTCAGGTATTCACCAAGGCTCAGTTTTCCCGAACAAGGAGCACAGCATAACCCCAGGTGATAATTAAGGCATGGTCTCCCCTTGCCTGCATCACGTGGGAAGGTTTTATTACAAGTAGGAAGCTTATAAATCTTCTTTGCCTGCTCTACGGCTTTAACAACGGAAAATCCCGCAGTATACGGACCGAGATATTCGGCATCGTCATCTTCCTTCTGAAGTACCGCATAAATGTTACGCCAACCACGTGTGATTTTTATATAGCTAAATCCCTTATCATCCTTTAAAAGGATGTTATATTTAGGCATATTTTGTTTAATAAGGCTGCATTCAAGCACCAAAGCTTCAAATTCACTATGGGTAAGTATATAATCAAAATCCTGCACGTTTTCTACCATACGGCGCACCTTTGCAAGGTGATTATGCTGAGAGCCGAAATACTGACTTACACGATTTTTCAATGCCTTTGCTTTGCCGATATATATTATTTTACCCTGGCTGTCCTTCATGATATAAACACCGGGGGTCAAGGGCAATTTATTTGCCTTATCCTTCAGTCTGCGAAGACGTTGTTCCATATACTCACCAACTTTCTGTAAAAAATAATAGCGGTAAAGGGTGACCTTTACCGCCGTCTTATCAATTTAATTATTCTGCAAAGCCGCTTTCAACAAGAGCTACAAGTGCATTAACTGCCTGCTCTTCATCTACACCGCCTGCGATGATGCGGATTTCTGTGCCACCCATAATACCAAGAGAAAGAACACCAAGAAGACTTTTTGCATTAACACGTCTTTCTTCTCTCTCAAGCCAGATTGATGACTTAAACTCGTTAGCCTTCTGGATGAAGAAGGTTGCAGGACGAGCATGAAGGCCTACTTGATTCTGAACTGTTACATCTTTAACGTACATAATATTTCTCCCACATAATTAAAAAGTTTGTTTATAATCTAACCTCGTAATGCACAGTTATATGCATAATACTTACCTTCATTATACCACCAATTTAATAATAGTCAACGAAAAAAAGCCAACCTTTTCCACCAAGAGGAAGAATTCGGATAGAATGCTAAAGCTTTTCAAAAAACGAAATTGTGATTTGTGCAAATTAACAATAATTGTAGAAACATATTATTAAACATAAACAATAAGTTGGTGAATCTTCGTTCAATAGATATAATATGTTTCCGTTGCTTATTGGTGAAAAAGGCATAAAAAAAGGGAGCGTAAATCAAGTGTTTAACAAACTCAAACAATTAATCCACGTTCTCAAAACCGAACAACATATTTATTTTATCAAATAAAAAATTGAATGTCAACAACTTTCAAAGTCGCGGAATAAATTTCTGTGTTTTGCATAAATTCGAGAACAATTATTCATACGAATCGCGAATTGAATGATTGAAAAATACGTGCTACTATATAGGTGAAGAAAGGGTGATACCGGTGTACAAATAATAAACGCAAAAACTTAAAAAGGCGTGATCCCAATGTACAAAACAAACGCAAAATAAAAAACAAACGAAAGTGTGGTACCCATGTACAGCTAACAAAAATTCAGATTGCGTTTAAGGTGTTAAACCTGAAGGATTGAACTTTCCAAAGCAGAGCATTAAGATAAAAGGATGACTCACTTAAGAGTAATATAAAAACGTTATCACGTGATGTATCAGACGCAGGGAAGCAAAATCTTAGACAATGAAAGAGAGGTATACAAAAAGATGTTAGATATCAAAATTGAACATAAATAACCCTTGATCGGTAATAACGGATCAAGGGTTATTTTTTATTTATTTTTTAATTCTTCAAGGAATACTTTTTCTTTTTTGGATAAATCAGCATTCTCAAGAAGTTCGGGTCTACGCTCCAAAGTACGCTCTATTGCTCTTTCACGCTGCCATTTCTGAATATTTGCGTGATGACCCGATGATAATACCTCCGGCACCGCCATATCGTGCCATACCGGTGGTTTTGTATACTGGGGATATTCAAGAAGTGAAGAATAATGACTTTCACCCATAAAGCCCTCAGGCTGCGAAAGCACTCCGGGTAGCATACGTGAAATTGCATCTGCAAGTATCATTGCAGGCATTTCACCACCGGTAACAACGTAATCACCTATAGATATTTCCTCATCAACAATTTCGTCAATTACACGTTGGTCAACGCCCTCATATCTACCGCACAATATAGCAATATTAGGTAGCTCCGCCAACTCCTTCACCCTTTCCTGGGTGAGAGTTTTTCCGCAGGGCGACATATAAATGAGGTGAGGCTTTGCATCAGCTTCATCACAAACGTTCATATAGCAATCATAAATGGGCTGAGGCATCATAAGCATACCTGCACCGCCCCCATAAGGAGTATCATCTACCTGATTGTGTTTATTTATTGCAAAATCACGAATCTGATGAAAGTTAATTTCCACCTTACCCGATTTTCTTGCTCTGCCGATAATACTTTCACCCATCACGGCTTCACACATTTCGGGAAAAAGAGTTAAAATATCAATCCTCATCAAAAAGCCCCCTTAACGGACGGATGTAAACCTTATTATTCTTTACATCGCAGCTTATAACAACATCCTTAATTGCAGGAATAAGCACCTGATCATTATTCTCTGTCTGAATATACCACACGTCATTGGCAAGTCCTGAATCCACATCGGTAATAACACCATATTTTTTGGAATTATCGTCTGCGTCCAAAACCTCACAGGAAATAAGCTCGGAAATAAACCATTTACCCTCGGGCAGATCAACATCGGAACGCTTCATATAAAGCACAGTATTCCTTAACCCTTTAGCCGCCTCAACCGTATCAACACCCTCAAGTTTAACAACCGCCACATTGCCGTGAGCACGGCAGGAAACAACCTTAAAGCTGTCTGACCCCTTGTTATCTCGGTAAAGGGTTTTGAATTTCTTTACAAATTCAGGACCATCACACCAAGGGTTAAGGCGTACCTCACCCCTTATACCATGTGTGCTGACTATTTGACCAATTTCAAGATAATCTTTAATCATAAAACAAAACTCTATTCAAACTTAATTAATAAAATAAACTAAAGGGGGATGTAAAACATCCCCCATTGTTTTAGTCGATATCCACCTGTACCTTAACATCTTTACGGACAGCCGCCGCACGCATAACCGTACGGATAGCCTTTGCTATTCTGCCCTGTTTGCCGATAACTCTGCCCATATCGTCGGGACCGACATGAAGATGATAAACTACAACACCCTCTTCATTGGGTTCGTCTACAGTGACCTCGACTGCGTCAGGAGTCTCAACAAGACCCCTTGCGACTGTTTCGAGCAATTCTTTCATTATCGTCACCTAATTATTTAATGATGTTCTGTTTTTTAAGAATATCGCGTACTGTATCTGTGGGCTGTGCACCATTCTGGATCCACTTTGTAACCTTTTCTGCATCGATTTTGATTTCTGCAGGGTTTGCTACGGGGTTGTAGTAACCAACTTCTTCAATGAAGCGGCCATCACGAGGATAACGTGAATCTGCTACAACTACACGATAGAAAGGTGCCTTTTTTGCGCCCATACGGCGAAGACGAATTTTTACTGCCATTTTAATTACCTCCGAAAAGTTAAATAATAATAAACTAATTTATATCAACCACTGTTGTGGGTGAATACTTACATCGGGAAACCGCCCATGCCACCCATTCCGCCGGGCATTCCTCCGCCCAAGCCCATACGTTGCATGCGTTTCATCATTTTTTTAGAGCCTTTGCCATTAAGCTGTTTATAAAGCTTCTGCATTGAACGATACTGGTTAAGAAGTCGGTTAACATCCTCAACCTGCATACCGCAACCTGCGGCAATACGCTTTTTGCGAGAGGGATTGATTATATCGGGATTCTCACGTTCTTTCATTGTCATAGAACGGATAATTGCCATTGTATAATCCATCTGTCTGTCGTCAATATCAGTATCCTTAACCTTTTTGTTTAGGCCCGGAATCAAGGAAATGATATCCTTCATAGGACCCATCTTCTTCATTTCCTCAAACTGCATAAGCATATCGTTAAGATCAAGCTTATTCTGACGAAGCTTTTTTTCAAGCTCCTCTGCCTTTTTTTCATCAAGGGCAACCTCCGCTTTTTCAATAAGAGAAAGCACGTCACCCATACCAAGAATACGGCTTGCCATTCTGTCGGGGTGAAAAACGTCAAGATCCTGAAGCTTTTCACCGATACCGATGAACTTAATGGGTTTGCCTGTTACTGCTCTTGCAGAAAGTGCCGCACCACCACGGGTGTCACCATCCAGCTTTGTAAGAACAAGACCGTCGATACCGAGCGCCTCGTTAAAGGATGAGGCTACGGTAACAGCATCCTGACCTAACATAGAGTCAATAACAAGAAGAATCTCATGAGGCTTAACAGAAGCCTTGATATCCTTAAGCTCCTGCATAAGCTGTTCATCAATATGCAAACGACCTGCTGTATCAAGGAATACATAATCATAGCCGTTATCTTTTGCAAGTTTAATTGCCTCTGTGGCAATTTTAACGGGATTCTCGGTACCCATTTCAAAAACCGGTACATCAATCTGCTCACCGACTACCTGCAACTGCTTAATAGCAGCAGGACGATAAATATCGCAGGCAACAAGAAGAGGTCTGTGACCTTGTTCTTTAAGCTTAAGAGCAATTTTTGCACTGTGGGTTGTTTTACCTGAACCCTGAAGACCACACATCATAACAACTGTTGGCGGATGTGATGCAGAAGCCAACCTTGCCTGAGTACCACCCATAAGGGCAGTAAGCTCTTCGTTAACGATTTTGATAACCATCTGTGCAGGTGTAAGGCTTTCCATAACCTTAGCACCAATAGCACGCTCTGTTACAGAGTTGGTGAAATCCTTGGCAACTTTGTAGTTAACGTCTGCTTCAAGAAGTGCAAGTCGCACCTCTCGCATAGCTTCACGAACATCGGATTCGGTAAGACTGCCTTTACTTTTTAATTTTTTAAAGGCGTTGTCCAATCTGTCGGAAAGTCCTTCGAAAGCCATGGTGCAACCTCCTTATTCATCAAGGGAGTCAACAATAGATTTTATGCGTACAACCGCATCGTTAACCTCCCGAGAGAGAGAAAAATTCATATTATAATTGTTGATAGCATCTACACTTTCAACAATTTCTGCAAGGGCATCGTTAATTTTGCGGGTGCGTTTAGCAAATCCAAGTTTCTTTTCCATATCGAAAAGCTGGATTTCAGCACGTTTAACCGCATCACGTACACCCTGACGGGTAATACCCTCGTTTTGTGCAATTTCAGAAAGAGAAAGGTCATCACTATAGTAATACTCAATGAACTTACGCTGATTTTCCGTAAGCATCTCGCCATAAAAATCAGCAAGTAAAACAACATCAAGATTCTTTGCCATTCCCGTACCCCCTTCTGTAAGTTGCTGTAAAGAACTTTTACTTTACAGGAGTGCATTATAACAGAGTAATTCACCTTTGTCAATAGGAAGCCGTAATATTTTTTCTAAAACATATATAAATAGCATGAGGCTGTGAAAAACCTGAGTTTTCACAGCCTCAACAGACTTATTTAAAATATTTAACTGCTGCCTCGAACATACGGATATCGTAGTTGCCGGGAACGTTTTTATAAAGTCCGTCACCGATTCTTTCACTGTGTCCCATTTTACCGAATACTCTGCCGTCGGGTGAAGTAATACCCTCAATAGCAAACATAGAATCATTGGGGTTAAAGTGAACATCGCTTGTAGCATTGTCATCAAGGTCAACGTACTGAGTAGCAATCTGACCATTTTCTGCAAGCTTTCTTATAAGCTCTTCACTTGCGAGGAATCTGCCCTCACCATGTGAAATCGGAACGTTATATACATCGCCTACCTGAGTAAGAGCAAGCCAGGGTGATTTGTTTGAAGCAACCCTTGTTCTTACAATTCTTGACTGGTGACGTGCAATTGTATTGTATGTAAGTGTGGGGCAATTTTCATCAGTATCGATGATTTTGCCATAAGGCACAAGACCAAGCTTTATAAGAGCCTGGAAGCCGTTACAGATACCGCACATAAGACCGTCACGATTTTCAAGAAGATCTGTAACACCGTCTTTAACTGCAGCATTACGGAAGAAGGCTGTAATAAACTTACCGCTTCCGTCGGGCTCGTCACCGCCTGAGAATCCACCGGGAATAAAGATCATCTGTGCATCCTTAAGCTTTGTGGCAAACTCATTTACGCTTTCTGTAATACCTGCAGAGGTGCGATTCTTGATAACGATGATTTCGGGCTCTGCGCCTGCATCACGTACTGCCTTTGCACTATCAAACTCACAGTTGGTGCCGGGGAATGCGGGAATAAGAATTTTGGGCTTTGCAACCTTGATAGCAGGTGCTTTACGCTCGGTTGCATTGAATGAGAAATTCTCAACCTTTGTGCCTGTATCAGCAATGTTGCAGCTGTAAACACTTTCAAGCTTATCCTCGTAAATACCGAGAACCGCTGACAAATCAAGTGCTTCTTCACCCAGTGTGAACACTGCCTTATCGGTAACTGTACCGATAAACTCACCATCAATATCCTCAGTTGTTTCAAGGATAAATGAAGCATAGTTGTAACCGAATATGTTTTCAACAGTCTGTGTATCGGCAAAATCAAATCCTAAACCATTACCGAAAGCCATTTTCATAACAGCTTCGGCAATACCGCCCATACCGGGTGTATAGCAGGAAACTGCCTTACCCTCACGAAGAAGTGCACAAACTTTATCGAAAACGCTGATAAGTGATTCTGTTACGGGCAAGTTGTTTTCGTCAAACTCGGGTTTAATAAGGTAAACCTTGTTGCCTGCCTTTTTAAATTCAGGTGAAACAATATCCTTAACTTTTTCAGTTGTAACAGCAAATGAAACGAGTGTGGGAGGAACATCAAGATCCTCGAATGTACCGCTCATTGAGTCCTTACCACCGATTGAGCCTACACCTAATTCCTTCTGTGCCTTAAATGCACCGAGAAGTGCTGCAAGGGGCTTGCCCCAACGCTTGGGTTCTTTATTAACACGCTCAAAATATTCCTGGAATGTAAGGTAAACATCCTTGAATTCCGCACCTGTTGCAATAAGCTTACAGATTGATTCAACAACTGCAAGATATGCACCATGATAAGGGCTTTTTTCCATAACGAAGGGATTGTAGCCCCAGGACATAAGTGAGCAATCGTCTGTATGCTTCTTTTCTACAGAAATCTTCTGTACCATTGCCTGAATGGGAGTGAGCTGATATTTACCGCCAAAGGGCATAAGCACTGTACCTGCACCGATGGTTGAGTCAAAGCGTTCAGAAAGACCACGCTTTGAGCAGATATTAAGGTCATCTGCCATAGCCTTCATATTATCTGTAAATGTGCCTGAAACCTCTTTATCATAGCATTCGGGCTTTGCAGCATATACATTAACGTGCTTATCGGCACCGTTTGAGTTAAGGAATTCACGGCTGATATCGCAGATAACCTTACCGTTCCAGCTCATTACAAGCCTTGCTTCCTCAGTAACCTCGGCTACAGGACAAGCCTGAAGGTTTTCTGTAGCTGCAAGCTGAAGGAATTTTTCAACGTTTTCTTTTTCTACTACAACAGCCATTCTTTCCTGAGATTCAGAAATTGCAAGCTCTGTGCCGTCAAGACCCTCATACTTTTTAGGAACTGCATTAAGGTCGATTTTAAGACCATCAGCAAGCTCACCTATAGCAACAGATACACCGCCTGCACCGAAGTCATTACAACGCTTAATCATAAGAGTTGCTTCCTTATTCCTGAAAAGACGCTGAAGCTTTCTTTCTTCGGGAGCATTACCCTTCTGTACCTCAGCACCGCAAGTTTCAAGAGAAGATGCTGTATGAGATTTTGATGAGCCTGTTGCACCACCGCAACCGTCACGACCTGTTGAGCCACCGAGAAGAATAACGATATCACCGGGATCAGGACACTCACGACGAACATTTTCCTGAGGAGCTGCCGCAACAACCGCTCCGATTTCCATACGTTTTGCAGCATAGCCGGGATGATAAAGTTCATCAACAATACCCGTTGCAAGACCAATCTGGTTACCATATGAAGAATAACCTGCGGCTGCAGTTGTAACAATTGTTCTCTGGGGAAGTTTACCTTTAATTGTTTCACTTACAGGCTTAAGAGGATCGGCAGCACCTGTAACGCGCATAGCACCGTATACGTATGCACGGCCTGAAAGCGGGTCACGGATAGCACCACCTATGCAGGTTGCCGCACCACCAAAGGGCTCAATCTCTGTAGGATGGTTATGTGTTTCGTTTTTGAAAAGAAGAAGCCAGGGCTCACTTACACCGTCAACATCAACGTTGATTTTTACAGTACAAGCATTGATTTCTTCTGATTCGTCAAGTTTATCAAGCTTTCCGTTTTCTTTAAGATACTTAACCGCAACTGTAGCAAGATCCATAAGGCAGATGGGTTTTGTTCTGCCAAGTTCTTCTCTTGTTGCAATATATTCGTCATAAGCATCCTGAAGAAGCTTATCCTCAAATTCCACATTATCAATTACTGTAAGGAATGTGGTGTGACGGCAATGATCTGACCAATATGTATCAATCATTCTGATTTCAGTGATTGTGGGATCACGATCCTCTGATTTAAAATAATTCTGGCAGAAAGCAATATCATCTGCATCCATTGCAAGGCCGTAATCCTTAACGAAAGCCTCAAGACCTGCTCTGTCAAGCTTAATAAATCCGTCAAGAGTTTTAACCTCTGTAGGAATATCATATTTCATTGCAAGTGTTTCGGGCTTTTCAAGAGTAGCCTCACGTGATTCCACAGGGTTGATAACATATTTTTTGATTTCAGCAAGGTCAGTGTCGGTAAGGTTACCATAAAGAGCGTAAACCTTTGCACTCTTAACGATAGGACGCTCACCCTGTGAAATAATCTGTATACACTGTGCGGCTGAATCTGCACGCTGGTCAAACTGACCGGGTAAAAATTCAACTGCAAAAACAGTAGCACCCTCTACATCAATATCATCAGTAGCAATATCAAGCTGAGGCTCGGAAAACACTGTTTTGATAGCATAATCAAAAAGCTCTTCTGTAATATTTTCTGCGTCATAGCGGTTGAAAATGCGAACCCCTTCAAGATTATTTATACCTAAAAGAGTACGTGCATCACCTAAAAGTGATTTTGCCTCATTAGCAAGTTCTTTTTTCTTTTCAACAAAAACTCTGTATACCATTTTTGTTACTCCTCCATTATTTTGAGTGCTTTTGCACCGATATCACTGCGGTAAAAAGCATTACCGAAACTAACCTTGTTAACAAGTGCATAAGACTCGGCAATTGCTGATTTCAAATCATCAC
This sequence comes from Acutalibacteraceae bacterium, assembly GCA_045647125.1. Lineage (GTDB taxonomy): Bacteria > Bacillota > Clostridia > Oscillospirales > Acutalibacteraceae > DTU089. Next base: position 44,981 of record JAZRLZ010000048.1, on the reverse strand, counting down.
TTACTTTGGTAACACCTAAAACTCTGCCACCGTTTGTAAGAAGCTTACCATCCTTAAGCTCAGCACCTGCAACATAGACATTATCGGCAATATCCTCAGGTATGCTTATCTCATAGCCCTTTTCGTATTTAACGGGGTATCCCTCTGAAGCCATAATTACACAGCAGGCACTTTTTTCGCTGAACTTTACTTCAGTTTCTGCAAGTGTACCATTTGTAGTTGCCTGCATAACAGTAAGCAAATCACTCTCAAGAAGTGGTAAAACAACCTGGGTTTCAGGGTCACCGAAACGGCAGTTATATTCTATAACCTTTGGTCCGTTTTCGGTAATCATAAGACCGAAATAAAGGCAACCTTTAAATGTTCTGCCCTCTTTATTCATAGCCTCGATGGTAGGAACAAAAATCTTTTCCATACACTCCTTGGCTACTGCATCTGTGTAGCAAGGGTTAGGTGCAATTGTACCCATACCGCCTGTATTAAGACCGGTATCGTTATCTCCTGCCCTTTTGTGGTCCATTGAAGATACCATAGGTGCAACTGTTTTGCCGTCGGTAAATGCAAGAACGGAAACCTCGGGACCTGTAAGGAATTCCTCAATAACAACGTTATCACCGCTGCTGCCGAACATTTTATCCTGCATCATTGAAACAACGGCTGCTTTTGCCTCTTCACGAGTCATAGCAATTATAACACCCTTACCTAAAGCAAGACCGTCGGCCTTGATAACTGTAGGGATAGGTGCGGTATCAAGATATTCAAGTGCCTTTTGCATATCATTGAAAACCTCGTATGTTGCAGTAGGAATACCGTATTTTTTCATAAGATTTTTTGAGAAAACCTTACTACCCTCAATAATTGCTGCTTCACTACGAGGACCAAAGCAAGGAATACCTTTTTCCTCCAAAGCATCTACACAACCGAGAACTAACGGATCATCGGGTGCTACAACTGCATAATCAATCTTGTTATCAACTGCAAATTCTACGATTTTTTCAATATCCTTTGCTCCGATGTTAACACAAGTCGCATCTGCAGCAATACCTCCGTTACCGGGAAGTGCAAAAATCTCGGAAACAGACTTATTCTCTTTTATTTTTTTGATGATGGCGTGTTCACGACCGCCGCCACCTACAACCATTATTTTCATTTGTATCACCATTTCTTTTGTAGTGTAAGAAATAATTTTCGTTTTTAGTTACCGTCAAGGAATCATTGTTGATTCTACGGAATTTTATTCAGAGTAACATCTTTCTGCCGGTGATGCGGTGCAAAGAAACCGCCCCGAGCAGAAGCGTTACTACAGACAATTTAACGCAAATTAATTAGTGGTGGAATAAACGCATACCGGTAAATGCCACTGTCATTCCATATTTATTGCTACATTCAATAACAACATCATCACGGATTGAGCCGCCTGGCTCTGCAATGTATTTTACACCGCTACGCTTTGCACGCTCAATGTTATCGCTGAAGGGGAAGAATGCATCTGAACCAAGAGCAACACCATCAATAGTTTCAAAATATGCTTTTACATCCTCATCTGTAAGGGGCTCGGGCTGTTCTGTAAAATATTTCTGCCAGATACCGTCTGCACATACATCCTCTTCGTTTTTATTAATATATCCATCAATAACATTATCGCGGTCAGGTCTGCCGAGAGTATCCTTAAATGGAAGGTTAAGTACCTTATCGTGCTGACGAAGGAACCATGTGTCTGCCTTTGTACCTGCAAGACGAGTACAATGGATTCTTGACTGCTGACCTGCACCAACACCGATTGCCTGACCATCAACTGCATAGCAAACGGAGTTAGACTGTGTATATTTAAGAGTAATAAGAGCGATTATAAGGTCACGTACTGCACTTTCGGGTAAATCCTTATTTTCTGTAACAATATTAGAAAGAAGCTCACGATTGATTTCGAAATTGTTTCTTCCCTGCTCAAATGTGATACCGAAAACCTGTTTATGCTCTATTTCAGCAGGAACATAATCGGGATCAATTTTCACTATATTGTAATTACCGTTTCTTTTTGTTTTAAGAATTTCCAATGCTTCAGGCTCATAGCCGGGTGCAATAATACCATCGGAAACCTCACGCTTGATCATAAGTGCAGTGGTAACATCGCAAACATCTGAAAGTGCTACCCAGTCACCGAAAGAGCACATTCTGTCGGTGCCTCTTGCACGGGCATAAGCACAAGCAAGAAGTGAATCATCAAGACCCTCAATATCATCTACAAAGCAAGCTTTTTTAAGCTTATCGGAAAGCGGAATACCTACCGCTGCAGATGTGGGGCTGACGTGCTTGAATGATGTAACTGCAGGAAGACCGAGAGCCTCCTTAAGCTCCTTAACAAGCTGCCAGCTGTTGAAAGCATCAAGGAAATTTATAAAACCGGGTCTGCCGCAAAGAATTTCAATGGGAAGCTCACTTCCGTCGTGCATAAAAATTTTAGCAGGTTTCTGGTTGGGATTGCAACCATATTTTAATTCAAACTCTTTCATCGCATTTTCTCCTTATTTATTCTTGTTAACAATTCTTGACTCGTATTTACCTGTTTCAAGATCGATATATCTCACAAAAAGAGAAACTTTATTATCTTCATTAAGATTTGTCCATATTGTATCGGTAAGTGTATCTATATCAACGTCGGGAAGTTCAAGTGTTTTAGGCTCACCCTCAAAGCTGGGAAGCGTATTGCCATCACATTTATATGTATGAATGAACTTTGCTTTACCGGGAATGGGGTTTGAATAAGCGTATGTATAACGCTGACAAGAAGAGCCGTCACCATCGGCAGATTTGAGAATAGACATAGCGTAGTTCATATCACCGTTTTCAAGATGAATAATACCTGAAATACGGGGTGTGTAGTTAGGAGCATCATCCTCAAACTCACGTGTGCGAAGAGACTGCTCAAAGGTCATCTGCTTGTCCATAAGATCATATATTGTATCGGTCTGATCACCATTTGTAACAATAGTTTTGTTACCGAGAACTCTAACCGGAGCATAGATGATAAGATGTGGGTCAACCATTTTTGATTCATCAAAAGCCTGAGTTCTGATACCCTCACCATCTTCAATAAACACACGATTACGACTATTTTCACTTCTGCCCATTATAAAATAAGCAGTAATAGCTTTTTTACTATCGGCACTTTTACCGATAATAATACCTCTGCCGTGGTAAGCAAGAGAATTAAGCTCGTCTACAATAGTTTTAATTTCCATTATCATCTATCCTCTCAATAAAATTTATTCTGAAATAATTGTTTTACCGTCTTTAACAGTTATTTTGCCGTCACAGAAAAGCTGTACAGCCTTAGGAAGAATCTTCCATTCTGCATTTTCCATAATACGCTTCTGCAGACTTTCGGGAGTATCATCCTCGCAAACCTCTACTGCTTTTTGTAAAATAATAGGACCTGCATCACACTCTGCAGTAACAAAATGCACCGTAGCACCTGACACCTTGACACCCTTTGCCAAAGCACTTTCGTGAACATGAAGACCATAAAAACCCTTACCGCAAAATGATGGTATAAGTGCAGGGTGAACATTAATCATTTTGTTTTCAAAAGCATCGCACACATTGTTATCAAGTATTGTCATAAACCCTGCATACACAACTAAATCCGCTTGTTCTTCAATGAGAATATCTCGCATTGCACAACTGTATGAAGCAATATCATCATAATCCTTACGGATAAGTGTACGTGTTTTTATTCCGTTATCAGAAGCTCGTGTAAGAGCATAGGCATCTGCCTTGGAGGAAATTACGCAGGTGATTTCACCATTGCCTAACTCCCCTCTTTTCTGTGCATCGATTAAAGCCTGAAGGTTCGTTCCGCCACCGGAAACAAGCACGGCAATTTTTGACTTGGGCATTTTAATACCCCTTTCAGATAATTATTCTAAAATGATTTTTTCGTCTGCTTCAATAATCTCACCGATTACGTAAGCATCTTCACCGTTTGCTTTGAGAATACTCAAAGCTTCTTCAACCTGAGCGGCAGGAACAACAACGCTCATACCAACACCCATATTGTATGTATTGAACATATCTCTTTCAGGAACGTCGCCCCACTTTGCAATAACATCGAAAATAGGAAGCACCTTAACAGCACTCTTATCTATCTTTGCACACAAGCCATCGGGAATTGAGCGAGGAATATTTTCATAGAAGCCGCCACCGGTAATGTGAGAAATACCTTTTACGTCAACCTTTTCCAAAAGTGCAAGAATAGATTTAACATAAATTCTGGTAGGAACAAGCAATGCTTCTGCAATTGTTTTGCCGCCCAACTCTTCACGGTTTACGTAAAGCTCGGGGTTATTATTATCAATATCGAACACCTTACGGCATAAGCTGAAGCCGTTTGAGTGAATACCTGTGGAGGGAAGAGCAATAACAACATCGCCAACAGACATCTTGCTGTTATCAATCATTTTGGGTTTATCAACAATACCTACTGCAAAACCGGCAAGATCATAATCTTCTACAGGCATAAGACCGGGGTGTTCTGCAGTTTCACCACCTGTAAGTGCACAACCTGACTGAACACAGCCCTCTGCTACGCCACTTACAATTTCAGCAATTTTTTCGGGAATGTTTTTACCACAAGCGATATAATCAAGGAAGAATAAAGGCTTTGCACCAACACACACAATATCGTTTACGCACATTGCAACTGCATCAATACCTATTGTGTCGTGCTTATCCATAAGAATAGCTAATTTAACCTTTGTACCGCAACCGTCAGTACCTGAAACTAATATAGGATGCTCCATACCCTTAGCATAACCAAGGTCAAAGCAACCACCAAAGCCACCAACATCATCCAATGAGCCCTCATTACGTGTTCTGGCAATGTGTTTTTTCATAAGTTCTACTGCCTTGTAGCCTGCAGTAATATCAACACCTGCTGCTGCGTAGCTTTCTGATCTTGAATTATTCATTGTAATTCTCCTAACAAATATATTTCAAATAATAATTAACCTTTTCCGTTCCAACAATAGGTACAAACCTGATCTGCAGGAAGTCCGATTGCTTCTATAATTCCCGAAAGTGATTGGAATTCCAATGATGCAAAATTAAGCTTTTTACAAATAGCTTCTCTCATTTTAGCACCACGTTCTGTAGAAGCGTCACTATATTCATCAATATGATTAAAGCCCTCTTCACCTTCAAGCTCCATAATAGTGCTTCTTGTAATAAGATCCATATCAGAAGTGTTTCTTGAGAAGTTCAGGAACTTGCAACCATACATAATAGGAGGACAAGCTGAACGCATATGAACCTCTTTAGCACCATTTTCGTAAAGGAACTCTACAGTTTCGCGAAGCTGTGTACCACGAACAATACTGTCATCTACAAACAGAAGTTTTTTATCTTTAATAAGATCGTGAACAGGGATTTGCTTCATTTTCGCAACCCGGCTACGCTCACGCTGATTTGATGGCATAAAGCTTCTTGGCCAGGTTGGTGTATATTTAATAAATGGTCTTGCAAATGGTATACGGCTTTCGTTCGCATAGCCTATTGCGTGAGGTGTACCCGAATCGGGAACACCGCTTACATAGTCTATATCCTGAGCCACACCGGCAGCTTTGTCGGTCTTAGCCATAATCTGACCATTTCTGCAACGCATCACTTCAACATTGACACCCTCGTAGCAGGATGTGGGATATCCGTAATATGACCAAAGAAATGCGCATATTTTCTTCTCTTTACGAGGAGCAGAAAGAACTTTAACTTCATCTGCTGAAATCTCTACAATTTCACCGGGACCTAATTCGCGATAATCATCAAAGCCTAATTTCTTATACGCAAAATCCTCAAATGAAACACAATAACCATCTTCACGTTTTCCGATAAGAACAGGAAGTCTGCCCACCTTATCACGTGCAACAATCAGGTTACCATCTTCTTTAAGAATTAATATAGAAGCTGTTCCTTCTATAACGTCATGAGCAAATCTGATGCCTTCTTCAAAACTACTTTTCTGGTCAATCATTGCAGAAACAAGCTCGGTAGCATTAATACCTGTACTTGTCATAGCACCAAAGTGACCACCGCTGAAGGCAAGATACTGTTCAACAAGTGCATCCTCGTTGTTTATAACACCTATTGTACTAATGGCGTACAAACCGTGGTTTGAACGCATAAGCAAGGGTTGTGCATCACTGTCACTGATACAGCCGATAGCACTTGTACCCGTCATTTCATCAAGAATCCTTTCAAACTTTGTTCTGAAAGGTGAATTTTCTATTTTATGTATTTTTCTTTGAAGACCTTTCTTTTCGTCGAATGCCGCCATACCTGCACGTCTTGTGCCCAAGTGGGAATGGTAATCAACACCAAAGAAAGTATCAAAAACTGCATCGTGTTTTGATGCTACTCCAAAAAAACCGCCCATAGCATACCTCTGTTTTTTTTAGTAAACTTAGTTATATTTTTCCTCAATCGCTTTGTTTTTTTCAAGCACAGTCTGAGTATCTTTTGCTCTCTTATCTGCTAACTTCTTTTCAAGCACAGATTCCGAAAGTGAGAGAATCTCTATAGCAAGAAGGGCAGCATTAACCGCACCATCAATTGCAACAGTTGCAACAGGAATACCTGAAGGCATCTGCACCGTAGAAAGAAGTGCTTCCATACCGCCTAAATTTTGTGATTTTATCGGAATACCAATTACAGGAAGCGTTGTATTCGCTGCAACCGCACCTGCAAGGTGAGCTGCCATACCCGCTGCGGCAATAATTACACCAAATCCGTTTTCACGTGCATTTACACTGAATTCTTTAGCTTCAACAGGAGTTCTGTGAGCCGAAAAAACGTGAACTTCGTAAGGTACTTCAAAATCCTTAAGGGTGTTAATTGCTTTTTCAACTACGGGTAAGTCGCTATCGCTACCCATTATAATACCAACTTTTTTCATAATTTCCTTCCTTTCAAAACAAAACGGGCGCACCTATTCAGTACGAAAAGGTGTGCCCAGACGGTCGGCTTAAGTCTTTGACCGCAAGCATTGCGGTTTTCTGCTCCTTCGCGGTTATTTCCGCCTTATTCCGTCAGTTACAGAAACAGACTTTTATAACACAATAATTTTATCATTTATAAAATATAGTGTCAAGGCACGAAAGCCATAATAAAACTCTCTTTAAACCTTATTATTTAGTTAATTTGCTAACTTAACCTTTAGCCTTTGTTTCACAATAAAGACAACGGTAAATACCATTCTCTTTATCGGTAAGCTTAAACACGTGATTTATCTCCTGTTCGGTTGATGTAATACAACGGGGATTCTTACATTTTATAACATTTGTAAGTGTTTCGGGCAATTCAATAAATAGTTTTTCCACCAATTCACCGTCACGAATAATGTTAACTGTAGCACCCGGAGCAACGTAACCGATAATATTAAAATCAATAGGGATATTTGCATCAACCTTGATGATATCCTTCTTACCGTGCTTTTTGCTGTTTACATTTTTAATAATGGCAACAGAGCATTCTGCATTATCAAGACCCAAAAGCTCATAAATACGCATACCCTTGCCTGAGTTAATGTGGTCTATGACAAAACCGTTAGTAATGGAATCTACATTCATTTTTGTGCCTCCTCTAACAATTTAAGCATAAGTGCCATTCTTATATATTTACCGTTAAGCACCTGTTTGAAATAACAAGCTCTGGGGTCATCATCCACTGCAACCGAAATCTCATTAACACGGGGAAGCGGGTGCATAATGCAAAGATCTTTCTTTGCATTTTTCAACTTTTTAGGCTCAAGAACATAACTATCCTTAAGACGGAGATAATCCTCCTCGTTAAAGAAACGTTCCCTCTGAACACGTGTCATATACAAGATATCAAGCTTTGGCATAACACTTTCAAGATCAGTCGTCTGCTCATAAGGAATGTTATTCTTCTTAAGAACATCCTTTTTAACGTAGCTGGGAAGCTTCAATTCTTCAGGTGAAATAAGAACAACCTTTATATCGTTATATCTTGAAAGCGCAGTAATAAGTGAGTGAACTGTTCTTCCGAATTTAAGGTCACCGCAGAAGCCTACGGTAAGACCGTCAAAAGTGCCCTTTTCACGATATATCGTAAGTAAATCCGCAAGAGTCTGTGTGGGATGATTATGACCGCCGTCACCTGCATTAATAACAGGTATACTTGCATTCTGTGATGCTACGAGAGGTGCACCCTCTTTAGGGTGACGCATAGCAATTATATCTGCATAGCAGCTTATAGTTTTAGCGGTATCCGCAACACTTTCACCCTTTGCGGCAGACGAGCTGTTGGCCTCAGAAAATCCGATTACGCTACCGCCAAGTTCAAGCATTGCTGCTTCAAAGCTAAGGCGTGTGCGTGTTGAAGGCTCAAAGAAAAGCGTTGCCAACTTTTTACCTTTACAGCTTTCAGAATATTTTTGAGGATTCGCTATAATATCGTTAGCTGATTCAATAAGCTCATTAAGCTCATCAACGGAAAAATCGAGAATATCTATAAGACTTCTCATAAAAATCACTTCCTAAACAACTTATTTCGCACCGTTTACTTCAAGATATTTCTTGATACGCTCAACATTTTCACGGTTACTTTCATCTTCTTCAAGGTATTCGATAATATCATAAACATCAACAACAGAATATACAGGGAAGCCGTATTCTTCACCAACCTCTGCCATTGCAGATTTCTCGGTCTGACCTTTTTCTTTACGGTCTACCATAACAAAAGTTGCTGCAACCTTTGTACCCTTAAGACCTGAAAGTATAGACATACTCTCGCGAATGGCTGTACCTGCGGTGATAACATCCTCAACAATAACGATTTCTTCGCCTTCCTGAGGTTTATATCCTACGAAAACGCCACCTTCGCCATGATCCTTTTCTTCCTTACGGTTAAAGAAGAAAGGAACATCCAATCCGTTTTTAGCAAGTGCTACTGCAACTGAAACAGCAATCGGGATACCTTTATATGCCGGTCCGTAAAGAACTGTCTTCTTGTTGCCTACTTTTTCAAAATATGCTTTTGCATAAAACTCACCGAGTTTACAAATCTGTTCACCTGTTTTAATGTCACCGGCATTGATGAAATAAGGGATTTTTCTACCGCTTTTTGCAGTAAAATCACCGAATTTAAGAACGCCTGCACCTTCTAAAAACTGTATAAACTCTCTTTTATAGCTTTCCATTTCAAAATACTCCTTTAAGGTTTAATCAATCACAAAATTCTGCAACGCATCTGTTATATGCTGCAACGGGATCTTCTGCTGCAGTTATTGGTCTGCCTACAACAATATAATCAGAGCCGATTTCTTTAGCCTGAGCAGGTGTCATAACACGCTTCTGATCACCGATATCACCATCAGCAAAACGAACACCGGGTGTTACTGTAAGGAAATCATTTCCGCAGGTTTCATGCACCTTACCTGCCTCAAGAGGTGAACACACAACACCATCAAGTCCTGCAAGTTTTGCATTATGAGCGTAGTGCATAACAACCTTGTCGATAGGCTCGTTTATAAGAAGATCGTTCTGCATACTTTCCTGGTCAGTTGATGTAAGCTGTGTAACTGCAATAAGCAAAGGTCTTGTTCCGTCTTCACGTGTAAGACCTTCAATAGCTGCCTCCATCATACGACGAGTACCTGAAGCGTGAAGATTGCATATATCAACATCCATATTTGAAAGTACTGACATAGCTTTTTTGACTGTATTAGGAATATCGTGAAGCTTAAGGTCAAGGAAAATTTTATGACCACGCTTTTTTATTTCTTTTACAATATGAGGACCTTCTGCATAAAAAAGCTCCATACCGATTTTTACAAAAGGCTTTCTGCCACCTTCAAACTTATCAAGAAACTCAAACACCTTTTCCGCGCTTGAAAAATCACAAGCTACAATTACGTCTTTACCCATTATTTTGCGCCTCCTATAATATCTTTAAGATTATTTATTCCGTATTTATCCATCACCTCAGGCAAATCGTTGATTATATCACGACAAGCATAAGGATCAATAAGGTTTGCGGCACCTACCTCTACAGCAGAAGCACCTGCAAGCATAAGTTCAATTACATCCTCTGCGGTAGTAACACCACCCATACCTACAACGGGAATATCAACTGCATTTGCAACCTGGTAAACCATTCGCACAGCAACAGGGAAAATTGCACTTCCTGAAAAACCACCCATTTTATTAGCTATAACGGGCTTCTTTGTTTTAAGGTCGATACGCATACCAAGAAGTGTATTAATAAGGCTTATACCATCTGCACCCGCAGCTTCGCAAGCTTTTGCAATTGATACTATATCAGTAACGTTAGGTGAAAGCTTAATGATAACGGGCTTTGTGGTAACCTTTTTTACCGCTGCGGTAACCTCTGCAGCAGCTTCCGGACTTGTGCCGAAGCTCATTCCACCGCCATGAACGTTAGGACAGCTTACGTTAACCTCAAGCCAACCCACTTGCTCACATTTATCAAGTTGTTCACAGGTATAAGCATAATCCTCAATAGCAAAACCGCTGACATTTGCCATAACCTTTTTATCAAAGCACTCCTTAAGTTTAGGAAGCTCTGTATTAATAACCTTTTCAACACCGGGATTCTGAAGACCTACAGCATTTATCATACCCGCATTACACTCGGCAATTCTTGGTGTAGGATTACCGAAACGAGGGTCTTTTGTTGTTCCCTTGAATGAAAATGTACCTAAAATATTTATATCATATAACTCCGCAAACTCATAACCATATCCGAAGGTGCCACTGGCAGGAATAATAGGGTTATCAAGAGTAATTCCGCAAAGATCAACGCTTAATCTTCCCATAAAATTTCCTCCTTTTCAAGCACGGGGCCATCCTTACAAATACGTTTATATCCTGTTATGGTTTTGCAGGAGCAACCCATACACGCACCAAAGCCGCAGCCCATACGCTCTTCAAAACTGAACTGACCGCTTGTGGCAGCCACTTTATAAAGAGCCTTAAGCATAGGCTCGGGACCACAGGTGTAAAAATAAGAATACTCCATATCCTTAAGGGCATCTGTTACAAAGCCTTTTACACCATAGCTACCATCAACGGTTGTAACCGTAACCTCTGCACCCAAAGCCTTGAAATCTTCCTCGCAAAAAACCTCGGACTTTGTGTTAAAACCTAAAATAACTTTAACCTCTTTACCTTGTTCAATAAGCTTTTTCGCAAGCATATACATAGGCGGAACACCTACACCGCCGCCTATAAGCACCGGTTTTTCACCCGCAAGGCTCAAATTATAGCCGTTGCCCAAACCCGTAAGAACATCAAGCTCTTCGCCTTCTGTCATTTTTGCCATTTTTTCTGTACCCTTGCCCACAACCTTATAGATGATAGTAAGAATATCATCGGTTACGTCGCACACAGAAATGGGTCTTCTTAAATAAAAACCCGAAAGCTTAATGTTAACAAACTGACCTGATGATGTGATATCACTTACATCACCCTTAAGCTCCATTTTATACACAGTGTCAGTAAGCTGTATATTACGTATAATTGTAAAAATACTTTGTTTCATAATCTATCCTTTAAGCATCAATTGTAGAAATAGTAATTGTTGATTCCTCAAGAGCATCAAGAAGAACGCGCACGGTATCAAGTGCCGTAAACACATTAACGTTATTTTCAATAGCAAGACGACGAATTTCAAGACCGTCGTTAGCCGAACCCGTTGAATTGATATCCTTAGTGTTAAGAACATAAGCGATGTGACCCTGACGCAAAGCATCGCATACCTCTTCACTACCCTCACTTATTTTTCCTAATACGTGAGTACGGATACCATTTTCCTTAAGGAATTTTCCCGTGCCTGAAGTTGCCTGAATATTAAATCCGAGGTTATAGAAACGACGGATAAGCGGTAACGCTTCCTCTTTATCCTTATCAGCAATTGTTGCAAATACTGTTCCGTAATTCTGCAAGTGCATACCCGAAGCCTGAAGCGCTTTATAAAGAGCACGATTAAGCTTATTGTCATAGCCGATTGCCTCACCGGTTGACTTCATTTCAGGTGAAAGATAAGCATCAAGACCGCGGATTTTATTAAATGAGAATACAGGAACCTTTACATACCAACGATTTTTTTCCTGAGGATAAATGTCGAATATACCCTGTTCCTTAAGGCTCTTACCCATAATTACCTCAGTAGCAATATCCGCAAGAGAATAGCCTGTAGCCTTTGAAAGGAACGGTACTGTTCTTGAAGAACGGGGGTTAACCTCAATTATATAAACATCATCATTTTCATCCACAATAAACTGAATATTGTAAAGACCGATTATGCCAATGCCTAAACCAAGCTTTTTAGCATACTGAAGAATAATGCCTTTTACCCTATCGGAAATACTGAAAGAGGGGTAAACACTTATGGAGTCGCCTGAGTGAACACCTGTTTTTTCAACAAGCTCCATAATACCGGGAATAAATACATCTCTGCCGTCGCAGATAGCATCAACCTCTACCTCTTTACCCTGAATGTATTTATCAACAAGAACCGGCTTATCCTCATCAATTTCAACGGCAGTTTTAAGGTAATGCCTTAACTGTTCTTCGTTAGCAACTATCTGCATTGCACGTCCGCCAAGAACGAAGCTGGGACGAACAAGAACAGGATAACCGATTTCAGACGCAGCGTTAACACCATCTTCAATATTAGTTACCGCCTTGCCCTTAGGCTGAGGAATTTCAAGGTTTCTGAGAATTTTTTCAAATCTATCCCTGTTTTCAGCACGGTCAATTGCATCGCAATCCGTACCGATAATTTTAACACCACGCTGCATAAGCGGTTCTGCAAGGTTAATAGCAGTCTGTCCGCCAAGTGATGTGATAACACCGTCAGGTTTCTCAAACTCAATTATGTTCATAACATCTTCAGGTGTAAGAGGCTCGAAATAAAGCTTATCTGCAGTTGTGTAGTCTGTAGAAACAGTTTCCGGGTTGTTATTTATGATAATTGCCTCATAGCCTGAATTTTTGATTGTTGTAACCGCATGTACCGTTGAATAGTCGAATTCAACACCCTGACCGATACGGATAGGACCTGCACCGATAACAACAATTTTCTTTTTATCCGTAAGAACGGAATCGTTCTTTTCTGAATATGAAGAGTAGAAATACGGGATATATGCATTTGTATGGCATGTATCAACCATACGGAACACAGGAAACATATTATTCTTTTTACGGATATTGTATATTTCAATCTCCGCCATATCCCAAAGCTTTGCAATAAATCTGTCACCGAAGCCCATCTTTTTAGCTTCAAGAAGAACGCTTGTATCGCCAATATTAGCTTTAAGCTTATTTTCCATATCAACAATCTTTTTTACTGATTCAAGGAAATAAGCGGTAATTTTTGTTATTTCATGAAGTTTGTCGATACTCATACCGCGACGGATGAGCTCCGCAACCGCAAATATTGTATCATCCTTAAATTCACCGAGATATTCAACGAGAGCATCCTCTGTCATATCATCAAACTTAGGTAACCAGAAATGGAATGCACCCGTTTCAAGTGAACGGACAGATTTAAGAAGGCACTCTTCAAGATTTGAGCCTATACCCATAACCTCACCGGTAGCTTTCATCTGTGTTCCCAAAGTATTGGCCGCAGTAGCAAATTTATCAAAGGGGAAACGAGGAAGCTTTGCAACAATATAATCAAGCTTGGGCTCGAATGCTGCCGTTGTGTTTGCAATGGTAATATCCTCAAGAGCCATACCAACCGCAATTTTTGCGGTAACACGGGCAATAGGATATCCGCTGGCCTTTGACGCCAATGCCGACGAGCGTGAAACACGAGGATTAACCTCTATAAGGAAATATTCACTTGTTTCGGGATTAAGCGCAAACTGAACGTTACATCCACCCTCGATTTTAAGCTCACGAATAATCTTTATAGCACTGTCATTAAGCATTTTATGGTCGTGCTCATTAAGTGTAAGAATAGGCGCAACAACAAGTGAGTCACCGGTATGAACACCAACAGGATCAATATTCTCCATACCGCAGATAGTTATAGCGTGGTCGTTTGAGTCACGCATAACCTCAAATTCGATTTCTTTATAGCCCTTAACACTTTTTTCAATAAGAGCCTGATGAACAGGAGAAAGCTTGAAGGCATTTGTACCGATTTCAATAAGCTCCTCCTTATTAGCAGCAAAGCCACCACCTGTACCGCCAAGCGTAAATGCAGGACGCACAACAACGGGATAACCGATTTTATCCGCAGCCTCAACAGCCTCTTCGAGACTATAAGTAATCTCGGAAGGAATTGTGGGTTCACCTATAGACTGACAAAGCTCCTTGAAAAGCTCGCGGTCCTCTGCACGTTCAATACTTTCACTGCTTGTGCCGAGAAGCTCAACGTTACACTCTTTAAGAATACCCTTCTTCTCAAGCTGCATTGCAAGGTTAAGCCCTGTCTGACCGCCGATTCCGGGAACAATGGCATCGGGACGCTCATAACGAAGAATTTTCGCAACATACTCCAGTGTCAGGGGTTCCATATAAACCTTATCAGCAATAGCTGTATCAGTCATAATTGTTGCAGGGTTAGAGTTTGCAAGAATAACCTCATAGCCTTCCTCCTTAAGAGCAAGACAAGCCTGAGTACCTGCATAGTCAAACTCTGCCGCCTGACCGATTACAATAGGACCTGAGCCTATAATTAAAACCTTTTTGATATCTGTTCTCTTTGCCATAGAAGAGCCTCCATATATAAATTGAATTAAACTTACTTTTTAAGATATACGATTTTGCCGTTACAAACCGTTCCGATACACTCACCATTCACTGTCACGCCCTCAAAAGGAGTTGCCTTACCCTTGGACAGGAAATCATCAGAATTTATAGTGAGCAAGGAATTAAGATTCCATACTGTATAGTCGACATTTAAGGGGATATTAAAACGTTTACGGGGATTTACCGACATAAGCTCTATAAGTCTTTCGAGAGTTATAATTCCCGTTTTCACAAGGTAGGTATACATAATCTGAAATGCAGTTTCTATACCAACTATACCGAAAGCGCTACCCGCAAGACCCTTGCTTTTCTCTTCCTTGGAGTGGGGTGCATGGTCGGTAGCAATCATATCGATTGTACCATCCTTTATACCCTCAATAAGTGCAAGTCTGTCCTCCTCTGACCTTAAAGGCGGATTCATTTTGAAGCAACCGCTTTCCTCAAGGTCATTTTCATCAAGCACAAGATAGTGAGGAGCTGTTTCACAGGTAACGTCCAATCCATCTTTTTTAGCTTGTCTTATAAGCTCGACGCTTTCTTTGGTGGAAATATGACAAACATGATATTTGCAACCTGTTTCCTTAACAAGCTTCAAATCCCTTTCAATAGGCTTCCATTCACTTTCACTGCAAATGCCCTTATGGTTATGTTCCTTTGCATAAACACCATCATGTATGTAGCCACCATAAAGCAAGGAGTTGTCCTCACAATGGGCAACAATCACCTTACCAAGCTCTCTCGCCTTAAGCATAGCCTCACGCATTAAATCCTCACTCTGCACGCCCTTTCCGTCATCAGAAAAAGCAAAAGCGGAATCGCACATACCATCCATATCAGAAAGCTTTTCACCCTTCTGACCTACGGTTATTGATGCATAAGGGTAAACATCTATACAAGCGTCTGCTTTGATTAAATCCTTTTGTATTTTAAGGTGCTCGGGGCAATCGGGCACAGGGTCAAGATTCGGCATAGTGCATACCGCAGTATACCCTCCCCTTGCAGATGCTTTTGATCCTGTTTCGATAGTCTCTTTATAAGAA
The DNA here is from genome assembly GCA_045647125.1 of Acutalibacteraceae bacterium. Lineage (GTDB taxonomy): Bacteria > Bacillota > Clostridia > Oscillospirales > Acutalibacteraceae > DTU089. The sequence continues at coordinate 29,143 of JAZRLZ010000048.1, read as the reverse complement.
AAACCCGGCTCACGAAAATGCACATGCACATCGCAAAAACCGGGAAAAATAATATATTCAGGAAAATCAAAAACAGAAATACCATCATCGGAAGATAAATGGTCAGCAACAGCAATAGAAAAAGGCACTTCACCAACAGTTGGTGCAGCAATATCTGTTATCTTAACTTTAAGTTGCTGTTTCATAAAAATCCCTTTCTGTTTATAAAATAAAAGCCCTGCACTAAGGCAAGGCTTGAACATACAAAATCGTGATACGGAAATCCGTATCGGATATATTTAACATTCAATCTTGCCGATCTCTCTGTATCGACTTAAAGACCTTTAATATGATACCATAGACCCATATCGATGTCAATGATTTAAGTCTTTTAAATATGTAATTTTTATGCCAAAAAAATCTGAATTTTTTAGTTAAATTTTACTATTAAGAATAATCACTACAATTATTTATAATATTTACCGCTTTTTTTAAGATAATCTATAAGCATTATTACCCAATCAGTCTGTATCATATCGTAACCCTTATCAACAAGCCATCCCCAGCCGTAATCCTCATTCACGGTGAACGCCGTATCATCACTGTGCCCTGCCGCCAACTGTTCCTTATAATCATAGATAATCGAGTTAACCCACACAAGCTTACCATCCTTGTGCATTCCGTCAATAAACTCCTCACTCGCAACAAAAGAATTCTCTTTTTCGAAAAGCACCTCGGCACCAATATAGTTAATTTTACTTTCCATTAATTTTTGGTGATAAGGATGCTTATCCCTTACTATGGGCATAAATGCAACTTCGGGACAGAAATCTTCAACTGTTTTTATTATTTTGGGCGACAACTTACTTTTAACAAGCACCTGATCAATCATATTATGATCCTTGACAGCCTTATAAATCATTTCGGGATTATCCCAGAATTTATCAACATTTATAAAGCATCTTCCCTTGAATTGTTCAAGAAAATCATCGAAAGAGGCAACACCGAATTGGGTAACGGAATTATCGTAATTAACGTACCTCTGCTTTGCGATTTTTTCATATTTCATCCTTTTGAAATTCATCCTTTTATTGAAATGATCCTTCTCCATACCGGGATGAAAAATAAAAAGCTTACCGTCGGCACTACGGCTTACATCAACCTCTATCATATCCGCTCCCTGCTTAAGAGCAATTTCATAAGCAGTAAGGGTATTGCAGGGTATATTTCCGCCGCAAGCACCTCTGTGAGCAACAACAATAACATTCTCTTTTGCCTTTTCAAACAAATCAAAGTTCATAACAACACCTCGAAAAATACTACAGTAATTTTACCACATAAATCTGCTTGTTACAACGGAATAACTGTTGTTATTTTCACCAAAACATTACGATGATATTTGGCAGAATAAAACCTAATATATAATTGATAATATTTTACTTATAGTGTAAAATGGATAGTATATAATTTCACGAGGAAAGGTGGGTTTGTTCTTGGGTAATAATAACGCCCTGTACATTTTTCAAAAAGGCTTCAATTATTCACAAGACGGTCAGGGTAACAGACTCGTTTACCACCTTTCGGGATGTAATCTTTTTTGTCCCTGGTGTTCAAATCCCCAAGGATTAAAGAAAGATGAAAACCACCTCAAACTTACCGTTGATGATATTGTAAAAGAGGCAATATCCTGCAAAATGGTTTTCATTGATGGCGGCGGTGTAACCTTTACGGGTGGCGAAGTAACCTGCCAGAAGGATAGCGTTCTTAACGCCGTACGAGGGCTCAAGAAGGAGGGTATTTCCACCTGCATCGAAACAAACGCTTCACAAAAGGGTTGCGACGAACTTTTTGATGAGGTGGACTATATGATTGCCGATTTCAAATCACCTAACGGTGAAAAGCTTAGGGAAATAACAGGTGCCGATATAAGCATAATAAAAGAAAATCTTTTATTTCGTGCAAAAAAGAATAAGCATCTACTTATAAGAATCCCACTTATCCGTTTTTTCAATTGCGGTGAAGCCTCTGCCGAAGGATTCGTAAATTTCTTCAAAGAGCTTCAGGAAGAAAGCAACTCTGAAAACTTATTTTTCGAAATACTTACATACCACGAATTCGGCAAGGACAAATACAATGAACTATCAATGGAATACACTGTAACAGATGGCTTTGTTACAGATGACGACGTAAAGCTTTTAACTCAAAAAATCAAAAGCGCAAACTTAAAACTCATTAACACCTGAGGTGACATTTATGTATAATTTTGATCCGATAAAAACAACCGAAAAGGCTAATCTTCTCTTCAAGGAGGAGCGTGCAATAAATCACCTTGAAGGCTGGTTCATCGTAAAGGAAACAGAACAGAGATACGATGAAGAATTCAAAAATCTTCCTCCTATGCTCCGCTTTGCCGAAAAATTCCGCAAGGCAGTAGAAGCACTTCCCCTTTCCATAAGCGATAACGCAATTTTTGCAGGCACACAAAGGGATGCTTTTGCACGTAGCTATGCACTTATAAACCCTTCTTTCCGCGTAGAAACCTTTGCAGGCTATTGCGATCCTACTGCAGTTTATGACGATATAGACCCAACCCCCGAATTCACAAAGGAGCGTATAGACGCTTTACGTGAAGCAGATAAAAAGACCGATTACGTAAAATCACTTTCTGCAGTTTATAACAACTGCGAAAAACTTACGGGTGAGGTTGCATTCTTCGTTGAACAGGTAACGGGGCATCTTATTCCTGATATGCGTTACGCATTAAAACACGGCATAAAGACTATGCTTAACGATATTAACGAAAAGCAGAAATCCGCATCCGATGATGTTAAAAGCAACTATGAGGCTATGAAAATCGGCTTGGAGTGTGCGCTTATTCTTGCAAAGCGTTATAAGGCTATTGCCGACGAAAAAATAACCTCTGCCGAAGGTGAAAGGAAGGATGAATTGAAGCTTCTTTCCGATACACTTGCAAAGGTGCCCGAAAACGGTGCAGAAACACTTTATGAGGCCTTGCAGAGCTTTATTATCCTTTGGCAGACAATGTGTCTTGAGCAAGCACCTAACCCCTTCGCATTCTCCGTTGGCAACGCAGACAGAATTTTTGAGCCATACAGAGCTCACGACAATTTAAGTCGAGAAGAAACCGCTTCACTTTTCAAGCATTTTCTTGTATTTTTCAACGTTGGTGACAGAAGCTGGGCAATTTCACAAAACCTTATTGTCAGCGGTCGTGACAAAAACGGCAACGACTTAACAAATGCTTCTACATACGCATTACTTGATGCATATTATGATATGAATCTTCCCCAGCCCATTTTATCGGTGAAGCTTCACAAAAACACACCGCAAAAACTTTACGAAGAGCTTGGAAGATTCCTTTTCACTCCCGGTTGCCTTACCCCCTCTTTCTTCAACGATGATTCCTTATTCAAGGTTTTACCCCTTGCAGGTGTAGATATTGATGATGTGGAGGATACTTCAATCGCAGGTTGTCAGGAGCCTCTTATAATGGGTAAGGATAACGCCAACACAACAAACAGTTGGTTTAACCTGGGCAAGGTGCTTGAATTAACTCTTAACAACGGCTATTCTACCATTACCGGTGAAAAAATCGGCACAGTATGTGAGGAAACCGATGCTTTAACAGCACTTAAAAATATCCGTCAACGTTTCTACAAAAACGCACAATATTTCTGTGATGAAATGACAAAGGCAGCAAATGGTGCTTCCCGTGCAATTTCACATTTACCCGTACCGTTCCTGAGCACCCTTATGGGAGGTATTGAAAGCGGTTACGATACTCGTGATATAACCAATCAGGGTACAAAATACAACGGTAGCGGTTGCCTTATACACGGCACAAGCGTAGTTGCCGACTCTTTTATAGCAATCGATAAGCTTATAAACGAGCGTCCTCAGGATGCACAGATGCTTCTTGATGCACTTAAATGCAATTTCGAGGGCTACGATGAGTTGCGTGAATTTTTGCTTAGTGCACCTAAATTCGGCAACAATATTGAGGTTGTTGACAAGGAAACTGCCGAGATTACAAACAAAATTGCCGATATGGTACGTGCACAGAAAAACTACCTCGGTAACAATTTCCGTCCCGATTTCTCGACACCCTCAACCCACCTTTTATACGGCTATTGGGTTGGTGCATTACCCTGCGGAAGAAAATCACGCGATATGCTCAATTATGGCGTAGACCCGCTTTACGGTGAGGCTCAGAACGGTTTAGGATTCAGAACATTAAGCCTTATGAAATTGCCTTTTGAAAAAATGTGTGGCGGTTATGCATCACACTTCGGCATTGACCCGAAATACTTTATAAGCAACGATTACGAGGGTAAGGGTGTGGAATTCCGCGATAAGGTTATGAAGCCGCTTTTCTTTAACGAGCTTAACGAAAACGTTGCACCCTTCTACCTTTACGTAAACGTTACTACTGCTGAAATACTGAGAAAAGTTCTTGCAGAGCCGAAAAAGTATGCACCAAGCGGAGTATACATTATGCGAATCCACGGCACTTTTGTAAACTTCCTTGACCTTTCCCCTGCAATTCAGCAGGATATAATCCGACGTCTTGATCCCGCATCCACTGCGGTTATGTGCTGATAATATGAAAATTTTAGGAATAGATATAGGTACAACATCTATCACCGCACTTCTGCTCAACACGGAAAACTCTGCGGTCGAAAGCAGCTGTACTCTAAAAAATGACAGTTTTATAACGGGCAAAAGCTTTGAAAGGCTTCAAAGCCCACAAAAAATAATTGAAACCGTTAAATGTGTGGTAGCAGAGGTTTGCAAAAATTCATACCCTGATGCCATTGGTGTGACGGGGCAGATGCACGGCATATTATACCTTGACAAGGATAACAAGCCCTGCTCCCCTCTTATGATATGGCAGGATGAACGAGGTAACGAGGTTTACGAAAATGACGAAACCTACGCCGAATTTCTTACACGCACAACGGGTATACGAGCATCAACAGGCTTCGGCCTTACAACTCATTTTTACAATCTTAAAAATAACCTTGTACCCAAGGAAGCAGTTATGCTTTCCACGATACACGATTACCTTTGTTCAATCCTTACCGCCACAACGCCTGTTACCCATTCAAGTGATGCCGCAAGTCTTGGATTTTTCGATTTAAAAAATCTTTGCTTCGACGAAAAAGCACTTGAAACAGCAGGTATATCTCCCGAATTTTTGCCAAAGGTTATTAAAAGCACAGAATGTATAGGAAAAACAGACTGTGACTTTTTACCCGATAACATACCCGTAGGCGTTGCTATCGGTGATAATCAAGCAAGCTTTTTAGGATCTGTAGCAGATCCCCGGAGTTCGGTTCTTGTAAATGTAGGTACCGGTAGCCAGGTTTCATTCCTTACAAAAACAATTAAAGCTCTTGACTGCGGTGAAATTCGTCCCCTTACAGATGATGACTACATATTTGTAGGCTCATCACTTTGTGGCGGAAGAGCTTATGCAATACTTAAAAACTTCTTCAGCATGTGCGCAGATATGCTTGGCGGCTCAACTGAGGATTTGTACAAAAAAATGGATAAGCTTTCGGAAAATCGCAACACCATCAAGGATAAGCTTACTGTAAGCTGTGAATTCTGTGGTACTCGCGAAAACCCCTCAAAACGAGGCTTTATTGAAAATATCGGTGATGACAATTTCACACCCAAAAACCTCGTTTGTGGTTTCCTTGACGGTGTTTGTAACGAGCTTTGGGAAATGTATTCCAAAGCAGACAGTTTACTTATCACAAAACCGCAAAAGCTGGTTTGCTCAGGCAATGGCTTACGCAAAAGTCAGGTCTGGCGACAGATATTCACCGAGTCATTCGGTATTGAAGCAGAGCTTCCGAAGCATAGCGAAGAGGCATCTGTAGGGGCTTGTGTTTTCGGTAGTGCCGCTTGCGGTATATATGACAATATAAAATCAGCTCAGGATAATTTATTGAGGTGAATTATGGATACAGTTAAAATAGCATCTAACCCCATATTTTTTGAAAAAAACAGAGTATTCCGCGTATATCTTGGCGGCAAGCTTTTTTCGGATTTTTTCGGTGATGATTCAGAAGACGGTTTTTATCCCGAAGAATGGATATGCTCCTCCACAAAGGCATTGAACGAGGGAAGCACCGACCCTTATGAGGGAATTTCTAAAATTGCAGGTACATCAATTTATTTCAAGCAGCTTTTAGAAGAGCAAAAAGATCTTATGTTAGGTAACAGAGATGGTCTTGACGTGCTTGTAAAGGCACTTGATTCCGCAATACGCTTACCCGTACAGGCACACCCCGACAAAGCATTTTCACGAAAAAACTTTAACTCCGATTTCGGCAAAGCGGAATCCTGGCTTGTGCTTGGCGCACGAGAAGATGCCTGCATATATTTCGGTTTTAAAGATGGTGTTACCCAAGAGGACTTCGAAAAAGCTGTTGCGGAAAGCGAAACCGACAAATCTGCTATGGAAAAGCTTCTTAATAAAATACCCGTAAAGCCCGGTGACGTATACTTTATACCCGCACGTGCCGTACACGCTATCGGCTACGGATGCCTTATCTTGGAAGTGCAAGAGCCTACAGATTTCACCATTCAGCCCGAACGTTGGTGCGGTGACTACAAGCTTTCTGACAACGAGATGTACATTGGTCTTGAAAAAGAAACCGCATTGTCAGTTTTCGATTATTCATATAACCTTGAACGAGTGGAAAAAGAGTGCAAAAAAACACCTGCAGTTATTTACGAAACTGCAGGCTGTAAAAAAGAATGCCTTATAGGTAAAGCCGATACACCTTGCTTCGGTGTTCAGCGTTATATTTTGGAAAACGGATGCACAGAGCCACTTACCGCACCTTGTGTATACGTTGTTACAGATGGTGAAGGCTTATTGACAGGTACTGATTACGAAAGAGCCATAAAGAAGGGGGATTACTTCTTTATGCCCTACTCCTGCAAGGATAAATTCACCGTGAAAACAGATGGCAGACTTACGCTTGGTGTTTGTCTTCCGCCGGAGGTTTGATTATGATAGACAGATTTTTAGGTATACAGAATTGGTCAGCTGAAACAAACGGTAAATTCTTCACTGCCCTCAAGGAATACGCTAACGAGGAAAAGTGCGAAATAACAGCAAAGGTTGCAAAGGAATTAATGAAACGTGGCAACAAAATGAATCTTATTTGTGCCGAAACCATTCTCATATATGCAACACAACATTTTTTTGAAGTTAGCGACAATAACTATAAGGCACTCGTGTATTATCGTTTAGGTCAACTTTACGAGTATCATCTTGAAAATTTTGTAAAAGCCTATACCGCTTATGAAAAATACACCCTCAACAATACAGAAAACGAGGGTAACCACTCCATACTTTTACGTGCCCTTATTTTAAGGGATAATTTCACGTATTCAGATGAGCTTGAAAAGGAATACAGAATGAGCCTTGGTGAATATGATTTAGGCTTAAGAAACGATCGTATTTATGAAAACTTAGGCTCACTTATCGTTGCAGAGCACGATGGTGATGCCGACACAGTCGAAAAAATCAAAAAACGACTTCAGGCAATTGTAAAAACAGACGAGCTTATCTTCCCGGACATTATATTCAAAAAAGATACAATACCCGATAGCTTAAAGGTTCCCGAAAAGGTTATAAATTACATAAAAGCCTTATAAAAAGATTTAAGCCCCCACCGAAGTGAGGGTTTAAATCTTTGGAAAGAGAAAATGAAATGATTAAGCAATCAAATTGTCTATCTACTATATAACACACCATTGTTGCATCAATGTCATAACTTTGTAAACAATTTGTGAACAAAACGAAAAAAGGATTATTTTATGGAAATACTTAAAATTTTACAAAACGAATTCAGCATAAACGAACTTCATATAACAAACATTGTAAACCTTATTGATGACGGTAACACTATACCTTTCATTGCACGTTACCGTAAAGAAATGACCGGCTCCTGCGATGACCAGAAGCTCCGCGAAATCAACGACAGACTCACTTATTTAAGAAATCTCAAAAAGCGTAAGGAAGAGGTTCTGGCATCAATTGAAGAGCAAGGAAAGCTTACAGAGGAAATAAGCAACGCAGTAGCAGAGGCTATTACCCTCGCCGAGGTTGAGGACATCTACAGACCATATAAACAAAAAAGAAAAACACGTGCATCTGTTGCTAAGGAAAAAGGTCTTCAGCCACTTGCTGATATTTTGTTCTCATTTGAGCTTAAGGGCGTAGATCTAACTGAAATAGCATCAGAATACATTAACGAAGAAAAAGGCGTAAACACAGCTGAGGAAGCTTTGCAGGGAGCTTCTGATATTATTGCCGAAGCAATTTCCGATTCCCCTGACGGAAGAAAGGTGCTTAAGGACCTTATCAACAAACGCGGTACAATCTGCTCCGTTGCAAAAACAGAAGAAGACAGCGTTTATTCAATGTATTACGATTACCGTGAGCCCGTTGCAAAAATTCCTTCACACCGCATACTTGCAATAAATCGCGGTGAAAAAGAGAATTTCCTTAAGGTTTCCGTTGAAGTGGAGGAAGAAACCGCACTTTCACTTTTATACCAAATATTTATAAAGGAAGGAAGCTCTTCCACAGAGTTTTGCAAAGCTTCTGCAGAGGACAGCTACAACCGTCTTATCTTCCCCTCTCTTGAAAACGAAACAAGAAATAACCTTACAGAAAAAGCAAATGAGCAGGCCATAAAAATGTTCGGCAGCAATCTTAAGCCACTTCTTATGCAGCCACCTATCAAGGATAAAACTGTTCTTGCAGTCGACCCTGCATACAGAACAGGTTGCAAGCTTGCAGTTGTTGACGGCAACAGCCGTGTTCTTTTCACCGGTGTTATTTATCCCACACCTCCCCAGTCAAAAATCGAGGAATCTGAAAAGCGTGTACTTGAGCTCATTAACAAATACAATATAGATTGTATATCCATAGGTAATGGCACCGCAAGTAAGGAAAGTGAGATTTTTATTGCAGATACAATAAAAAAAGCCTCTCGTCCCGTATCATATATGGTTGTAAATGAGGCAGGTGCTTCAGTTTATTCTGCATCCAAATTAGGTGCGGAGGAGTTTCCTGATTTCGACGTATCTGTACGCTCTGCGGTATCTATCGCAAGAAGGCTTCAGGACCCCCTTTCAGAGCTTGTTAAAATTGAGCCGAGAAGTATAGGTGTAGGGCAATATCAGCACGACGTACCTCCGTCTCAGCTTAACGAATCACTTACAGGTGTTGTTGAGGATTGTGTTAACGCGGTAGGTGTTGATCTTAACACAGCATCAGTTTCCTTACTCAAATATATTTCAGGTGTCAACTCCACAATTGCCAAAAACATTGTTGCACATCGTAACGAAAACGGAGGCTTCAATTCCAGAGCCGAGCTTAAAAAGGTTAAAGGCTTAGGCCCAAAGGCATACCAGCAATGCGCAGGCTTTTTACGTATTCCTGGCGGAAAAACTGCACTTGATAATACAGGGGTTCACCCCGAAAGCTATGATGCGGCTAAAAAGCTTCTTCAGCTTTTCGGCTATTCACAAAAGGATGTTTCAAGCCAAGGTGCAACCGGAATCGGCGGAAAGGTTAAGGATTACGGCGTTATGAAGGTTGCGGAGGAATGTGGTGTAGGTGTGCCTACGCTTACCGATATTATCGGTGAGCTTGAAAAACCGGGCCGTGATATACGTGATGATTTACCGAAGCCCATGCTCCGTTCAGATATTATGGATATGAACGATTTGCGCGAGGGTATGGAGCTTACAGGCACTGTACGTAACGTTATAGATTTCGGTGTATTTGTAGATATAGGCGTACATCAGGACGGTCTTGTTCACATATCGCAGATATGCGACCGATATATTAAGCATCCATCTGAAGTACTCAAGGTTGGTGAAATAGTCAAAGTAAAAGTGCTTTCCGTTGAACCTCAGAAGAAACGAATTTCACTTAGCATGAAGGGTGTTCAATAAACACTTAAAATTTATAGTGACAAAAGCAATAACTTGTGTTATAATTTATTGGATTTTATAGAAAAGCGAGGTACTTTAAAGTGCTTGAACTTAATTATGCTCTTAACCTTATTATGAAAGGTATCGATTCTACTGTTACCGAAGCAGGTTTTTCAGTTGAATATCCCGAGGGTATCAAGAAGCCCGATTTACCCATCAGAACAGAGGGCCAAAAATCAATTATTATGTACCGCGGTGAAAAAGGCCGTATCAGAATAGAGTTCGAAAACAACAAGCTTGCACTCTTCATTGCACGTGCAGATGAGGGTGATGCTCCCGATGATGATATGCCCCGCATTTCACTTTCATTACTCGAGCTTGAAACCTTTGATGAAAGAGATTTAAAATACATCTTCGAGGAGTATATTGAAACTATCGAGAAGAATTTCTCCAACAAGTCTTCACTTGCCGGAAAGAAGCTTCCTACCCCCGTTTCAAGATCACAGGCTAAAAGCGGTGCTTTATCTTACGATGCTAACACATTAGGAAGCCGTTTCACCACAATCTATCCCGAGCTTCGTGACGAATACAAAAATAATATTGATACCTATGGTGAATTTCTTGCAGAGGACTTTTTCGTAAACCACGGTAATGCCAAGGTTATTGAAACTCTCCGCCAGAATGACAAAATTAAAATGCGTCAGCTTTTCAAGCTTCTTAATGACATTTACGAGGACGGCACAAATGATACACAGAGTCTTGTAGGTGTTACAATACTCGGTGTAAGCATTGCAGATAACCCCGAGCTTTTAGAAAACGCCCAGGAATTTTTCAGCGATACTATGCGTGAGCCGGTTACAGAGATTATCAACTTCCTCAAAAAAAGTAAGGGTGCAAGAATGCGTCTTGAAAACCCACCCGTATATAAACCAAAAAAAGAAAAGAAGAAAAGCACATTCTCTTCTATGCTTGGTATGTAATATTCAAAAGGCTTCTTGTGAAAACAAGAAGCCTTTTATATTAATCTGTATAGCATAATGTAATTTATATACTATAATTATAATGCAGTATATATACATATATTATAATACAATAATAAAAAAGCACCGTCCGATTCAATATCGGACGGTGTAATTATTATTTACGAACTTGCGATTTCGTTTAGATAATTTCTTTTTTCTTTCTTGTAAGAACAAATGCTGCTGAAGAGATTACGCAAACTGTAGCAGCAAGAGCAACGCCCTTGTCACCGGTCTTTTCAGAACCGCTTGCTGAACCTGCAGCTGTTGTTGCTGTGTTTGAACCTGCAGCTGTTGTATCTACAACTTCAGTTTCGCCACCTTCTTCTCCGCCACCGAAGAGACCCATAAAGAAGTCGATAATCTTATTAAGGATATCTTCTAATGAACCGAAGTCAAGGCCGATAGATTTAAGGAACTCTGAGAAAGCCTCAACGATGTCAACATCACCGTCTACAAGCATTTCAACCATATCTGCGATTTCAGCGTTACCGATTACGTTTGCAACTGCATCAGTGAAGTCACTGAATGTTACGCCGTTGCCGTTAAGCATATCTCTGATAATCTGAAGAAGCTCGTTGATGTCTTCTGCTGTAGCACCATCCTCTGTGCCTTCACTCTCCTCTGGAGTAGTTGTTGCAGGAGGAGTATTTTCGGGGTAATCGAAGTTAATAACCTGATTATCGAAAAGTACTGTTTCGGTGATATCGTTTTCAGTATCTGTATCGTCTGTACGGAACTCATCAATGTAAAGGTAAACGGGAGTTGAATCCTTAGTTGTATCAATAACATTGAAGGTTATGTAGATAAGATCTCTTCCCTGTGCTTTTGAAACACCGCCACCTGAGGGGATCCATGCAAAAGCATACTGATTATCAACACCCTGCTTGGGACCGTCAACATCCATACCTGAGAAGTTGGGGTTGCCTTCACCGTTTGTTGCTACGCCTGCATCCTTAACAACAAGGATTGAGGGGTCATATTCGAAGTACATGTTGTAACCAACTAACTTCTCAACGGGAGGAGCTGTAACCACAACTGTGAAAGTTGTTGTTGTAATAGCTGCTGCCCCTGCAGCATCCTTTGAGTACTCGCCTTCAATAACCTTAGTTTTGAGAGCGGGACCTGATGCCGCAATTGCCATCGGTGCAACCGATATGCAGATGAGAAGCGCGGAAAGAAAAATCGCAAGTGCTTTCTTCATTAATATCTTCCTTTTACGTGTATTTGGGATAAACCCGTGCTAAAGCAAGTGGGCATAGATATACCGACACTTATAGCCTAAAGAGATTATATATCAAATAACCGCGAATGTCAACATATAATTTCTTTATTTTTATATAAATAATGAAAAATTATTTTTGTAAGAAAGAGCCAAAAAGACAAGCAATATAGCCATTTTCAGCTCTCCTCACAATCAATTTCTGTTAAAGGTGTGTTAACAATTCATTATTTGTTCACAATATTGAGCACTTCATCAAGGCTCATACCCTCTGTTTTCACACCGATATAATAGTCCATACTACCTAAAAGACGTTCTTTCAATTCGCTTTCTGTATTAACGGAGATATTTTTGCCGTAGTTTTCCTTTACCGGAAGGCCGAAAACACCTAATGAACAGCTTTTCTTAAGATTTTTAGGCACCATTCTAACTGCAGTACCCATAGAAACACGTTTTGTGAACTCACAATTACGGTCACAGCCGTTGCAAACATAATCCTCATCAACAAATGGCATAGGCGGATTTTTCAAGGCAGGTGTTTTGGAGGTAAGTGCACCCGTAGGACAAACGTTTACACAAGCTCCGCAAGAAACACATTTACTGTCATTAAGGGGTAAATCAAAAGCACTTACCGGTATTGTACCGAAGCCTCGGCCGAAAAGGCCTAAATTTTCAGTGCCTGATATTTCACGACAAGCACGTACACACTGACCGCACAAAATACATTTGTTATTATCACGCACAATGAACGGGTGGCTTTTATCCCTCGCATACTGTCTGTCCTTACCCGAAAGCTTCATTGATAAAGCATCATAACTTCTCATCAAAGGTAACAATTCGCAAGAATAAACGCTCATACAACCACATTCAAGACAACGGGAAGCCTCCCTCTGTGCCTCCTCTTTTGTTAAAACAGATGCTACCTCACGGAAATTATTCCTGCGAATATCCGCATCCTCCAATTCAACAATTTGTCTTTCGATTTTCGGTATGCCCTCTAATACCGACGGATCAAAATTATTATTAATAGAATAAGGCAACACTTTAGGGGGCACCTTAACACCATTCAGATAACAATCTATTGATGCAGCAGCATATTTACCGCCTGCAACCGCACTGATTGCAATATCAGGACCCTTGTTTATTACGTCACCTGCGGCAAAAACACCTTCAACCGACGTCATATAAGTGTCTTCATCTACCGCAATTGTTGATTTACGTGTAAGCTCCACACCGTCAAGATGTTCTGCAACGACACGCTGACCTATAGCGGAAATAACCGTATCACATTTTATGGTTTCAACGCTTCCTTCAACAGGTATGGGTGAGCGTCTGCCTGAGGCATCTGCCTCACCAAGTTCCATATTCTGAACCGTAAGACCTGAAACCCTTCCGTTTTTCTCTTCAACCCGAAGAGGTGATGCAAGGAATCTGAATTTTACGCCCTCCTCCTTCGCATCCTTTATTTCATCCGCCTCTGCGGGCATTTCGTTTTCTGTTCTTCTGTAAACCAAGGTAACATTTTCTGCACCCAATCTTACAGCTGTGCGAACAGCATCAATAGCGGTATTACCGCCACCTACAACGCACACATTTTTGCCGAGTGTAAAGGTTTTTCCCTTTGCAGTATCATATAACATATCAATACCGCCAACAACACCCTCAAGTGAATCACCGGGGCAACCGAGCTTTGTTGAGCTCCACGCACCGATCGCAACAAAAACTGCATCATATTCACATTTTAGTGACTTAATGGTGTAATCTGCACCAAGCCTTTGAGAATATCGGAATTCTACGCCCATTTTCTCAATAGCATCAATTTCCTTATCAAGAATATTCTTAGGCAATCTGTATGCAGGTATACCGTAACGGAGCATACCTCCACCCTGACTCTCCGATTCAAAAACCGTAACCTTATAGCCTTTTATTGCAAGGAAATACGCACAGGATAAGCCTGCAGGGCCTGCACCTACAACAGCAACTCTTTTGCCGTTATACTCCTGACATTCGGGTATATACTCAGGGCAGGAGTCTGCAGAAAAACGCTTTAGTGCGCAAATGGAAACTGCACCCTCAAGATGCTTTCTTCGGCAAACATCCTCACAAGGATGAGGACAAACCCTGCCTATTGATGCAGGAATAGGGTTATCCTGCTTTATAACCCTCAAAGCCTCTGCCTCTCTGCCGTTGGCAATAAGACCAACATAAGCCTGAATATCCTGATGTGTGGGGCATGCTAAGTGGCAGGGCGCTTTACAATCGCCGCTGTGATCAGACATTATAAGAGAAAGTGACACCTTGCGGCTTTTTTCAATTTCCGGGGTAGATGTGGTTACCCTCATACCCTCCGTAATCGTTGTGGAACAAGCTCTTAAGGGCTTTCTTATACCCTCGACCTCTACAAGGCACAAACCGCATCCGCCATAGCTCTCAAGCTGTTTATTATGACAAAGGTGGGGTAAATAAATACCATTATCGAGTATATTATCCAGAAGAGTTTTTTCTGTATCGGCAGAGTATTCCTTACCGTTTATAAAAATATTAACAATACTCATTATTCCACCCCTCCGCTTATTTTTCTGATTGCATCAAACTTACAGTTATCCATACATTGTGAACAACGGATACACTTATCTGCATCTATAACGTACGGAGACTTAAGCTGACCGCTTATTGCATCCACAGGACACTTCCTGCTGCAAAGGGAACAACCTTTACATTTCTCCTCATCTATAACGAAACTGATCAAAGACGTGCATTTTTTAGCCACACATTTTTTATCCCTGATATGCGCAATATATTCATCCTTAAAATACTTGATGGTAGTCAATACCGGGTTGGGTGCAGAATTACCGAGACCACACAAAGCCCCCGTTTTTATACTTTCACCAAGCTCTGTAAGTTTATCAATATCTTCCTCGGATCCGTTGCCGTCACAAATACGCTTTAATATCTCAAGCATACGTGTTGTACCGATACGGCAAGGCACACATTTACCGCAGCTTTCCTTACTTGTGAAATCCATAAAGAATTTCGCCATATCCACCATGCAGGTGTTTTCATCCATTACAATCATACCGCCTGAGCCCATAATTGCGCCCGTTTTGGCAATACTTTCGTAATCGATAACTGTATCAAGCATATCTTTAGGAATGCAACCGCCCGATGGACCGCCCATCTGGACAGCCTTTACGGAAGCATCGTTTTTAATTCCGCCACAAATACCGAAAACAATATCATTTATTGTAAGGCCCATAGGAACCTCTACAAGTCCGCCACGCTTTACTCTGCCCGCAAGTGCAAAAACCTTTGTACCCTTGCTACCCTCGGTACCCATAGCACCGAAAGCCTCACCGCCGTTTTCAATAATCCAGGAAACGTTGGCAAAGGTTTCAACGTTATTGATATTTGTAGGCTTACCTCTGAAGCCTTTTTGTGCAGGGAACGGAGGCTTTGTAACGGGCATACCTCGGTTACCGCTCAAGGATGCAAGAAGAGCGGTTTCCTCACCGCAAACAAATGCACCTGCACCCATCATAATTCGGAAATCGAAGCTGAAGCCACTACCGAAAATATTATCACCGAGAACACCCTTTTGGTGCATTTCATCAATCGCCTTACGGAGACGCTTTACCGCAAGAGGATATTCTGCACGTACGTAGATAACGCCTGTTTTTGCACCTACTGCAATACCTGCAATCATCATACCCTCAAGCACTCTGTGGGGGTCACCCTCCAGCACCGCTCTGTCCATAAATGCACCGGGGTCGCCCTCATCCGCGTTGCAAACAATATATTTATCGTCTGACACAGAGTTACGTGCAGACTGCCATTTTATGTGTGTTGGGAATCCTGCGCCACCACGACCGCGAAGACCTGATTTTTTTATTTCCTCAATAATACCGTCAGCACCTATTTCCAGCGCTTTTCTCAATGCGTTATAGCCGCCGTTTGCAATATATGACTCTATACTTTCCGGATCGACTTTACCGCACCCCGAAAGAACAATTCTTTTCTGTCCGTTTAAGAAAGCAAGCTCCTCTGAGGTAAGGCGATTTTCTGCCATAGGTTCATCCATAAGAACGCTTTTTGCCAACGCATAAGCAGATTCCTTATCAAGTCTGCCGTAAAGTATTGATTCACCGTTATCGCAAATAACCTCTGCAACGGGCTCGGCAAAGCACAAGCCGTTACACCCCACCTTTTCAACAGCCAGAGAGGTGTTTTCAAGAGCCTGATTAAAGCCCTCAAGAGCATCGTTGGCACCTGAAGCAATACCGCAGGAGCCGTAGCCTAAAAGTATTCTCATTCTGCCTCACCCTCTCTGATAGAATTAATTATATTCTGTACCTTATCGGGAGTAAGTGTGCCGTAAACCGTATCATTAATCATCATGGCAGGTGAAATACTGCAACAGCCAAGACATGCAACCTCTTCCCAAGAAAAAAGACCATCCTCAGTTACATCCCCTGCTTCTATACCAAGAACACGTCTTACTGTGTCACCCATACGTTCCGCACCATTTACGTGACAAGCGGTGCCCATACATACCATTATGCGATATTTACCAACGGGCTTAAGCCTGAAGCCTGCATAAAAGGATGCTACCCCCATAATTCTGCTTGAGGGAATACCCGTTTTTTCAGTTATATATTCAACCGCTTCGCGGGAAATATAACCCTCGGAATTCTGAACATCCTGCAATACTGCAATAAGACTTTCTTCCGGATTATTATATTTAATCAAAATATCATCAATTATATTTTTTAAAGTTTTCAAGCCAATCCACCTCTTTTGATAAACATAATTTTACATCACATCATCAATACTTTCAATAGTAAATTCGGTTAAATTATATTATTATCTTTACAATATTCCTGACAAGTTGTAGAATATTATCAGGTGATTATATGATAAAAAACTACGATTATTATCTCTTCGATTTTGACGGAACTCTATGCGACACAACCGAGGGTATTTTTAACTCAGTAATATACTCTCTCGATGCATACGGAATCAAGGAAACAGACAGAGAGAAGCTACGGTATTTTATAGGTCCGCCCCTTTTTGACTCATACAAAACAATTTATGGCGTAAATGATGAGGATGCACAGTTCCTTATCGAAAAATATCGTGAACGCTACAGAGAAAAGGCATCAGAGGAATCTGCATTATATGACGGAATCAGGGATATGCTCATTTCCCTTAAGGAAAAGGGCAAAAAGATTGCAATCGCATCCTCAAAACCACAGTATTTCGTTGAAGAAATATCAAAGCATCACGATATTTACAAATATTATGACTTCGTTTCTGCAGAAAGCTTCAAAAACAACCATTCAAGCAAAAAGGATCTTATAAACGCTTGTATAGAATTCTTCGGAAATCCGCCTAAAGATAAAATTCTTATGATTGGGGACCGTTTTTACGATATAGACGGTGCAATTGCCGCAGGAATAGACAGTGCAGGTGCTGTGTACGGCTTCGGCACAAAAGAAGAATTAGAAAATGCAGGGGCAACATATATACTCGAAACCCCAAAGGATTTAACATAAAAAAACCGCAAGACAGTTGTCTTGCGGTGTTTTTTATTCCAATTCACTCTGACCTGTTTTATAGTCAATCTTCACACCCGGCTGAGAGTTAAAGCAATAAACATTAAAGCATATTCCCTCACCCTTATCTTCTACCGAGTAGGCTTCCATCTGCACTCCACGAGCAACAAGGTCATCATCTTCAAATACGGGAGTAACTCTGTACATTACATGATTACCCGTTTCCTCAATATAGTCATCAACCATATTTTCAAAAGGAAGCATGCCCTCAACATTCATATACCGTGTACCGGTTATAAGGTTACGGGTATTTGCATTTTCACCCGAAAGTTGAAAGCCTATAAGATGGCAACGGTTATATAAGTATTTGCCGTCAACACAGTCATATTTCACAGTATACCAGCCGCTGGGCTTTACAGAGCCTATTTCACCACGCTCCTCGGTGGGTGCAGTCTCCTTGCCGAGGCAGGCAAAGGCCACTCCGCATCTTCCGTAATCATCAAGAGGAGCATAGCTTTCAAAAAACTTATCGGTTATTTCATCATCCTTAAAGCCCGGCACGTTATCATTAATAACCACGTAGGGTGAGCCGTCAAACTGCGGTAAAGCATCGGTTGTTACCCTATGGCTTACCTTTTTATGTACACCTTCCGTTGTATCGGGTATGTTACTTTTTTCCTCTGCATTTTTACCCAAGCCACCAACAAAAGTCGCAATAATTATAAGAGCTATTACAATAACGGGCGTACCTTTAGCTTTTTTCCTTCTTCCTGCCATAAAATCACCTTTTGACAAAAATCTGTCTTGTTATTTTATCGTGAGAATTTCCTGCAAACTCCGTTTCCTCAATCAAATCGAAGCCGTCAAAATCAATAGTACAGCATACATCTGCGGGATATATTCTATTCCAATTATAGACTATAATCTGTGACAACTCATCCACAAGAGAATTTATATCATAATCCTCGGAAAAGAAGAAGCTGTTATCGTCAAGGCTTTTTACATCTTCCGTTACAACAACCTTATCAGTATGTTCCGCAAAAAGCTTTTGTGAAAAGGGAGTAATATAAACCCTTCCGCAAAGCTTAAAAACATCTTCAAGCACAAGCTTGTCACGGCTTTGACGTCTGTTATTGAAAAGCATACCTTTTTTATCATCAAGGCAAATTACAAGCTTCATAATACCAACTCCGAATTTATATTTTGTTATACAAATCAGGGAATATTTCAATACTGCGTTTAAGAATACCATTCATATGAGCAATTGCTACGCCGTAATTCACTATGGGTATATTCTGCTCTCTTGCTTTTGCAATACGGTTTTGCATCTCCCTTTCATTAAGCATACAACCGCCGCAATGAACAACCAGCTTATAGCCTGATAAATCTTCAGGAAATTCTCCGCCCGAGGTAAACTCGAAGGAAGGCTCACACCCTGAAAAATCTCTTATCCAGCCGGGTATTTTTATGGTACCTATATCATTGCATTGGCGGTGATGGGTACAGCCCTCACTAATAAGCACCTTGTCACCGTCTTCAAGATTTTTAAGCATGAGTGCTCCATTTACAAGCTCACTTAAATCACCCTTATATCTTGCCATAAGTATGGAAAAAGATGTAAGGGGCACACCTTTCGGTACAATAGCGGAAACCTTACCGAAAGCCTGAGAATCCGTTATCACAAGGTCAGGTGGATTTTTAAGTAAATGGAGCACACCTTCAAGCTCACTTACCTGACAAGTAGTAAAGCTGCAGTTACCGTCAAGTAAATCCCTCATTGTCATTTGTTGCGGCAAAATCAACCTGCCCTTAGGTGCAGATTCATCAATAGGCACAACAAGAATAACGTGACTACCCTTTTTAAGTAAATCAGAAACTATATATCGCGGCTTTGCCTTATTCGAGGCTAACGCTCCGATTTTGTTCTTCAATTCATTTATGTTAGTGCCATTCTTCGCACTAACATATATTTCATTGTCTTTTACTTCCGGCAACATATCTAACAAATCACTTTTGTTATATGCCACAATATACGGCACTTTGCGGTCCTCGAAAACCGCTATAAGCTCTTTATCCGCTTTCGTTTTGCCTGTCTGACAATCCACAACAAGCACGGCAATATGTGTTATTGCAAGAATTTCCTTTGCTTTTTTCACTCGCAATTCACCAAGCTCACCCACATCATCAATACCGGGGGTATCAATAATAACAACGGGACCTAAAGGCAAAAGCTCCATAGCCTTTTTTACGGGGTCGGTGGTTGTACCCTTAACGTCGGAAACAACGCTTAACTGCTGACCCGTAACTGAATTCACAAGGCTTGATTTACCTGCATTGCGCATACCGAAAAAGCCTATATGCAGTCTTTCCGCAGAAGGTGTTGCATTCAAACTCATATAATCACCACCCGAAATCAGAATCGGAAATCACGTCCGTTAGAATTTTTAATATCTTCAATATTCTTCTCGGCAATACTTTTCACCTTATCGCTGAGAATCTTTTTAAGCTCACTTTCTATAAGCTTATATCCCGTTTTCTTTGTTTCATCACTTGCGTAATCCTCAAGATATTCCGTAAGAGTCATCAAAGCGTTAGGATGGCAACAGTTAAGAATCTGACCGCTTTTGCATAATGACATAAATCTGTCACCTGTTCTGCCCTCGCGGTAGCAGGCTGTACAGAATGATGGGATATGACCATTATCCATAAGCCATTTAACAACCTCGTCAAGTGTACGCTGGTCAGATACATCGAACTGCTCGGAATCATGAGGACGCTCCTCCTCGGTATAACCACCAACAGATGTACGCGAAGCACCGCTTATCTGTGAAACACCCAAATGAAGTACCTCTTCACGAACCTTTTCACTTTCACGTGTAGAAATTATCATACCTGTGTAAGGAACGGAAATACGTATACAAGCAATGATTTTTTTGAACATATCATCACTTAAGCCGTTATCGAAAGTATCGGGATCAATATCGTCGGCACGTTTCAGACGGGGAACACTTATTGTATGCGGTCCCACACCATGCACCGCCTCAAGATGCTCGGCGTGCATAAGCAAGCCCACAAACTCATACATATATTTTTCCAAGCCGAAAAGTACACCTAAGCCTACATCGTCAATGCCACCCTCCATTGCTCTGTCCATAGCCTCAGTATGATAATCATAATCGTGCTTGGGGCCTGTCGGATGAAGTTCAAGGTAGCTTTCCTTATGATATGTTTCCTGGAAGAGGATATAAGTACCTATGCCTGCCTCTTTAAGCTTACGGTAATTCTCTACGGTAGTGGCGGCAATATTAACGTTAACTCGGCGTATTGCACCATTTTTGTGATTTACGCTGTATATTGTCTTTATGCACTCAAGGATATATTCTATGGGGTTATTTTTCGGGTCTTCACCTGCTTCAATCGCAAGACGCTTGTGACCCATATCCTGCAAAGCAATAACCTCGTTTTTAACCTCCTCCTGTGTAAGCTTTTTACGTACGATATGCTTGTTCTTCAAATGATACGGGCAATAAACACAGCCGTTTACACAGTAGTTTGAAAGATAAAGGGGTGCAAACATAACAATACGGTTGCCGTAAAACTTAAGCTTAATATCGTTAGCAAGCTTATACATTTCTTCGATTTTCTCGGGAATATCACAAGCAAGTAACACTGCGGCATCGCGGTGTGTAAGACCTGCACACTGATATCCGTTACCTACCTTTACGGGCTTTGCCTTTTCAAGAATACTGTCAATAAGCTGAACGTTATTTTTATTAGCCTGAGCGTATTCTATTGTTTCAAGTATTTCTCCGTCATTAATAAATTCCTCTGCTTTTAATGATTTTGGATTATATATAGCCATTTTCATCATCCTTTTCTATTTTTTTGCGTCACCGCGTTCATAAGCTATTTTAAAACCGATTTTATCCAACCGTTGTGATAAAGCCATAATCTGTTGGGCACTTTCCGCACCCGTACTTATCTTGTTATCGTACAGATCATATTTCTTCCTTACATCCGTAGGCGAAAGGTTGGGCATTACAACGTTAGCCCCTGAAAGAATACCCTTTTCCCTGCCCTCGGGATCAATAGTGCCTAAAGCAGTTGTTGCAGGGAGCAAAACCTTGGGGCATATAATACGGATTACAGAAAGCAAAAAGCAAGTAAGCTCACTGCTGCCGTGAGGGTAATCATTAAAAATTGTATCCTTATGCGGTACAAAAGGACCTATACCGCACATCTGGGGCTGAAATTCTTCAACAAACTTCAAATCCTCAGCAATATGCCGATTTGTCTGATAGGGAGCACCTACCATAAAGCCGCAACCCGTCTGAAAGCCGATTTCCTTTAAATCCTTAAGACATTGCAATCTTCGGGATAAAAGCATATTTTCGGGATGCAGCTTTGAATACAAATCATCACTTTTTGCTTCGTGACGAAGAAGATATCTGTCTGCCCCTGCATCGTAAAGCCTTTGGTAGCTTTCCCTTGACCTCTCTCCCAAGGAAAGAGTTACTGCACAATCGGGATATAACTCCTTTATACTTTCAACGATCTCGCATAAAACCTCATCGTTAAAAAAACCGTCTTCACCGCCCTGCATCACAAAAGTTCGGAAGCCAAGTTCATACCCTGCCTTACAGCAAGCCATAATATCCTCACGTGTAAGACGATATCGTTCACAATTTTTATTACCGCTTCTTATGCCGCAATAATAGCAATCGTTTTTGCAAATATTACTTACTTCAATAAGTCCGCGTATAAAAACCTTTTTACCGTATATTTCGTTACGTATTTTATCTGCGGTTTCTTGCAAAAGCTTTACAACTTCCGGCGTTTTGTTATTAATCAAATACTCGTACTCCGAAATTTCAAGGCTTTTTTCATTAATCAATTTGTTTGTAATTTCTGAAATCTTACTCATCTGTCATCACGTTTGAATATGCGGCTTTTGCACTTACGCCCTTTATAGCACCTATTTTTCCGCTTAAAGCAGATATAATATCCTGTGGTGCATCGAAAGCCACACTTATAATATTAATCCCACGCTCTCTGTAGGGAATTCCCATTCTGCCAATTATATACTGACCGTAATTGTGCAAAATATTATTAAGCTCCTCCACAGAATCGTTATCTTCAACAATAATGCTTATAACACCTACTCTTGATGCCAAAACAATACCTCCCGATAAAAAATGCCGTACCAAAAACGGTACGGCAATAAATCCGTGCAAAAAGCACAGTAATTTTAAAACAATATGCCGCACCTTTCACTCAGGCTGACCTTTATGTCAGGTACAAATTCATTATACACGATTTTTTAAACAAAATCAATGTATATTGATTTTTAAACGGATAAAAATATTATCAGCTTTATCGGGAGATGATTATTATAAACAACAATCAATACAAAAGTCTTGTTCATAACACAACACCGAAA
Organism: Acutalibacteraceae bacterium; assembly: GCA_045647125.1. Lineage (GTDB taxonomy): Bacteria > Bacillota > Clostridia > Oscillospirales > Acutalibacteraceae > DTU089. The sequence goes on along the minus strand of JAZRLZ010000048.1, from coordinate 5,938 downwards.
TCCCCCATACTGAAGGATTGTGTAAAAGCCTTCATTTTCGGTGGCGGAATCTGTTGCTTCGGCGAGGTTTTAAAAAGTCTGTACACCTCAGTCGGACTTAACAAAGATGAGGTGAGCCTTGCAGTATCTTCAACTCTTATAATAATAACCGCAATTCTAACGGGTACGGGAGCATTTGAAAAAATAGCCAAGCACGCAGGTGCAGGTACTGCCGTACCCATTACCGGCTTCGCAAATGCGGTGGTTTCCCCCGCTGTTGAATTTAAAACAGAAGGCTTCGTGTTAGGCTTGGGCGCAAAAATTTTCACTATTGCAGGTCCTGTTATTTTATACGGTACTGCAGCTGCATTTTTATACGGCTTTATTTATTGGTTATCTGCATACTTTTTAATTTAAGGGTAACAATAAAAGCATCAAAAAGCAAAGAGGTGCTTTTATGCCCGAAAGAATCGGTCAAAACACAATAAAATTAAACAATAAGCCATCTATAATCGGCTATGCCGCCGCAGTGGGGCAAAAGGAATTTGAAGGTCCTTTAGGAGAATACTTCGATATTTCCTACAGTGATGAATTCTGCGGTGAAAAATCCTTTGAAAAGGCAGAAACCCACCTGCAGAAAGCCGCCATTGAAAAAGCAATAAAAAAATCACCCATATCAAAGGGTGATATACAATGTGCCTTTGCAGGTGATTTACTAAACCAATGTATCGGCTCATCCTTCGGTATGAGGGATTTAAAATTCAATTTTGCAGGGCTTTACGGTGCCTGCTCAACTATGGCTCTTTCCCTGGCACTTGGCGGAGTTTTCGTTGATTCAGGTGCGGCGGAAAACGTTGTTTGTGCCGCTTCATCACACTTCTGCTCTGCCGAAAGGCAATACAGAATGCCTCTTGAATACGGCGGCCAGCGTACACCTGCATCTCAATGGACCGTTACGGGAGCAGGATGCTCCATAGTAGGCAAAAACACTCCCGATACACCTGTAATTGATAAAGTAATTATTGGTGCCGTAAGGGATTTAGACGTTAAAGACCCTAACAATATGGGTGCCGCTATGGCTCCTGCCGCTTGTCAGACAATACACAGTTTTTTGCAGGATACCCACACAAAACCCGATGATTATGACATTATTCTTACAGGTGATTTAGGGGCTACGGGAAGCAAACTGCTTATTGAGCTTATGAAGCTTGAACATAGCACAGATATATCAGGCGTTCACAAGGATTGCGGAACAATGATATATGACCTTGAATCACAAGATGTTCATAGCGGTGGCTCCGGCTGTGGCTGTAGTGCAAGTGTGGTTTGCTCGTATATACTTGATCGCTTCGGTGACGGGACTTTGAAAAAAGTGCTTTTTGTAGGTACAGGGGCATTACTTTCCCCTACCTCTACTCTGCAAAAAGAATCGACCCCGGGTATAGCACACGGGGTCTTGATATCATCACAGTAAAGGAGATTTTATGAAAGATTATACCAAACCGCTTGAAAGTCTTACAAGCGTTGCCAAAACCTATATGAGGATTTCATCAATCAAAACGGCCTTAACAATTTTCCTTGTAGGCTATACAGCCATAAAGGCGGCAGGACTCTTCATAAAAAAGTAATTAATTTTGTTCTGCAAGTCTTATCATAAGCTCTGCAAAAAGACTGTTTGCCCATGCAAACCAGGGTCTTGTAAAATCCTTATCATCATTTTTATTAAATGATTCGTGCATAAGGAACGTGCCTGCGTGTGAGTCGGCAATCATTTTAAGACATTTTTCAATTTCTGCCTGATTATCACTTGTAAGCGCCTGCATACAAAGGGCAATATGCCATATTTTATCCTGACCTGTATGCGGACTGCCTACCCCTTTTGCAACACTACCCTCGAAAAACCAAGGATTTTCGAAAGAAAGAATGAACTTTCTTGTGTTGATGTAAAGCGGGTCATCCTTTTCGGCATAGCCAAGATATGGCGCCGCCATAAGGCTCGGTGAGTTTGCATCATCCATAAGGATTACGTCACCCATACCGTTAACCTCGTAGGCATACATTTCACCGAATTTCGGGTGATCATAAATTCCGTGAGCGTGAATACCCTCATCAATATCAAAAGCAAGTGAACGACACTCACTTTCCAATTTATTATCCTCATAGCCGATATTGGCTAATTCTGCCGCTTTTTTAAGCGCACAAACCGCCATCATATTTGAGGGCACAAGGTATCCGTAAACACATCTGTCATCAGAGGGACGGAAGCCGGACCAGGTCATTCCCGTATAAGCAACCTCATTACCTTTACCGCCATTGGGCAAGGTATCCGTCTGGGGACAATTTGCACGGTTAAAGAAGTATTCGGAACGCTCCATATGGTTTTGCTCATCTCTGAAAACTGAAACAATTCTACAGAGCATCTCGTGGAATTCCTCTGTAAAAACAGAGTCATCCATTGTTGTGAAATAATACTGATATGCAAGGTATATCGGGGCACAGAGTGAATCCACCTCATACTTACGCTCCCATATAAGCGGATGCGTGAAGTTTGTTTCATCATTATGGCTGTGGGGATTAGGTACAATATTGAACGCATTGGCATACGGGTCAATACAAACCTGCTGCACCTGACGTGCAATAACACTGCGTATAATAGCCTTTAAATCCTCATCTTCATTGGCATAACGGATATAGTGAGTAAGTTGTGCGGCACTATCTCTCAGCCACATTGCAGGAATATCTCCTGTAATAACAAAATAGTCACCGTCATCAGCTTTAGTAACGGTTGTTTCAATAGTGTTCAAAAAGCAACCTTTAAAAAACGGTGCCATTTCAGGATATTTCACTTTAAGCTTTTCTGTAATTTCGTCTGCTTTTTGTAAAAGTATTTTTGGAATTTCCATAATTTAATCACTCTAATCAAAGATTATGTTTGTATATTTTATGTTACGCTGAACATTTTAATTAGTATATCACGCTAAAAACCCTAAAACAATGGTAAAAGTGCAAGGGTTTTAAACCGCAAATTTGTAAAACTCACCGAATTTTTAATTTTTAGAAAAAAATAACAATTTGTTAATGATTTCACAAGCCATTTGATGTATAATAGCATTGTCTAAATAAAAGGAGGTAATTCCAATGGCAAATCGTATAGTATTAAATACAATTTCTTATCACGGCAAGGGAGCTATCGAAAACATCGTTTCCGAACTCCAGAGCCGTGGCTTCAAAAAAGCATTTGTATGCTCTGACCCTGACCTTATTAAGTTTGGTGTAACTTCAAAGGTTACAGATTTACTTGATAAAGCAGGCTTCCCCTACGTTATTTTCAGCGAAATCAAGGCTAATCCCACAATTGAGAATGTTCTCAGCGGTGTTGAAAGCTACAAGGCAAGCGGTGCTGACAGTATCGTTGCTATCGGTGGTGGCTCCGCAATGGATACTGCAAAAGCAATCGGTATCATTATTGAAAACCCTGAATTCAGCGATGTAAGAAGCCTTGAGGGTGTAGCTCCCACAAAAAATCACGCTGTATTTACAATCGCAGTTCCCACAACTGCAGGTACTGCAGCAGAGGTTACAATCAACTACGTTATTACAGACGTTGAAAAGAAGCGCAAATTCGTATGCGTTGACGTTCACGATATCCCCGAGGTTGCAGTTGTTGATCCCGATATGATGTCAACAATGCCTAAAGGTCTTACAGCATCTACAGGTATGGATGCCCTTACACACGCTATTGAGGGCTACATCACAAAGGGTGCCTGGGAAATGACCGATATGTTCCATCTTAAGGCTATCGAGCTTATTGCAAAGCATCTTCCCGGTGCTTGTGAAAACACACCCGAAGGCAGAGAGGGTATGGCTCTTGCACAGTATATTGCAGGTCAGGGCTTCTCTAACGTTGGTCTTGGTATTGTTCACAGTATGGCTCACGGTCTGGGTGCTCTTTACGACACACCTCACGGTGTTGCTAACGCTATACTTCTTCCTTCAATTATGGCATATAATGCAGAATGCACAGGTGACAAATACCGTGATATAGCTAAGGCTATGGGCGTTGAAGGCACAGAGGCTATGTCAATTGAGGATGCAAGAAAAGCCGCTGTTGACGCAGTTGTTGAGCTTAACAAAAAGGTTGGTATTCCTTCTGACCTTAAGGATATTCTTAAGGAAGAGGATATTCAGTTCCTTGCAGAAAGCGCTTATGCAGATGCTTGCCGTCCCGGTAACCCCAAGGATACAAGCGTTGAGGAAATTGTAGAGCTTTACAAAGCACTTATTTAATCAAAACAAATAACAAGGCAGTTCTCCCATTTTGAGAGGACTGCCGATTTTTTATGTAAAAAACTCAAACAATACACATACGAAAGGAACAAAAACAAGACCCGGCAACAGGTTTGCAACCTTGATTTTTGTAACACCTATAAGATTAAGACCTAACGCGGTTATCATAACAGAACCAGCACATATAAGCTCCGCTATTGCAAATTCGCTTAAAAACTCACCAAGCAGCATAGAAAGTGCTACAAGCAAGCCCTGAAAAACAAACACAAAAACCGAAGAAACCAAAACGCCTACACCAAGACTTGATGCAAGCATAGATGAAGAAATCAAATCAAGTACCGATTTGGTGTAAAGCATCTGATTATCCCCTGATATACCTGCATTCATAGAGCCTACGATAGTCATTGCACCAACGCAAAAAAGCAATGATGCGGTAACAAAGCCCTGGGAAAATGTACTCTTTTCCGATTTGTTTTTAGATGTTTTGTTCTGGATTTTATCACCTAAAGCAGAAAGCTTCCCGTCGATATCAATAAGCGTACCGATAACTGTGCCGAAAACAAGTGAAATTATCATTACAAGCTGATTTTCACCCTTTATAATTCCCGTAACACCTATCGCTATAGTACAAAGACCGATTGCGGTCATTACTGCATTAGTAAGCTTTTCCGGAATCTGCTTTTTCAGAAGCAGACCCACCGAGCTTCCTGCAACAACAGTTAAAACATTAACCAACACACCGCTAAAGCTTTTTAAAATCTCAAGCATTTTTTGTGCCTCCAAACATATTCCATGGATAAGTCGAATAATCAGGCTCACTCAGAAACGACATTTCTTTTTTAGTTTCAGGATGGCAAAAGGTTATTCTGTAGGAATGAAGAGCAACCTTACCCGTTGTTCTGTCCTTACTGCCATATTTTATATCACCGCACAAAGGAGTTTTGCGGGAAGAAAACTGCACCCTTATCTGATGTGTTCTGCCCGTCTGTAAAAGAATCTGCACAAGTGATTTTGATTCAATTGCTTTTAACACGTTATACTCCAGAGAAGCATCCTTAACGCCTTTTCGCATACGGTTAACAACATAGCTTCTGTTTTTTCGGGAATCCTTAAACAATAAATCCTTGTATACGCCCTTATTTTCTTCAGGTATGCCGTCAATAACTGCGAGATATTCCTTTTTAAGCTTATGATTCTGAATATCTGCCGATAAAACTGATGCTGCCTTTTTGTTGTTGGCAAAAACCATAACGCCACCAACGTTCCTGTCAAGCCTATGCAAAAGATGTATAGGTTTCCCCGACCTTTGAGAAAGAAGACCGACAATCCCCTTTTCACCGCCTTGGACATCCTCACTCAAAAGTCCTGCAGGCTTACAGCAAACCGTAACATCTTTATCTTCATATAAAATTTTCAAATCACAATTTTTATCAGATTCCATATTACCCTGTAACCCTTCAGAACAAATTATGTTCTATATATTACCATACAAAAAACTCATCTTCAATATTTTTCAAAAAAATACACTCCTTTAGGGAGTGTAAATCAGGGATTTAATAGCCTTAAATCATTAACTTTGGCGCATAGCTATGTTAAAATGCTTGAAACCCGTCAGGGTTTCTGCACATTTGTGTCTTGCTCTGCATCCAAATTTAAAAGATTTAAGGTGCAA
>JAZRLZ010000047.1:0-29088 GCA_045647125.1 Acutalibacteraceae bacterium | reverse complement strand
AACTCCTTGGCTCACAGAACGACATGGCTACGATCCGACTTCGAAAGAAAACTCGCACCATTAGCTCAGTTGGTAGAGCACCTGACTCTTAATCAGGGTGTCCCGGGTTCGAGTCCCTGATGGTGCACCATTTTTATTAGCACCTAAGGGAAGTCGGAGGCCAAGCGGTCTTAGGAAGACAATTAGGGGCTACAACTCCTTGGCTCACAGAACGACATGGCTACGATCCGACTTCCGATTAAAGTGGTACGCGAGCTGGGTTCAGAACGTCGTGAGACAGTTCGGTCCCTATCTGTCGTGGGCGCAGGATATTTGAGAGGAGCTGTCCCTAGTACGAGAGGACCGGGATGGACGCACCTCTGGTGCACCAGTTGTTCTGCCAAGGGCATAGCTGGGCAGCTACGTGCGGATTGGATAAACGCTGAAAGCATCTAAGCGTGAAGCCATCTCCAAGATTAGATTTCCCATAACTTAAGTTAGTAAGACCCCTCAAGGACTATGAGGTTGATAGGCTGCATGTGTAAGCATAGTGATATGTTCAGCTAAGCAGTACTAATAGGTCGAGGGCTTGACCATTTCGTTTGTTTCTTTCGCTTTCTCTTTATTCAGTTTTCAGGGTATATGAAACCGAAGCAAATCTGCTTCGGTTTTTTTCTTTTTTAGTTTTCTTTTATCCTTTATTCTGAGGGGAGATTCAGTTATTTTTCTTCCCTTTTTTGATTAATTTTCTTTCAATTTTTTACGATTTTTTTGTTTTTGTTTAATTTGCTATTTTATTCGTTTTTTTTAATAAAAATATTGGTAATAATTTAGTTAATATGCTACTTCCTATTTTTAATAAAAATGTTATAATATAATAGTAAATTAATATGCCCGTAAAAGGAGTAGTTTCAATGAAAAGAGCATTAAGTTTATTTTTAGCAATGCTTATGATTGCATCTGTTTTCAGCATTTGCACCGTTGCTGCTAATGACGTTAACGTTAATAGCGTTGTTGCAACATACAGTGGTGTTCAGCTTGATTGGGATGCAGTTCCAGGCGTTAAAAAGTATCACATTTTCCGTCAGGATTCTTCCGAGGATGATGGATCAAGTGTTGGTTCAACAAAAGATACTTCATTTGTTGATAACACTGTTGACTACAAGGCTACATATAAGTACACTGTAGTTCCTGAATTCACCAATGGTGACTGGGGCGATGTATCCTTTGAAAAGTCAGAAAAAATCACTTATAATCATCTTCGCGTTACAGCACTTGATAACACTTATGCAGGTGTCAGCATCAAGTGGGAAGATGTTGGTGATAAATACGTTGTTTTCCGTCAGGATGATCCTGCAAAGAAATTTGCTCAGATCGCTATTGTAGAGAAAGCATCCTTCGTTGACGAAGATGTTAAGTACATGAAAAATTATAAATACGCTATTGCTATCATTGATGATGCAGCAGATGGTGGTTATGACAATCTTGATTTAGACCATCCTCTTGATGTTATTTATAATCTTGCAGATGTTCTTTCTTCTACAAGCACAAACGACGGTATCACAATTAAGTGGAATGCAGTTGAGGGTGCTTCAGGTTACGAGATTTATCGTAAAAAGTCAACTGAAAAAGAAGGTAAGCTTCTTGCAACTACAACAGAGCTTCATTACACAGATGCAAGTGTTGAAGATGGTAAAACATACTCCTATGTTATTGTTCCTGTTGATGTTTACTATGATTACAACGTAGCAGCAATTGACTATGCTAATGGTGTTAAGACAACTCAGCAGCTTCTTAAGTTCAAAAAACCTGTTTCAGAATATGCAGGTCTCAGAATTTCCTGGACCGATCTTTCTACAGCAACCTTGTATTACCTCTATCGACAGACCGGTAAAGAAGAAGGCGGCAAGATAGTTTACGGCGAAGCAGAGCTTATCAAAGCAGGTTTAACTAAAGCTGAGTATTTCGACAAAAAGGTTAAGAAGGGTACAACCTACAAATATTCACTTGCTGTTCAGTATGATAACGGTGAGTTTGTGCCGGTTGATTTTGCAAAGCTCTATAGAAGAGCAACATTCAATCCTCCTGTTTGTAAATCTGTTAAAGAAACAGGTAAGCATGATTTCAGTAAAGTTGTAATTGATAAAGAAGCAACAGCATACGAAATCGGTTATAAGCATTATATCTGTGCAGAATGCAAGGTTCATTCAAAACAGTATAAGATTCCTCAGGTAGCACCAAAAGCTCCTAAGATTCTTACTCTTGCTAACAATGCAAACGGTGTTAAGCTTGTTTGGGAGATTGTTGACAGTGCAGAACTTTACCTTGTTTACCGTAAGGTTGCAGGTGGCAAATGGCAGCTTATCCGTATGACAACAACAAACAATATGATTGATAAAACTGCTAAGTCAGGTAAGTATTATTCATATTCAATCAGAGCTGTAAATAAGAATGCTTTAGTTTCCGGTGTTAGTGTTTCCAAGAATGATTCAAGCAGAAACGTTCTTAAATGGGAAAAAGAGAGATACACTGCTAACAGCTACCTTATCTATCGCAGAGATAAAGTTAACGATAAATATTCATACGTAATTATTGACTTTGTTGCTAACAACAATGCAGTTAAGACCAAGTCAGGTAAATACGTTAAATCTTACACAGATACAACCACAAAGGCAAATAAAAAGTACTGCGTTCGTAACACTCTTATGAGTGAAAGAGGCCCTGTAGAATCACTCAGAATTGTTGCTACTCCTAAGAATCTTTCAGTAGTTAACAAGGAAGATGGTATCCTCTTCAAATGGAACAAGGTTCAGGGTGCAACCGGCTACAGAGTATATCGTAAACGTGCTGATGCAACAGGTTGGGCTTTCATTAAAGCTGTAAAGACAAACAAATATCTTGATAAGAGAGCAGAAGACGGTGTTGATTATGTTTACACTGTAAGAGCTGTTTACAAGGATGTTTACAGTAAGTATGAATACAATGGTGTAAAAATCAGAAGACTCACAGTTCCTGAGCTTGATTATGCTAAATCTAAAAAAGAGGGCATTGAAGTAAAATGGAATGATGTAGTTGGTGCTGAAAAATACATCGTTTATAGAAAAACAGCAAACTCCAACTGGCAGATTCTTGGTACTGTTACTGATATGAAATCAGTAAGATATCTTGATAAGAGTGCAAAACGCGGTGTTAAGTATACTTACACAGTAAGAGCTGAAGGTGCAGACTTCAGAAGTGCTTACGATGCAGACGGCATTACTTGCAAAGACATTTATTAATTAAGCGGAAGGCTCGGATTCATAGAATCCGAGCCTTTTATTATGTTATAGAGTTTTTGCTTATGGATTATATCAGTAAATCTTATCAAGTATTTCGATAGCGTGTGCAATGCCACCGTTATTATTAGAGCGTGTTATGTGCGTTGCAACTTCTAATGCCTCCTTTGAAGCGTTTTCGGGCACGAAGCCCGCGGCAGAGGCCACAAGCATCTCGACATCATTGTATCCGTCACCGGCTGCGTAAACGTCACAAGGCTTAATACCTAAAGCTTCAGCAAGCTGGAGCAAGCCGCTACCTTTATCAACACCTTTTTTCAGTATCTCAACATAATCACCGGTTGTTTTAAGATAGTTGATTTCCGGATGTTGTGACAATATTTCCTGGATTTCCTGTGAGCATCCGTGGGCGGCTATCATTATCTTTGTCCAGGGTCTCGGAGCATCTTCAGGCTTTTCGATATTAATAAAATCTATTCCTTGACTTGTGAAATGCAAATGGGAATGCTCGTTAAGATTAATTGCACATACTTTATTGAAATTATATAATTCTATAGGTATATTGGGGTAATTATTTAATATATCATTTAATGCATCAAGGCCCTCATCATCGATGGCGTTATTGAACACAATTTTATTTTCCTCGTAATCGAAGGCCATAGCACCATTGCCTAAAAGCACCGGTGCGTTAATATATTCTTTACTGTATAAATGAAAGCCCTGATATATTCTCCCTGTGCAAACAGTAAATTTTCCGCCCTCACTCATAAAATATTTAATGGCATCTTTTACTTCATTGGTTATGATTCCATTGTCGGTTTTCAAGGTGCCGTCAAAATCACTTGCGATTAAAACATTATTGAATTTCATATTATCACCTCTGACTTTGCTTTATTATATCAAAAGCGTGTTGTTAATTCAATATAAACAAATATTTATACCTCTTTTTGTGTATTTTCTATTAAAAACAAGTGGAAAAATCTTGATTATGTGGTGTTAGAATGATATAATATTTATCTGAATTTGTAATGGAGGTAAAGGTATGCTTGTTTTAAAAGATAATTATAAAGCGACTCTTTCAATGCGTGATACGCAAAAGGCTATTAAACTTACAAGGGATACTTTTCAAAATAATCTTTCTGCGGCACTTAATCTTGAAAGAATTTCAGCACCTCTTTTTGTTTTAAAATCCAGCGGTCTTAACGATGATCTTAATGGTGTGGAAAGGGCAGTTTCTTTTGATGTAAAAGCAATGGCAGATGAGGGTGAAACTGTTATAGTTCATTCACTTGCTAAATGGAAACGAATTGCTCTTCAGAAATACGGCTTCAATCCCGGTGAAGGTCTTTATACCGATATGAACGCTATAAGACGTGATGAGGATATGGATAACATTCATTCAATTTATGTTGATCAGTGGGATTGGGAATGTGTTATAGAGCGTGAGGACAGAACCGAGGAATACCTCAGGGCTTGTGTTACAAAAATAGTAAACGCTCTTTGCGATACTCTTGAAGTTGTGAAAAAAGCTTTTCCTACAGTTGATACATATATTGAGCGTAACGTTCATTTCGTTACTACACAGGAGCTTGAGGATATGTATCCCGACTCAACAGCCAAGGAAAGAGAAAAACTTGTTGCAAAGCAGTATGGTACGGTTTTTGTAATGAAAATTGGTGAAAAGCTTAGAAGTGGTAAGCCTCACGATGGCAGAGCACCCGATTATGATGATTGGCAGCTTAATGGTGATATTATTATATATAACGAAGTTCTTGATGACGCATTCGAGATTTCTTCAATGGGTATTCGTGTTGATGAAAAATCACTTGATTATCAGCTTAAAGCATCGGGTAAGGATGAAAGACGCGGCTTCAGATACCATAGTGATATTTTAGAGAATAAGCTTCCTCTTACAATTGGCGGTGGTATCGGTCAGTCGAGAGTATGTATGCTTGTGCTTGGTAAGCTTCATATAGGTGAAGTTCAGGCTTCATTATGGCCGGAGGAAATGAAAAAAGTTTGTGCCGAAAACGGCGTTAATTTATTGTAAGACTGAAAGGTGACTATAGTGGATAGAAGAGAAGATATAAGAAATGTAGCAATCATTGCCCACGTTGACCACGGTAAAACGACGCTTGTTGACCAGCTTCTTCATCAAAGCGGTATTTTCCGTTCAAATGAGCAGGTTGACGACCGTGTTATGGACTCTAACGATCTTGAAAAAGAACGTGGAATAACCATACTTTCCAAAAATACAGGCGTTCATTATAACAATGTAAAAATTAATATTGTCGATACTCCCGGCCACGCTGATTTCGGTGGTGAGGTTGAGCGTATTATGATGATGGTTGACGGTGTGCTTTTACTTGTTGATGCCTTCGAGGGTTGTATGCCTCAGACACGCTTTGTTCTTAAAAAGGCACTTGCTTTGGGCAAAAAAGCTATTGTTGTTATCAACAAAATTGACCGTCCCGGTGCAAGACCTTTAGAGGTTATTGATGAAGTTCTCGATTTGTTTATAGAACTTGGTGCAAACGATGAACAGATAGAATTTCCCGTTGTTTTTGCATCTGCCCGCGATGGCTACGCTTCGTTGGATTCTGATGTGCGTGAGGGTGATATGCGTCCATTGTTTGATGCGATTATCGAACATATTGACCCACCCAGCGGTGACCTTAACGGTCCTCTTCAGCTTCTGTTTTCAAGTCTTGATTACGATGATTACGTTGGAAGAATCGGTGTCGGTAGAGTTGAGCGTGGCTCAGTTAAGGAGGGTCAGCAGGTTGTTATCTGCAAGCAGGATGGTTCAACACAAAATGCAAAGGTTGTAAAATTATATAATTTCGAAGGACTTGCAAGAGTTGAATGTGCCGAGGCGAAAATGGGTGACCTTGTTGCAGTTTCGGGTATTACTGAGCTTAATATTGGTGAAACAGCTTGTGATAAGGCGTGCCCCGAGGCTCTTCCGTTTGTAAAAATTGACGAGCCTACAATTTCTATGAACTTTATGGTTAATGATAGCCCCTTCGCAGGTCAGGAGGGTAAATTCGTTACGTCACGAAATATCCGCGCACGTCTTTTTAAAGAAGTAGAAACAAATGTAAGTATGCGAGTTGAGGAAACCGATACAACAGATTCATTCAAGGTCAGCGGTCGCGGTGAGCTTCATCTTTCTATTCTTATTGAGACAATGCGACGTCAGGGCTACGAATTCCAGGTTTCCCGTCCTCAGGTTATTTATAAAAAAGGCAGTAATGGTGAATTGCTTGAACCTATGGAGCTTCTTATTGTTGAAGTACCTGAAAATTACGTTGGCGCAGTTATGGAGAAAATCGGTTCACGTAAAGGTGAACTTGAAAATATGGATGTTCGTGAAGGTGGTTCAACTCATATCGAGTTTAAAATTCCTGCACGTGGTCTTATCGGATACCGCTCAGAGTTTATGACTGATACTAATGGTAACGGTATAATGAATAACCTTTTTGCCGGTTATGAGGAATATAAGGGTGATATCCAGATGCGTGAGCGTGGCTCAATTGTTGTTCACGAAGCAGGTGAGTCAACGGGCTACGGCTTATTCAACACTCAGGACAGAGGTCGACTTTTCATAGGTCCCGGCGTACCTGTTTATGAGGGTATGATTGTTGGTGAGTGTGCAAAGAATGAGGATATTGTTTGTAACGTGTGTAAGAAGAAGCAAATGACTAATACACGTGCATCAGGCAGTGATGATGCTTTACGTCTTGTTCCTCACACAGTGCTTTCGTTAGAACAGTCTATGGAGTTTATCGGTGATGACGAACTTCTTGAAATTACACCTGAAAGCATCCGACTTCGTAAAAAGATTCTTTCCAAAGAAAAAAGAATGAAACAACAATTTGGTCATAAATAAAAGAGGTTTTATTATGTCTTCAAAAAAAGCTGTAATTATAATTGTTGTAATTGGTATTATATGTTTTGGTGTAGGCTTTTTTGTCGCAAAAAATGAAAAGGAAAAAGAGCCTTCAACTGAGGTGATATCAACAATTACCGAAAGTGTTTCACAAACAGAGGAAACCACTTCTACGGAAACACAGTCAGAAACAACTAATGAATCCACAACGGAAACAACTGATGAAACTACTACAGAAGCAGCTGCACAGACCAAAACTATAAACACCGATTATTTCTCTGTTGTTACGCCCGAATCATGGGATGGTAAATATTCCTATAGCGTAAGGAATTATAACAGTAACGGTGCCTATGGTCTTACTTTTACACATAATGCAAGTGTCGATGAAGGTAATGGTGGACTTGTTTTTGTTATAGAGGTTCATCCCGTCAGTGAATCATATCCTGAAATGATGGCTAATTCACCTATGCCATTTAAGCATATGGGTGTTATTTCAGTTGCTGATTCAGGTGATTATGACGTTATTGTAACTTACCCTTCAGATGTTCAATATTCTGACAATACTGAGGAGGATTACCTTCAACTCAAAAATTCAGTTGACAAAGTTTTGGAATCCTTACAGGTAGCCGAGGGTGTAGAGTATACTGCAAAATAAGTATGTTTAAAGATGATGGTTGAGGCTTAACCTTAATCATCATTTTTTTGTTTTATGCCTTGATTTAGGGGCAGGTTGCAAATATTTGATAAATGTGGTAGAATTAATAAAAATTTTTGGGAGGAGTGTAATTATGCCAGATAGAAGATATCCCAATAATTCAGATAAACGTAGAGTTAATATTGATGATGATTATATCGAGCTCGTAAGTGATAACGAGTACGAAGATATTTTCAGCGATTCCAACAACGACGTTTACATAGGTAAAAAGAACAATAACGATGTTTATTTTGACAGAGGTAGCGTTAATCGTAATAACGTAAATCGTTATGAGGACGAGTATATAGATATTTCTTCAAACAGAGTCCCACGCAGAAGAGTTGAGCCCGAAGAAACAGTTTATACCCGTCAGCAGGCACCTGTACGTCGAAATGCTCCACCACCGTCGGCTAACAGACGTCCGGTTAATTACAAGGGTGATACACAAAGGATTCCCCGGGTTAATTCGGATGAGGTTTCTGATTATGAGGCACGTCGCAAAAGGCTTCCCTCAGCAAATCAAAAAAAGAAAAAGTCCAAAGGCTTTGTTGCTTTCATTGTAATTCTTTGTATTATTATTGGCTTCGGTGGTATTCTTGCCGTTATGGCAAACAGCGTTGTGGGTAAGTTTAATAAGGCAGAGGATATTGTTCATATAGATGATGTTTCTTCACTTGTAAGTGAAAGTCACGTTCATAATATTTTGCTTATCGGTACCGATGCCGAAAAAGGCGGCTCTGCACGAAGCGACAGTATGATGATTGCTTCTGTCAATAAGCAAACAGGCAGAATAACAGTATGCTCGATTTTGCGTGATACTCACCTTTATGTTCCGGGGCATCAGGAATCAAAGGTTAATGCGGCTTATGCATGGGGCGGTGCAAACCTTCTTATCCAGACAATAGAATACAACTTCGGTATCAAGATTGATGATTATGCGGCAGTGGATTTCGAGATGTTTACAGCCCTTGTTGACGGCCTTGGTGGTATAGAGGTTGATGTTACCGAGGATGAGGCTGATTATATCAATAATCGTCACAGATACGGTAAGGAGGAGAAACCTGAAGCAGTTTCAAGTGGTGAAAACGTTCATCTTACGGGATATCAGGCTCTTTGGTATGTACGTATCCGTAAGCTGGATTCTGACTTTAACCGGACCGAGCGTCAGCGTAAGGTTATAGGTGCAATTATGGAAGACGTAAAATCCAATATAAATCCTATTGGTATTTTTACACTTATGGGTACCGCTCAGGATGTTGCTCCTTTTGTTACAACAACTCTATCAATGGTGGATTTCTGGAGTCTTGCATTCAGCCTTATGGGTTGTATGACAAAGTCGGGCGGTAATATGGATAAGCTTCTTGTTACGCAGAAGATTCCCTTCGATGATACGTGGTGGTACTCTGACCAATGGGACGGCTCAAGTATTTCCATTGATCTTGAAACAAACAAGCAGATGCTTTATGACCTTTTATATACAGATTATCAGGTGGAGGAAACATCTGAAGACGCTTCGGAAGCGTATTAAAATGTAATATTCAATAAAACTCCCTCATATATTTTTATAGAATATATGAAGGAGTTTATTTTTATGGATATTTCATTAAAGCACGAAGATTATAAAACACTTAAAATTCTTGCAGATAACACGATAGAAGAGGTTGTAGAGTGTGAACTTGCGCTACCCGAGTATATGCCGGAGGTGTTGCGTATAGTTAAATCTGTTGCCAAGCCGAAAATTAACTCTTGCCGTCTTGTAGGCGAGAGGGTAACAGTTGACGGCTTGTGTGAATTCAAGATGATTTATATTGCCGAGGATGGTTGTCTTTATGTGTACACCCAGACCTGCTCGTTTAATGTGTATAAGGATGATGTGGCTTTTGGTGATGCCATAGATATAACGGCAGGCGTAAAGGTTTCGTATGTTAATTGCAGAGCAACCGGTACAAAAAGGGCGGATATAAAAGCAGGTCTCGGAATAAAGATTAATGCTTATTGTCAGGAAATAACTGAAGTTATTTCTATAGATGAAGAGAGTTGCATAGAACAGAAAACTGTTCCTGTAAGGGCAATGTCAATAGGGTGCAGGAAAACGGGTCAATTTGCAATGAGTGATACGTTCAGTCTTGAGTCGGGCTGTGCCTTTGTTCTGAGTTATAGTGCAAGTGCAGTTTGCACCGATGTGAAAAAAATTAATAACAAGCTTATGGTTAAGGGTGAAGCAATTGTTGATATATGCTATGTAACTGCAGATGATAAATCAAAAACCCAAAAAATAAGACATATTCTTCCCATAAATCAGATTATGGAATTTGAAGGAATGGAGGAGAGGTTTACAGGTTTCGTATTCCTTAACGTGAGTTCGGTTGACGTTGTACCTAAGGGTGAGTCAGCAGGAGCTTCCAGCACCTTTGAAATTTCTCTCGGTATTGACGCTTCTGTTACCATGTGGGAAGAAAAAGAGCTTCTTGTGATATCCGATGCTTATGCGATTAATAAAACTCTTGAACTTAAGAAAACTCCTTGCAGATTTTACGGAGCATTAAGTGAGATACGTGAAACGATTACCGCAGGAAGTGATTTCAACACTACCGACGGGGGAGTGGAAATCCTTGATTGTTGCGGTGAAATAACCTCGATTAATACTAAATTCGAAAATGGTAAACTGATTATCAGCGGAAGTGTTGCCGCATCGGTTATTGTTAGAGATAATAACGGTAATATAACTAACGTAAGCAAGATGGTAGATTTTTCATACAATCGTGAAATAGTGGATTGCGCGGGTACTCCCATATGCAATCCTGATGTAACGCTTATTTCTCTTGATTGCGTTTCCTCCTTATCGGGTGCCGAAATAAGAGCAGAGCTTAATGTTCAATGCTCTGTTTTTGAAGAAATAAGTGTAGATACCATTACTCACATTTCGCTTAGCGACAACATAGTTGATGTAAGACGAAACGCTATAACTGTGTATTTCCCCGAATGTGAAAACGAAAGCCTTTGGTCTATAGCTCGTCGTTATAACACAACTGTTTCGGCAATTGCTTGTGAAAATGATCTTGATGGTGATACGACCGAAAAATTAAGGGTTTTGTTTATTCCTGCAGTTTGATGTTGCAAAACCGTATATAAAATATTATAATGAGTGTATTCGGGATAATAGCAATAAGCTTTATTGTTATTATCCTTTGTTATGTGAGGTCAGTTTATGGAATATAAAAAAATATTAACCTTCAGCTTTGATGACGGTGTAACCCAGGATATACGCTTTATTGAGCTTCTCGATAAATACGGCCTGAAATGTACCTTTAATCTTAATTCGGAGCTTTTAGGGAAAGATGGTCACCTTATTATTAACGGTAAAAAAATTAATCACAATAAAGTGAATAAAGAGGATGTAAGGTCTATTTATAAAAATCACGAGGTTGCTTCGCATACTCTGACACATCCGTTACTGACTCAGCTTTCGAAGGAAGAAATCATTAATCAGGTTGATAATGACAGAGTTAATTTAAGCGAGCTTGCAGGGTATAGCGTAAGAGGCTTTGCCTATCCTTGCGGCGGTGTGAATTGTGACGAGCGTGTTGCAGAGGTTATAAAAGAGAATACACCTATAGAATATGCAAGAACGATTATGCATAGCCATAGCTTTAAATTGCAGGATAACCCATACTTATTCAAGCCTACAATAAGCTTGTTGAAGGATAAGGAAGCAATAACCGAATTAAGTGATGCATTTATTGAATACAGCGGTGACGAGATTGCTTTGTTTTATATCTGGGGGCACAGTTACGAGATGGATGTAAACGATGATTGGAGTTTTGTTGAGGCTTTATTCGGTAAACTCAGCGGAAGAGAAGATGTGCTATATTGTACTAATAGTGAAGCATTTGATTATATAAAAAGTATTTGTAAATAATTACAAAATAAAATATAAAAAACTGTTGCAATTTACAAATCATTGTGTTATTATACTTAAGTCTATGTGTGCGTTGTTACCCTTATGGTGTCAACGGCAGTTAATGGCAACATTAAAGCTGGCGGTCCGCTGCAATCATTATTGTATGAACGCTTGAAAAAAACGGAGGATTATTATGGACGCATTAAAACTTATTGCACAGGACAGCCTTAAGGCTGAGAAGCCCGCTTTCGAAATCGGTGATACTATCCGTATCGGCGTTAAGATTCGTGAAGGCGAGAGAGAAAGAATTCAGGAATTCGAGGGTACTGTTATTGCTAAACACGGCAGCGGTATCAGCGAAACTTTCACAGTTCGTCGTGTATCATACGGCGTAGGTGTTGAAAGAGTATTCCCGATTCACTCACCAAACGTTGCAGACGTTAAAATTGTTCGTCGCGGTAAAGTTCGCAGAGCAAAACTCTACTATCTTCGTGATAGAGTTGGTAAAGCTTCTAAGGTTAAGGAAAGAATCGGCTGATTATAGTCGGAAGATTGGGGCAGATATTAAATATCTGCCCTTGATTCTTAATTTGATATTTTTATCAAATTATTTACAATTTTTAAGTTGCTTTATATCATCAAAGGTGTATAATAAAACTATCTTATTTATGGGGTGAAGGTTTTGCGTAAAACGGAGGAGTATAACATCAAGCTTGATAATGATATTGATGTTGAAGATAACAAAAAAATAAAACCCAAAAGAGAAAAAATTAATATATTCGAGGTTTTTCAGGCAATTGTTGCAGCCCTTGTTGTGGCAACGGTTGTGTTCCTTTTCTGCTTCAGGGTAATTAATGTTGAAGGCTCCTCTATGGCGCCCACATTGCACGATGGTGACAAGGTCGTTGTTTCCGCCGTCGGTTATAAGCCGAAGGTTGGTGACGTTGTTGTTCTTTCAACAACCGATAGTATAAAAACTCCTATTGTTAAGCGTATTATTGCCCTTGAAGGCGATACTGTTGATATCAACTTTGCAACAGGTATTGTTACAGTCAACGGCAGGGAAGAATTCTATTCAGATGAGCTAACACAACAGCAGGGTGATATTGCTTTCCCTATAGTTGTAGAAGAGGGAACTGTTTTTGTGCTTGGTGATAACCGCGGCTACTCAATTGACAGCCGTTTTAGTCAGGTGGGCTGTGTTGATGAAAGACTGGTTGTCGGTGAAGTTCTTTGCAGAATTTACCCTTTAGGGGATTGGACGGTTGAATAATTATGGATGAAAATAAAAAAACCGAAAATTTAACTGAAGACAGTGTATCTGTTGATGATATTATCGAAGATATTGAAGTAACCGATGACTCTGTAACTGCCGTTGTGCAGACTGAGGAGGAAGAAGTTTTACTTAAGGACAAAAACGCTCGTGTTTTTTCTGAGGATGAGGAAGAGGTTGTTCCCGGTGCCGAAAAAGCAAAACGTGATAAGGAAGAAAATACCAAAAAGCAGATTTATTTCACAATCTACGATTTCCTTTCTGTTGTAATGAGCTCGTTTATCATCATTGCGGTTATATTTACATTTGTTTTCCGTCTTGTTGGTGTTGACGGTGAATCAATGACAAACACTCTTCAGCATGGTGACTGGCTTCTTACAGTTAATAAGTCAGAGTACGTTTACGGTGATATCGTTGTCGTTACTCAGGATACCTATTTCCACGAGCCACTTATAAAGCGTGTTATTGCAGTTGGCGGTCAGACTGTTGATATTGATTACGATAGTGCTACAGTTTACGTAGACGGTGTTGCACTTGATGAGCCTTATATCAAAGAAAATTTCCTTGTACAAAAGGGTGACTACCGACAGTTTCCTTTTACTGTACCCGAAGGTCACTTGTTCTGTATGGGTGATAACCGCAATGGTTCGACCGATAGCCGTTCAATGTTAGTAGGTGCTATTGACCAGCGTGAAATTCTGGGCAAAGCAGTTGTGAGAATTCTTCCTTTCGGAGATTTTGATATTTACGATTATGAATGATAACCAAAAGCAAGTAGTACAATGGTTTCCGGGACATATGGCAAAAACCCGCAGGCTTATCAAAGAGAGTCTGCCATTTGTCGATTTGGTTACCGAGCTTGTTGATGCACGTATTCCGTCAAGTTCTGCAAATCCCGAGCTTTCCGAGATGATAGGTAACAAGCCCCGCATTGTTTTACTAAATAAATGTGATGTTGCAGATGAAAAAGCAACACAAAAATGGATTGAATATTATAAAAGTCAAGGTATGTACGCATTGCCCGTTGATTGCCGCTCAGGTAAAGGTCTTAACGCTTATTTACCCCTTGTTCGTCAGGTGCTTAAAGATAAAATTAAGCGTAACGAGGAAAAAGGAATGGTTGGTAAGCCTCTAAGGGTTATGGTTGTGGGTATACCAAATACAGGTAAATCCTCCTTCATAAATAAAATGGCGGGCCGTAACAGAGCGAAGGTTGCCGATAAGCCGGGTGTTACAAGGTCAAACAGTTGGTTTGCTGTTGGCAGCGGAATCGAGCTTCTTGACACTCCCGGTGTTTTATGGCCGAAGTTTGAGGATAAATCAGTTGGTGATAAATTGGCTTTTATAGGCTCTGTAAAGGACGAAGTGCTTGATAGTGAAACCTTAGCCCTCCGTCTTATAAACGTGCTTAAAAGCGGCTACAGTGAGCGTATTGAGGAGCGTTTTAAAATTACCGGTTTTGATGATAAAGAGGATTATGAAATTCTTGAGATGATCGGAAGGAAACGCGGTATGCTTATTTCCGGTGGAGAAATAGATTATGAACGTGCCTCTGTAATGCTTCTTGATGAATATCGTGGCGGTAAGCTTGGCAGACTTACACTTGAATTTCCTGAATAATTGTATTAAAATAAACTCGGAACAAATATTTTTGTTCCGAGTATTTTTTGAGGTGTTTTTATGCTTGATTTTTCTTATGAAACCGAGGCTCATCAGAATGGCTTTAAGGTGGTTTGCGGTGTTGATGAGGCGGGCAGAGGACCTTTGGCAGGCCCTGTATTTGCGGCAGCCGTAATTCTTCCCGAGGGCTACTCTCATCCTGTGCTGAACGATTCCAAAAAGCTTTCTGAAAAGAAGCGTGACTTGGTTTTTGATGATATTATAAGGGATGCTGTTTCTTATTCCATAGGAATTGCTACAGAAAAGGAAATTGATGAAATCAATATTCTTAATGCTACCTTCCTTGCTATGAAAAGGGCGGTGGATGGGCTTAGTATCAAGCCTGACCTTGCATATATTGACGGAAATCAGTATCCTCGGACAGGTGTTAAAGAGGTTACAATAATAAAGGGTGACAGTAAGTGTATGTCTGTTGCTGCTGCGTCAATTATTGCAAAGGTAAGCAGAGACAGATTTATGCTCAAAATTGCAGAGGAATATCCAGAATATCAGTTCGAAAAGCATAAGGGCTACGGCACAAAGCTTCATTATGAAATGATAGAGCAGTATGGTGTTTCTCCTGTACACAGAAGAAGCTTTCTTAAAAAGATTCTCGGTGACAATGTATGAATCCGAAATTGATAGGTGCATTTGGTGAGTATACTGCTGTAAGGGCGTTGAGGAGTAATGGCTACGATATTTTTGCTACCAATTACTCCACAAGGTTTGGTGAGGTTGATATTATCGCTTTTTATCAGGGTTTTCTTTGCTTTGTTGAGGTGAAAACCCGTAATGAAAATGCAATGTTCAGCCCTGCCGATGCAGTTGATTACCACAAGCAGGAAAACATAAAAAGCGTAGCCGCATCATATATGAATAAATATAATTATAAAATGACCCCTCGTTATGATATATTCGAGGTTTATATTGATGAAAATCATAAGGTTTCAAGGTGTAATCACATAATAAACGCGTTTTGAGGTATATATGAAAATTTTTGATCTCCATTGTGACACTATCGGTGAGTGCTACAACCAAAAGAAAAGCTTAAGAGAGAATGATTTGCATTTATCATTGAACAGAGCAAAACTCTATGAAGAATATAATCAGGTTTTCGCAGTATGGATCCCCGATGAGCTGAGGGGAAAAGCTGCAGTTGATTACTTCGATAATGTGGCAGATTTGTTTTATGAATCTTTAGAGGGAAATAATGATGTAGTTTCCTTATTCGGCAAAGATTCTGAAGTTCCCGTAAAGGCTATATTATCCTGCGAAGGCGGCTCTGCTTGTGGCGGTACAATAGGAGGGCTTTATCACTTATATGAGCGTGGTGTACGTCTTATAACACTTACCTGGAACAGTAATAACGAAATTGCTGCAGGTGCTTTTGCAGAGGGTGGTATTACTGATTTCGGCAAGGAATTCATTAAAACTGCCCATGACCTTGGTATAACTCTTGATGTGTCACACCTTAATCTGCAGGGTTTCGAGGAATTTGTAAATATATATGATAAACCTTTTGTGGCATCTCACTCCAATGCCGATATGGTTGATACTTATAAAGGACATAAACGCAATTTACGCGATTGGCAAATTGATATTATACGTCAAAGAGAAGGTCTTGTAGGCTTTAATTTCTATACAGAATTTATTGAAATGCCCGATAAAAAGGGAATTGATGCTTTGGCTTTTCAGTTAGATTATTTCCTTAATAAAGGTTGTGAAAATATAATTGCTCTTGGTAGCGATTTCGATGGTTGTTATATGCATGAGGATTTCAGCGGTGTTGAAAAGCTTGGCGATGTGTATAGTGGTTTGGTTGATTTAGGCTTCAGTGATAACATACTCAATAAAATGTTTTATCAAAACGCTAAAAGGTTTTTTGATGAACGTGTAAAATATTAATTTAATAATAAAAGAAAAAACCAGGTGATAAACACCTGGTTTAAATTTTGATATTGATTAGTATGAAAGAGTTGAGTTTGCTGCAGCAGATGCAAGGGATGAAGAAATTCTTTCCTCGTTTCTCTTTGCGAAGAAGTCTGTGATTTTTTCATTACGAACTGCCTTTTCGCTAACATCTTCTACTAAGTTTTCTTCGTACTCAACGTAAGAGGTGTTTGCGATTTCTGCACGAACATCGCTTTCCCATTTCTGCATTTTATCTGCACCAACGAAGTACATGATGTGATAACCGTATTCAGTTTCAACGATTTCTACATCACCCTTTTTGTGGTCAGCAAGTGCCCAAGCAAGGAATTCGGGTACATAGCTGCTTTCTGAGTTGATGTCCTCATAAAGACCGCCTGTTTCTGCAGAAGCAGTATCATCTGTGTGCTTTGTAACAAGCTTTGCAAATGTATCTTCAGTTGCTTTACCGGCTTTCCACTCTGCAAGAAGCTTTTCAGCTTCTGCCTTAGCGTTCGCTTTGTTTTCTGCGATTTTATCTTCTGAAAGGGCATTGCCTTCCTCGTCTGCAGCTTTAGCTTCAACAAGGAGGTGACGAACGTCAGCACCTGCAGTTGCAGTATCTCTTGAAGCTGTTTCTTCGATCATAACGATGTAGTATGATTCCTGATCGGCAACGTCAAATACGCTTACGTCATTAACTGCTCTCTTTTCATTGAATACCCAGTCAGCAAGCTTTTCTGAAAGAGTTGAAAGGTTATCCTTTGTAAGACCGTCTGCAAATGTTGCAGAATCTTCCTTGTACTGTTCAGCAAGTGAGGGGAGTGCATGCTTTTCAGCAGCAGCCTTGAATGATGCAACGTCAGAAACCTCTGCTGCAAACTGCTCTGCGATAGCTTTTGCTTCTTTTTTTGTGTATACGGGGTCAACCGCACCCTCAGCACCTTCTTCTGCCTCTGCATAAGAAACTGTGAAGAATCTGATTGCTGCGTGGTCGAAGGAGCCCTTGTTTGCTTCGTAGTGGTTGTTAACATCTTCTTCAGTGATATCGTTTGCTGCATTCTCCTGGAACCATGTTAAGTAGTACTGAACTGTGTGTTCCATAACAAGGATTTCCTTGTAGGATTCTGCATTAAGGCCTTCTGCCTGAGTTCTTGCAATGTAGTTATCAACTGAGAAGTCAGCCTGAGCAGCATAATCCTCGATAGAAGTCATAGTTTCTTCGATTGAAGTATCCATTTCCTTCTGCTGCTCTTTAGTGATTTTAAAGCCTGCTTTTTTAGCTTCTTCACTTGTTGCATCCTTGTAGATTTTTTTGTACTGGAATGCAGTTTCGTGAGCCATTACTCTGAAGTAGTCTGCCCAAGTTTCAACACCCTCGGGAGCATCCTCGTTTGTATATTTCTGCTCAGTAGGATCAACTGTTGTGTCAAAGTACTGCGCGCCTGAACCAGCCTGCTGCTGTTCATAGTACTGTGAAACCTGAACTGCCTGGTTGTAGATTCTTGAATAGAAATAGTTGTATTCCGCAACAGTGATTTTTTCGTCACCGTAAGTAGCCGCAGTAAGAAGCTTCTGTGGTACACAGAATACGTTTAAAAGCAACTGGCTTACAAAGTAGAGGATAAGTGCTAAGGCGAGTAAAACACATATTGCCTTAATAACTATACCAACTATTTTATCACCCTTGCTTGATTTTTTCTTTTTAGCTGCCTTTGCAAGACGAGCCTTGCGTTGCTCGCGATAAATCTCGGCATTTGTTTTGATTTCGTTGTTTGCCATAATTTTCATCCTTTGCATTATTTCTTGTGTAATGTTAATACACAATATTGCATCTATTTTATAACATAAATCGAAAATTTACAAGAGTTTTTCAATATTTATTTATAATATAGTAATATATTTACATTTAATTAAAAAATAATTGTGTTATTTAGGTGTATAATGTGTTTATTCGGTTTGACATAATGTTGTTAAGCGTGGTATTATATAGTGTATTGAAAATCTTTGGATTTGGTGATTTATGAAGATTAAAAAGCTGAAAAATAAAAAGTTAATAATCCTTTGTGCTTTGGTGCTTGTTGCGGTGATTGTTCTTTCGCAAACAATTCCCATGCTTTTATCCAAGAGTATAAAAAGCTATTCTTATACAACGGGTAATAGTCAGGGTGTGGATTTTTCTCCTGCATATGACGTTGAGGTTTCAGGTAACAAATCCCGCAAAATGCTTATAAACAGTCAGAATGGTGCGGTTGCAATTGTTTCTTCAAGCGGGGAAGAGATTTTTAATTCTGCCTCAGTTGATGCTGCAAAATACTCACTTTCAAATGCTCTGGATGTCCGTCTTCGCGACAGATCGGGAAATGTTTATTTAATGAATTCCACCGATAACAGTGTAGCCTTCGGCACCTTTGAGGTTATGGGCATAAGTGTGAAAAAAGCAAGCGTTAAATTCGATATGTTCCCTGACGAGTCAGCAGTTGCCGATGGTGTTTCAAAAGCCGACGTTTTTGCTTCGGTTACTTTGGATTTAACCTTTGACGGTTCTTGTTTTGTGGCGTCGGTTGATACCTCGACTGTATTGCTTCCGAAAGGCTTCTGCCTTGAAAAAGTCAGTATTTTACCCGGCCTTTTCTCCGTAAATCAGGGTGTTTCAGGTGAAAAATATATTATTCCTGATGGTTGCGGTGCGGTTGTTGATTTATTTGAAAAAAATCAGCAGGATTTTTCCGAAAAGTTTTCAGTTTACGGCACAGACGTTGCACTTTATAACCATGAAGAAGGGGCATATCTTCCTTTTTTCGCATATTCAAGAAAAGAATGTCTTGTTAATACCATTATTACTCAGGGTGATGCCTTATCTGAAATTACCTTCAAGAAATTTGCAGATGGTGGCGGATATCTTTATAATACCTTTACGGTTACCGCTTGCGGAATTGTTAAGGATTCATACGTTAAAGGCGAAAGCTATAACGGAGTTATTTCCCAATCATATTATGTAAGTGAAGATATAACCGACTACAATGCGGTAGCGGCTCAGGTACGTGAGGTGCTTCTTGCTAAAAACTATATTTCTTCAGGCTTATCTCAAAAACCGGAGGTTTTACCTTTCTTTATCAATGTTGTCGGCAGTCCTAACGGCAAAAAAGCTGTAACAACATTTGAGGATACAACTGAGATTGTTGCACTTCTTAAATCACGCGGAGTGAAAAATGTTGCATTAAGGCTTTCAGGTGTAGGGGATAAGGGGATTAATACCTTTGCTGAAGGTTCATTGAAGTTATCCGAAAAGCTTGGCGGTGAAGATGGCTATAATGCTCTTGTCGGTAAGCTCGGTGAGGGTGACCGACTCTGGATTGACTACAATATGTTTGTCAAAAAAGCGGATTACAAAAACCGTCCCGTAGAGCTTTATTCAACAATCTCGGATTTTGCGGGTTTTGAGCCTACCGCTTTTTCTGTAGCAGATTCCGATGATATTAAGAAAAATATATCTAAAACATATAAATCTTTTAACGATTCAGGTGTAAAGGATTTGTGTATAAATGACGCTTCATCGGTTCTTTTCACCGATGTGGATAGTAAGGTCAGCCGACAAGATGTGCTTGACGTTATCAGTGACGGTGTGCAGACGCTTGACATAAATAGCAGCATTATGCTCGGAAGTCCTGCAGTTTATCTTATGAAGCAGGCAGATACTGTGTTTTATATGCCTGAAGCGGCAACCTTGCAGACTTATAGCGGTGTTACTGCAGTGCCTGTTCTTCAGATGGTTGTCCACGGCAGCGTTGTATACGGCACAAACCCTATGAATACAACAAATCTTTCGTTGCAGGATGCTATGCTTAAAGCGGTTGAATATGGCGGTGTTCCCTCTTTTGTATTCACACATAACAGCAACAGTACACTTGATTATAATGCCTATATTTCTTCTGTTGCAAAGGTTTACGAAACCGCAGAAAAAACGTTTCCGCTGATTGGTAAAACAATTACATCTCACCAGTCGGTGCTTGCAGGTGTTTATAAGGTGACCTACGATTATTCAAAAACGGTTTATGTTAACTATAATCCGTCGGTTGTAACAGTAAATGGTATTATGGTACCGCCAAAGGATTTTATAATTATTTAAAAGATTCCCCTTAATTGCAAAATTAAGGGGGTTTCGTTATCTTTTTAACAAAAAGTATTTGCTTTTTTATATATTTATGTTACAATGATTTTGTCTAATTGTATTTCAAGAAAGGATGAAAATAATGGACTACAAAATGGAATTAACCCCTGAACAGGCTGCCATACTTAATGGCGAAAAAGGGGAAGTAATGGCAAAGGTTATGAAAACCCTTGTTATGTACGGCGAAGCATTCGGTGCTACAAAGATGATACCCGTTACAAGTGAAATGGGTCACCTTGTTACAAGCTTCGGTCTTAAGGTTATGAGTCCTGTTTATGAGCTTATGGATCAGCTTATTGAAGCAGGCATCACTTCACAGCAGAAATTCTCTGTTGACCCCAAGCCCGTTGATCCCAAGGTGCCTTCAAACTTCCTTAAGAATTTTGTTTTTAACAAATTTATGTACACAAAGCAGGATTCTTATGATGAACAGCTCAGAAAATTAGGTCTTCTTAACGATTCCGCATACACATGCACATGCTATATGGATGAAGTTGGTAACACACCTAAGAAGGGTGATATCCTTTCATGGGCAGAGTCAAGTGCGGTTGTTTATGCTAACTCTGTACTCGGTGCACGTTGTAACCGTAACTCAGGTATTATTGAACTTTTCGGTTCAATCGTAGGCTGTGTTCCTTACTTCGGTCTTGTTACTGATGAAGGCAGAAAGGCAACCTGGGTTGTAGAGGTTAAAACTACCAAAAAGCCCGAAGCACAGGTTCTCGGTAGCGCTATCGGTATGAAGGTTATGGAGGATGTTCCTTATGTTAAGGGTCTTACCGATTGGATTGGTACTGAACTTGACGATGCAACAAAGGCATACCTTAAGGATTTCGGTGCTGCCACAGCATCTAACGGTGCGGTTGGTCTTTATCATATTGCAGGTCTTACACCCGAAGCAGTTGAAGCAGGTGAAAGCATCATTGCTGAAAATGCTCAGGTTTACGTTATTGACGATGCAGAGCTTGAAAGAGTAAAGGCTTCTTATCCTGTTATGTGGAAGGATCCTTCAAAGGCACCTCAGCTTTGCTTCATCGGTTGTCCTCATCTTTCACTTCAGCAGCTTAAGGAGTGGACAGATAACGTTGCTGAAGGTCTTAAAAAGAGTGGTAAGAAAAAGGTTACTATCCCCACAGTATTTACTGCTGCTCCTGCAGTATGTGAAGAATTCAACAAAACAGAGTACGCAGCAAAGCTTGCAGCTACAGGTGTTACACTCAGCTACATCTGTCCGCTTATGTATATGAACAACCCCCTTGCTAAGAAGGGCAGAGTTATTACGAACTCAAACAAGCTTCGTACATACACAACTTCTCGTTATTATACTAATGATGAGATTCTTGATATAATCACAAAGGGGGCAAAATAAGATGAAAACTTTTAAAGGTCGTCCCGTTGTACCGGGCACAGCAGAGGCAATTGCTCTCGTTTCACACGGTGGTTTCAACACACTTGCATCTTTCCAGAATGCTCTTCAGTTCGATAAGGAAGAGGACAAAACTGCAAAATGCGGTGACCAGAACAACCCTGACTTATACAAAAAGCCTATGGGTGGCTCAGCACTTTGCCTTCCTCAGACAATAGGCTCAACCACAGGCGGTATGGTTCTTTATTGTGCAAAGGTTATGGATAAATGTCCTGCATGTATGCTTTTCTCAGAGCATATCGACTCCTTGGCAGCAGCCGGTGCTATCCTTGGTGCAGTATGGACCGATACCCCAATGCCTACAATCGACTGCCTTGGTGATGAATTCCTTAACACTGTTAAAACAGGTGATAAAATCAAGGTTTACGAAGACGGCACAGTTGAGGTTTATTAATTCCTGAATATAATAAAACTACGCTTCCAATCTTTCGGTTGGAAGCGTTTTTTTAGTTCAGCAGATACACGTTGAAATTCAGCACCCCTGCAAATATTACCCATAATATATAGGGTATCATAAAATATGATGATTTCGGCTCAAGCTTTTTGTATTGAAGTGTTGTGGCAAGAATAATTACAAACATAACTGAAAGCCAGATGAATGCAAATAAATATTGACCGAATGAAAAGAATATGAAGCTCCACCAAAAATTGAAAAACAACTGAATATAGTATAGCCGTAAAGCGAATTTTTTGCCGTCACTTTTCGGCAAAAGGTCAATGAAATAAGTTGCTATACCCATAAGAATATAAAGTACTGTCCAGGCAACAGGAAATAACCACCCCGGCGGCATAAAAAACGGCTTGTTGGCGGTTTGGTTAAAACTTTCAACTCCGCCACGTGTAAGGAAGCCCGATACAACACCAACACCGAGAGGGATAGCAATATTCTTAATAAACTTCTTAAAATTGATATGCATAACCATAGCTTCACCCTTAATAATTATTAATATATTATATTTTGTCTGAATACAAAAAATGTATGCAAAAAGGGAAGCGTAAATTAAGGCTTAAGAATAGCCTGAGTTTACACTTCCCATAAAATCGAAGGTTTTTAGTTGTCTTCCGCAATCATTCTACCCATAAGAACACCCATAACGGATGCCATCATAAGTCCACGGGTCCAGCCTGATGAGTCACCAAGGCAATGAAGCCCCTTAACGCTTGTGTTAAGGCTTGTGTCCATTTTGATTTTGTTGGAATAGAATTTAAGCTCGGGTGAATACAGTAATGTTTCCGTTGATGCAAAGCCTGGCACAACGTGGTCAACCGCCTGAATAAAGTTGATTATGTTAGTCATTGCCCTGTAAGGCATTGCCGCGGTTATATCACCTGCAACTGCATCGGGGAGAGAGGGGCGGATATTAGACTGAGCCAACTCTTTGGGCCATGTACGTTTACCATCAAGGATGTCACCGTAACGCTGAACAAGAATGTGACCTGCACCGAGCATATTGGTTAGTTCACCAACCTTTTGTGCATATTCAATAGGCTGGTTAAAGGGATGGTTAAAGTTGTGTGAGCAAAGAATAGCAACGTTTGTGTTG
Source organism: Acutalibacteraceae bacterium (assembly GCA_045647125.1). GTDB lineage: Bacteria > Bacillota > Clostridia > Oscillospirales > Acutalibacteraceae > DTU089. Next base: position 5,366 of record JAZRLZ010000047.1, on the reverse strand, counting down.
TTGGATTTTCTTTCTTTATAAGAATGACCGTTAACAACAGCAAGATCATTGTCGTAATTTTCCTGACTTACAAAACCACCGGGATTCTGGCAGAAGGTGCGTACCTTGTTTTTAAAGGGTTTGGGGTAACCGATAAGCTTTGATTCATACAAAACGCGGTTTACCTTTTCCATAACCTCGTTTCTTACTTCAACACGAACACCTATATCAACAGTACCTGCCTGGTGCTCGATTCCGTGCTCGTTGCACAACTTTTCCAACCAGTCGGCACCACGTCTGCCCGTTGCAACAACGACTTTATCGGCATCAATCTGCTGACGGTCATCGCCCTTGCTTATAAGCACACCCTTGCAGATGCCGTTATCAATGATGATATCGTTACATTCGTAGCCGAACATCATATCAACACCTGCATCGCGTAAATGATTTTCTATTTCGAGATAAAGTGTTTGTGCCTTTTCTGTGCCGAGGTGACGGATGGGGCAGTCAACAAGCTTAAGACCCGCTTGAATGGCGTTTTTGCGTATTTCCTTTACGTCATCATCGTTGCTGATGCCTTCGATGTGTTCATCTGCACCGAATTCAAGATAGATTTTGTCGGTGTAATTTATAAGCTCCTGAGCAAAATCTTCACCAATAAGTGTGGGCAGATCTCCGCCTACCTCATAGCTTAAGGAAAGCTTACCGTCGGAAAATGCACCTGCACCCGAAAAACCGGTTGTAATATGGCAGTAAGGTTTACAATTTACACATTGCTTTGTTTTTTCTTTGGGGCAGTGACGTTTTTCGACAGGTTGCCCTTTTTCTATTATAAGAATGGATTTGTTACATCCTTTGCGACGCATTTCCAAAGCGGTGAAAATACCCGCAGGACCTGCACCGACTATAACGAGGTCGTATTTCATAAAGTTACCTTCTTTAATTATTTTTACTCATCAATAGTAATGCCGTTAAGCTTTCTGCGTTCTGCAAGCTCGGCAAATATCTTCTTTTTCTTGTCACCTGTAAGGTCATAGAAGAATAAGGGGATTGCACAAAGTATGAGGCTGATGCCTGGAACAATTGTTACAAGGCTGAACATAGCAAAATTCTGCGTTGCGGAAAGTGAATTAATGGCATCAACAACCTGCTGTCCTTTGCCTATATTAAGTGTTGCAACGTCAATATTTACAACTATGTACATAAGGATAATCATAACTGTTGCAAAGGCGTTACCGATCTGGTTAACGAATGCCTGACATGAGGAGCCGAGACCTGTATCGCGAAGTCCCGTTTTCCATTCAAGGTAGTCAAGGCAGTCACAAACCATAGCAAAGGATACGTTGTTAATAACACCGAGAGGTACGGCAGAAATAAGCATAAAGGGTATGCAAAGAAGAAGATTCTTTGTAGTCCAACCGATAACAACAGTAAATACACTTGCAACAAATCCGCCGATACAGGCTACAAGCATAATGTGTTTATATTCAAACTTCTTATAAAGCTTGGGAAGTACTAGCATTGCACCAAACATACCTAAAGCGGCACAAATCTGAATAACAAGTGCTACGTTAGAAATGTTTGTATTGTATTCCTCAAGTGTGGTGGGTTTTTTGCCTATGTAAAGACCAGAGTAACGTGCAACGTGAGGAGCTGCCGCCTGAAGCATATATCTGCCGAAGGAAAGAATACCTGCAAATACTACAAGCATCAGGGGTTTGCAGGTGAAAAGACGCTTGAATGTTGAGGGACTGCCGTCATTCTGCTTTGTAACGTTAGGAAGCTGAATTCTCTCTTTAACCTTAAATGACGTCATTGAGAAAAGGGGCATACCGATAATTGACATCGAAATTGCCATAATTGCATATTTGAGAATATCCGCATTCTCTCTGCCTGCAACAAAGTAACCTACAATAATAGGAAGTGCAACCGTAACGGCGCTACCGATACCGCCAACAGTTTTAGCGTGAGAAATAAGCACGCCACGTTCCTTGGCATCAGGTGTCATAACGTTGGGAAGACTCCAGAAGGGTACGTCGCTGACAGAGTAAACCATACCCCAAAGCACGTAGCTTATAGCAACAAACACATATAAACCAACTGACTGGTTTTGTGTATCAAAGCCGGGGTTTACAAACATAAGAATAGTAAGTGCCGCAATAGGTATTGCAGTAATTACGGGGTAGGGCTTCATTCTGCCCCATTTGGTTGACTTTCTGTCCATAGCCATACCGATGAATGGGTCATAAACAGCATCCCATATACGGGCAATAAGCATAAGCAGAATTACAAACATTGCATCAAGAGCAAGTACGTTCATATAGTAGTCTGTAACGTAGCTTGACATACAGCTGTATACAAGTCCTTGTCCTAATGCAGCAATAGCATAGGCCTTAACCTCTTTTTTAGGAACGAAGCCTGTGCGGTCGCTTTTTACAGCAGCTTTTGTTTTCGCCATTTTAATTCCTCCAGTTTATATAAAATTCAGTTATTTGAATTTATATGCATAAAATAAATTTGATGCTTCTTCAGTATAATTTCCGTTTTCATCCTCAAGCACAAGTGGTGGATTTATGCGGAAGCCTTGTGATGAGCCTTTTTTACCCTCGACCATTACAAGGCTTGGCTCCTTGCCGGGTCGTTGGATAACCTCACGCATTGATTTTGGCTCTATTTTGTATTTACGCATCGAGGCAAAAATATCGGGCAAACGCTCCGGCCTCTGGCAAATACAGAACCTGCCGCCGAATTTAAGTATCTGTGCAGCGGCTTTTGCGGCATCATCTAAAGTACAGGTGAATTCGTGACGGGCGTTTTTGTAATCCTCGCCCTCATTTACAATACCCGTACCCAGCTTTTTATATGGTGGATTAATGCTTACAAGGTCAAAATACTCGTTGGGTAAAACGCCCTTAAGTTTTCGTAAATCACAGTTTATAACATTAACGGCATCAGGCATATTATTTTCGGAAAGGGTTTTGTTGAATAATTCAACGGCGTTTTCGCTAAGCTCAACACCGACGATTTCCTTAGGTTGAAAATCTCTTATCCAGAGCATTGGGATGATTCCGTTACCTGTGCCAAGGTCACAGCACTTATCCTTGTGACGGGGTGCACAAAATGCGGCAAGACAAATTGCATCGGAGGTGAAAATGTGAGCATCGCTGACATAAATTTTCAAGCTTTGACTGAGTGCTTCAGTACGCTCTTTACGTGATGCTATGATAATCACCTCCATGGAAATTTGCACAATTACACAAATTATATTCTATCATAGAGAAAGCTATTTAGCAATGCGAAAAAGATAGCAATCCACCGTTTTGGAGGATTGCACAAATTACATAATATTATTTTGTGTAGTTATTCTTCCATTTGTTTTCCTAAAAAAGATGCGGCAACCTGAGCAAGCTTTATTTCCGTATCAGTCAGTTTTAGGTTGTCGTCATCAAGAAAAATTACGGAGCCGGCAATATCACCCGATGCAATGATAGGGTAGGCAACCGCAGCGGTAACATCCAGGGCACTTATAGGGTAAAGGGGAGAGTTTTCCTTTGATTTAATATAGCTTTCGCGGTTTTCCATATATTCCTCCAATTCGGGGGAAACGTGCTTATCCATAGCATCACGCTTTGAAAAGCCCGAAACGGAAATAACGTGATCACGGTCGGTTATAATAACCGGCAAGCCTGATGCACGGCTCAAAACGTCGGAATACTGACCCGAAAACTCGGATATTTCACCCATAGGTGAATATTTTTTGAAAATAACCTCACCATCGCTTGCAGTATAAATTTCCAAAGGGTCACCTTCACGAATACGAAGTGTCCTTCTGATCTCTTTAGGAATAACAACCCTGCCTAAATCATCGATTCTACGAACTATTCCAGTTGCTTTCATAATATATACAAAATCTCCTTGCTTTACAAATTTGTTACTGTTATTACGAGCGATAAGCGAGTAACAAGGTTCACTCAGGCGTCAAAATTTCCAATTTTGGAAACGCCGTGTGGTTCTTATTATCTGTAAAACAAGGAGATTTATACTTTATAAATTCTTTTTTTAGAACTTCTTTAATTTCGATTTAAAGCTTTTTTTATGAGTGCGATTTTTTCATCAAGCAGATCTTTGGTGTGGTCCGGATTTATACCAATATAAACCACCTTTGACAGTTTTTCCAAAGTTTCGGGGCACATTTCTGCGTGATAATTCGGGACTATATCTTTGTTTGCCTCCATTTTAAACGGATCCATCAACGGATTGAATGCTCCGCGTTTTTCCATAATCGGAGTCCAGTGTTTATAAATGTGTTTTCCTGTATCTATAGGCAGTGTTCCGCATACACCCTCAGTAACAGCAAAGCTTCTTGCGTCTTCTTCGCTTTCAAACTGCAGTGCCAATGTAGTTGCGCAATCACCTTCGATGTCGTTCGAGGGAATGAATTTGCAATAGCCTTCTAATTGATCCATCATATACTTTTTGTTTTTTCTGAGATCTGCCAAGATGCCGTCGAGACGGGAAAGTTGCACATTTATAACAGCGGCGCATAGCTCATTGGAGCGATATTCGTTGCCACAAAATCCTTCGGTCGTAAAACCTTGCATCTGGTCTCCGAAAAAGGCAACTGCACTGCTGTCCTGATAAATAAGGGCACGTTCGAAAAATTCGCGGTTATTTGTCAGAAATGCGCCGCCCTCTCCGCAGGAGATGATCTTGTAATAGTTAAAACTCAACGCACCCACATCGCCGATGGTTCCGAGGCGCTTTCCGCTGAAGCTTCCGCCATCCGCCTGACAGGCATCCTCCAAAACAAAAAGGTTATACTCCTTCGCTATATCCATAATGGCCTTCATATTACAGGGAAAACCTTGAATATGTACCGGAATAATCGCTTTTGTGTGCTTCGAAATCTTCTTTCTTATATCTTTAGGTGAAATGGTCAGTGTGTCGTCCACTTCTGCAATAATCGGTATCGCTCCCGATGCTACAACTGCCATAGCTGTTGCAATATACGTATATGCCGGTACAATAACCTCATCGCCGGGGCCTATGCCCATTGCAACTAACGCCGACGTCAAAGCTGCGTGTCCGCTTGTCATAAAAATCGAAAAATCCGTTTTGAAAATTTCTTTAAGCTTAGTTTCTACTTGTTCTGACTCTTTAAGTCCTTTGTTAATTTTGAATAAATCACGGGCAGAAATAACCTTACTTAATTCTGCAATTTCTTCTTGTCCGATTCTATACATTTTTCTTTACTCCTCCTCTATTAGATTTTGAATATGCTTTACGGTTTCTCGCATTAGGCAAAAGTCTGCATCATCCGTAAATTGTTGAAGATGCCCGTATAAAAACATATTTACTTCATATCCACCGCGGCAAATAGCATCCTG
>JAZRLZ010000046.1:0-98437 GCA_045647125.1 Acutalibacteraceae bacterium | reverse complement strand
AGCAGTTTTAATTTAATTAGTTTTCGTTTAGACGAAATGATAAAATCACCGCAAGGCTGACGCCTTACGGTGATTTTTCATAAAGTATTAACGGAAAATATTTTATTAAAACCTAATAAATCCCTAATTTACGCTCCCTTTCGGGTTATTTTTATACTCCGAAATATTTAACTGCATTATTAAATGATATATCCTGAACAACTTTACTTAAGAATTCTATATCATCGGGATATTTACCCTCTTCCACAAGGTCACCTAAAAGCTCACACAGAATTCTGCGGAAGTACTCGTGACGGGGATAGGATAAAAAGCTGCGTGAATCGGTAATCATACCAACGAATTTTGAAATAACGCCAAGATTCATAAGTGTTTGCATCTGCTGACGCATACCATCATAGTTATCATTGAACCACCATGCAGAGCCAAACTGAATTTTGGAAGCCGCCTCAGAGGTCTGGAAGTTGCCGAGCATTGTACCCAGAACGTAGTTATCCTTAGGATTAAGTGTGAATAACACTGTTTTCGGCAGTCTGTACTCTGTATTCATTGCATCAAGAAGCCTTGAAAGATTAATTGCAATTTCGTAATCGGCAACGGAATCGTAGCCTGTATCGGGACCAAGCTTTTTAAACATTGCTGTGTTATTGTTACGCATAGCACCGATGTGAATCTCCATACCCCAGCCAAGCTGTGCATATTTATCCGCAAGGAAAATAATAAGCTCAGTTTTGTATTTATCTACCTCATCAACGGTAAGCTCTGCTCCCGAAAGCCTTTTTGCATATATATCGTTAAGCTCATCCTCACCTGCTCTGTTATAAGGCACATAGGTGAAGGCATGGTCGGAAGCACAACAGCCCATTTCCTTGAAGAATTCGATTCTTTCAAGCATTGCCTCTTTAAGCTGAGTGAATGATTCCACCTTTCTTCCAATAACGCTTTCAAGCTGTGCTACCCATTCGTTATAGCCGGGAAGCTCAATACCGAGCGCCTTGTCGGGACGGAAGGCAGGAAGAACCTTGCATTTGAATGATTTATCCTCTTGAAGCAATTTGTGATATTCAAGTGTATCTGCCGCATCATCTGTTGTGCAAACGTAGCTTACGTTACTTTTTTCTATGAGCTCACGAGGAGTGAAACCCCCTGCTTTTATTTTAGCATTTGCCTTTTCCCATATCATATCACAGGTTGCAGGTGAAAGTGTTTCGTAAATACCAAAATACCTTTGTAATTCAAGATGAGTCCAATGATAAAGGGGATTACCTATAAGGTTAGGCATAGCCTCTGCCCACGCCTTGAATTTTTCATAGGGTGATTTATCACCGGTTATATATTCCTCACTTATACCGCAGGAACGCATACCGCGCCATTTATAATGGTCACCTGCAAGCCAGAGGTATGCAATATCCTCGGGAGTTTTGTTTTCATAAATTTCCTTCGGCTGAAGGTGGCAATGCCAGTCAAAAATAGGTGTTTTCTCACAAGCGGCATAAAGCTTTTTTGCTGTATCGGTTGTAAGAAGAAAATCCTTATCCATAAATTTTTTCATATAAAAAACCTCTGAAATATATAAATTTACAAAAATATATTATCACACAACAACCGGCTTTTCAATTAAAAATGAAAACAACCCTCAATTTATATAACAAAAATTACAAAAAAGGCTACAAAAATTACATTTCTTTAATCCAAACACCGTTTTTTGCTATGCTAAAAACGAAAAAGGAGATGGTCTTATGACAAAAAAATCAAATGGATATACTAACCTTAAAACTCTTTGCATCACCGCATTATCTTTTTACGGTGTCTTAATAACTCTGTTTTTAATGTTAGCCCTCTTTTGGTACACAGACTTCCCGGGTTCATGGTATATGTATGAGCTTTGTGCTTATGCACTGGGATTCATTTCTACACTCTGTTTCTTCCTGTCATTTTTATGGCTTTTAATAACCGTAATATGGTGCCTGGTTATTTGCAAAAAAGAAAAAACATACGCTTTATTCCGCAGTCCCGTAATTTTACTGACTATTCTGAGCTCAATTATTTACCCCACAGTTGTTATACCAACATTCTTTTTGTAAGGAGCTGAGCTTATGAACAAATCAAATCTTCGTTATCTGAAAATATTCTGCATAGCAACACTGTCGTTATACGCCTTGCTTATGCTTCTTTTTAGTGCTTGTATATTTTTACAAATTTCAACCCACGATGTTTTGTATAAAGTCAGTGAGCTTTGTATTTCGGTATTTACACCCCTATTTATCATTTGTAAAAAATCAGCTCACATATTCGCAGCAATAAACGTTATATGGTCAGTTTTTCTTTGCATAAAAGATAAAACTATCGAATATTTTTTCAACCCCTTAATTCTGTCACATCTGGTATTCACAGCAATTTTTCCTTTTGTTTTCCCCTATTATAATTGAAGGAGTGAAATATATGAAAACTTTAAAAAACAAAAAATTATTACAAATAATACTCGGCTTCGGTTTTGCTATTATTCTTTTATCGGGCTTTTATATTTTAGGTGAAACAGTCAATTTTCCTGAAAATGCATTTTGGAACATTGCCGAACCCGTTATTCTCGGATTATATATGCTTGTTTTTATGGCGACTCTTTCCCTTCTGGCACTTTTTTCAAAGCATTTCGATTTGAATGCTTTATTCTATTCAACCTTTGGGGTCTGCATTACAAGTGTGCTTTCTGCAATATTACATTGGCATATCGAAGATTCTTTTCTGCTTCTGGTTATGCCCATAACAAACCTTATCGGTACACCTATCAGATCATTCAGCACAGCCTTGGAGTATGCAACCACTTATACTGAAACAATCGTAGAGCCCGGCTACGGAACTTATTCATACGATCAGACCTTACTTTATGAAAACTACGTTTTGACATTTCTTTTGGTTGTTACACTTGTTTCCGTTGTGGTATTCCAGCTTTACGCAAACACAGAAAAGCATCTTGCAAACAAATCAAAGTGGCGTATGGAAGCCCCTGCACGTGTTATTGCCCTTGTAACAATAATTACCAACGGAACTATTATGGTACTCAGATATGCAAGTGAAATATTCTACGATATTATAATATTTGAAATCATCTACGGTATTTTAGCAGCATTATCCTTAGCCCTTTGGTTTACTGCAATTATTATTGTTGCACCTGTTTCAATAATCATATATTTATTGTTCTCGGCAACAAAGCAAGCACGTAAAACAAAAAACTCACGACAGATATTTAATCCACTTACTCTTCTTTCCATAATCTTTACGATTATGGGTACATATACAATATATGATATAGTAATGAATAGCTTTTAAGCATTGAAAAACCATATACTCTGTAGTAAAATATATTCAGGATATTAAAAGGAGGTAAATGCCGTGCTTAGTATTGCGATATGTGATGATGAAAAAAACATTTGCGAATATATAGAAGGCCGCACCCGTAAATACCTTGCGGTAAACGATATTGAAGCCGGTATTTCCGCCTTCCCTGACGGCTCTGATTTGCTGAAAGCCTGCAAGGGTAATCCCGAAGCATTCGATATCATTTTCCTTGACATAAAAATGAAAAGTTCAAACGGTGTTGACTGTGCAAAGGAACTGCGAAACGAGGGGGTAAATGCACTTATCGTTTTTGTAACCTCCTCTGCGGAATACGTTTTTTCAGGCTATGAGGCAAAGGCTTTCAGATATATTTTAAAAACCGACCTTGATAATGCCTTTGACCGTATTTTTTCCGAATGTCTTGCAGAAATCAAAAAACAATCCACCGACTTTTATACCGTCAAGACTTCTTCTGTTATAAAAAACATACCTCTTGATGAAATCAGTTATTTCGAAAGTAAGCTACGGGTAATTATTGTACACACAAAGAATGACGAAATCACATTTTACGGTAAGCTTGACAGCATTGAAAAAGAGCTTGCAGAAAAGGATTTTATACGAATCCACCAGAGCTTTCTCGTTAACGCTTTAAAAATAAAAGCGTTGAGTAAAGAAGCCGTTGAGCTTTCAGGCAACATCACACTACCCGTAAGCAAAAGCCGAGCTACCGCCGTTAAGGAAGCGTATTTGTGGTCTAAAAGGTGATATATATGTTCGAATTTATTGAAACCTCTTTGTTTTATCTTACACGATTCTTTTCATCCACATTAGAGATGCTTTTTGCATTCCTTATGATGAATGTATTTTTTGAAAAGAAATATAAATCAAAGCTACCTACGGTTATAGCCTTTGTTATAAGCTCCGCCACACTTCTTGCACTTCAGGAAACAGGTCAAAGCGGTACTCTGAAATCATTTATACAGATGCTTCTGATTCTGTGCGTTGTTTTTATAATTTACGATGGCAAAAAACGGCTTAAGGTCTTTTTCTTTGTGGCTTATTCACTTTTTGTTGCCCTTTCCAAGCTTCTTTCTTACTTTGCTTTCTCTTTCGTTATAGATAAAGCAATCGGTACAATCCCGTATCTGACGGAGGAAAGCTTCTTTTACAGAATACTTTCTATTGAGCTACCCAATATATTTATGCTCATAATAATCATTCTTATGGGACTTTTCACCAAATCAAAAAACAAGAGCGTTCCTCTGAGATATTGGCTACTTTTATTTATAGTTCCGCTTACAACATTGGGTACGCTTACCGTTTACCAATACTATATTGAGCTTCTTTCCCCCGGTGAAGAAATTAATGCATACATAATAATTTCAACAATAGGACTTGTATTTATCAATTTGCTTATTTTCTTTCTGTTCTCAAAGCTGCAAAACCAGTTGGAGCTGGAAAGAAACCAGATTCTTATAAGCACACAAATGCGTCTTGAAAAGGAATCCTTCCAAAAAATGGAGGAAAGCTACAACAGAACAAGAGAAATCCGCCACGATATGAAGAATCATATCCTTTCGCTTAAAGGTCTTGCAGAAAATGCAGATAAAGCTCAGCTTCTTGATTATCTTGAAAAAATGACAGATGCACTTGAAGAAGCCACATATATATCGGTAAGTCACAACTCCGCTGTTGATGCAATAATAAACGAAAAGCTCCTTACCGCGCAGAAAAACAGTATTGCAACCCACTTTGATGTTGTTCCCTTGAATTACGAGGGTGTTCCCAGTATGGATATATGCACAATACTCAGCAATGCTCTGGACAATGCCATAGAGGCTTGTGAAAAAATAGAAAACGCTTCCGAAAGATATATTAATTTAAAAATATCCGAGGATAACGGCATTTTCATTTCTGTTTCTAACCCATCCTCTGAAGCACCCAAAAAGAGGGCAGGAATTATAATAAGCAGTAAAAAGGATACGGAAAACCACGGCTTAGGTCTTAAAAGCATTAAGCGTACCGTCGATAAACACAACGGCGATATGCTTACAAAATATCAAGACGGTATATTCACTCTTATTGCCGAGCTGCCCGTGTAAGCTTTTTTTCTACAATTGCTTCATCTTAACTAACTATAAGAAAAAAGATACACCGCAGGGAAAACCTTGCGATGTATCTTTTTTATATATTTTCATTAAAGCTTAACCTTAAAAACAAGCTTATGTGCTGTATCGCTACTATCATTTTTGCGGCAGGGTGCATGAGCATCCTCTGGGAAAAACACTGCAAAGTAGCCTGCCCTGAGCTCAAAAAACTGACCATTAGGAGCATCCATAAATGCAATATCGGAGCCTTCTTCAAAATCCTCGGTAATATTACATTCCTTTATATTTGCCCAGCCGATATTCTCGGCACCATCAACCATAATCTGCACGTCGGCATATTCTCTGTGTGCTTCATATTTAAGAGGATTATCCGGGTTTACGGTATATGTTGCAACATTGCACCACATATTGTCACCGTCAATATCAATACGACCCTCTGCAAAGGGAGCTTTGAGGAATTCCTTAAGAGCAGGCTCAACACCTGCAAATTTTGAATCAGCACTAAAATACAGACTTAAATTTTCAATTTTATCATAAATCATATCTGCACCTCTGTTTTACTCGTCCTTTGCCTCGCCTATCATACGTAATCTTGCTTTCTTCTCGTCTGCAGGAAGTGTATAGTTATAGCAGGCAGTCCAGATGATAATACCTATGAATGCGGCAATAATGTACCATACAATATAGGTGAGTTCAAACTGTACAACCTCACCCACAAAGCTACCCCACCAAGCCTCAGTAAGGGAAGCAATGCTGATTTTCTGGTCAAGGAAGGGCTGAGCTATCGCACCGAAGCAACGGTCAATCATATATGCAGAGCCTATACCCGCAACCGAGAAATAAACAACCTTGCGATTATCCTTTGCAACAATGGCAGTAATAGCAGTAGCCAGAGCCATCAACACCGTAAGCACCGCAGAAATCAACAATGCAATTGCAGGTGCAATTAATTTTTTTATGGCACTTGTATCCATATCACCCTTACCGTAATTCTTGATGGTTTGTACAAGACCCGATGCAAAGCTTGCTTCTTCCGACATAAACAAATCGCTGATCGCAAAGCTTTCACCGATATATTCGGGAAGCTGTTTCTGATCATTTGAATCTTCGGAAGGATTCTTCATCTCATTGATATATCCAAGAATCATTGTTGCAGTAGACTGCATACGAATTGTAATAAAAGGTGTAAAAATCATAATGGGTATAATAGCAAAAGCAATTACAAATGCCACTATTTTATAAGCATATTTCATTTTATTCATCCTTTCAACTTTTTACTTTTTCCAGGAGGAGTTAAGCTGTACTGTTCTGTTGAAAATGGGGTTATCGGGTGTGGAATCCTTATCCACACAGAAATAACCGTTTCTCATAAACTGGAAGGAATCAAGAGGCTTTGCATCCTTAATTCCCTCTTCAATAAGGCAGTCCTTAAGAACAACAAGTGACTCGGGGTTAATAGCATCAACGAATTCATCGTCGGGCACACTTGCAGGATCCTCAACATTGAAGAGTCTGTCATAAAGCCTTACCTCTGCCTTGAAGGCATCGGGACCTGCCCAATGAATTGTACCCTTAACCTTTCTGCCGTCCTGTGCATTACCACCCTTTGTTTCGGGGTCATAGGTACAATGAAGAACAGTCACGTTACCCTCTTCATCTGTTTCGTAAGAATTACAGGTGATAAAATATGCACCCTTAAGACGAACCTCGTTACCGGGGAAAAGTCTGAAATATTTCTTTACGGGCTCTGCCATAAAGTCGTTACGCTCAACGTAAATTTCCTTACCGAAGGTAACAGTCTTTTTGCCAAGCTCAGGCTTATCGGGGTGAACCTCAACCTCAATTTTTTCTGTCTGACCATCGGGGTAGTTATCAATGATAACCTTGATGGGATCAAGCACCGCCATTACACGTGGTGCCTCAGCATTAAGCTCATCTCTTACGCAGGATTCAAGCAGACCGTAATCAACTACGCTGTATGCCTTCGAAACGCCGACCTTTTCAATAAAGGTACGAAGTGCCTTTGCAGGGTAACCGCGTCGACGCATACCGCAAATAGTAGCCATACGTGGGTCATCCCAGCCTGAAACAAGGTTATCAGTAACAAGGCGGATATTTCTACGCTTACTTGTAATGCAATAGTTAAGGTTAAGACGTGCAAACTCGATCTGTCTCGGTGGCTCCTCGAAACCAATCTGCTCGATAAACCAATTGTAAAGAGGTCTGTGATTTTCAAATTCAAGTGAGCAAAGTGAATATGTTACGCCCTCACGTGCATCGGAAAGAGGATGTGCAAAGTCATAAATGGGGTAAACACACCATTTGTCACCTGTCTGGTGGTGGCTTGTGTGCATAATTCTGTAAATTGCAGGGTCACGCATATTCATATTAGGTGACGCCATATCAATTTTTGCACGAAGTACCTTTGCACCGTCAGGGAATTCACCATCTGTCATTCTCTTGAAAAGGTCAAGATTTTCCTCAACGCTTCTGTCACGATAGGGGCTGTTTTTACCCGGCTCTGTAAGAGTACCTCTGTATTCACGCATTTCCTCTGCGGAAAGGTCATCAACGTATGCCTTGCCATCCTTTATAAGCTTGATAGCACATTCATAAAGGAAGTCAAAATAGCTTGAAGCATAAAGGCATTTATCCCATTTGAAGCCAAGCCACTCAATATCCTCCTTTATGGATTCAACGTACTCAATATCCTCCTTTGAAGGATTGGTATCATCAAGGCGGAGGTTACATACACCGCCATATTTCATAGCTGTTGTAAAGTCAATGCAGATAGCCTTTGCGTGACCTATGTGAAGGTAACCGTTAGGCTCCGGAGGGAAACGTGTCTGCACCTTTGTGTTAACACCCTCACGCAATTCTTCGTCGATAATATCGTGAATAAAATTACCTGCAGTTTCAAAAATTTCTTCCATAATGTATCTCCTTAAAGCGATTCAATAACCGCATTTATTCTGTTCATTACCTTTTCCTTGCCCAAAAGCTTCATTATGGAGCAAAGGTCAGGTGTATTTTTTCTTGATGTAAGTGCAAGGCGTATAACTGTTGATACATCGCCAACGTGTCCCTTGAATTCATCAGGATTCTTTTTGTATTCCTTAACATTGGGCGTAAAGCCGAGTGGCTCACACATATCTTTAATTTTCCGGAACCATTCGTCTTTATCGTCCGCCTCATCATAAACACCCTTGTACATTCCAAGAATTGCCTTGGCATCTTCTTTTGCAATGTTTTCGGGAAGCTCAAACTGAGGCTCATAAAACTCATCAAATAAATATGAGTAATAGTCCTTTACCTCGCTCCATTTTGCAATATCCTTACGGGGCTTTGGACTTTCGCGGTCAATATTAACCATTTCAGTTGACCACTTTTCATCGGCAGTAAATGCCTTGTAGAAAACCTCATCATATTTTTCTGCCCATTGAGCAATGTAGCTATAAACTGTTTTCGCATCCATAACAGAAATAACATTTTTGCTGACATCGTTTAATTTAACAAGGTCAAAAAGGCATCCGCTGGGGCTCATCTTCTTAAGATTAAAGGGGAATTTAAAAGCATCCTCTTTGGGATTAGCTCTACGCCAATCCTCAAAATTTGAATTAAGAAGAGTAAGCAGATATTCAATAAGGCTCTCCTTCGGGAAGCCCTGCTCAACAAAGTAGCTTACGGCTGCCTCGGGGTCCTTACGTTTTGAAAGCTTGCGCTTTGTGCCATCATCCTCATCTATTTTCATAACCTGAGGGGTATGTGCATATTTCGGCACACGGAAACCGCAGGCTTTGAAAAGTGCTATGTGCTTGGGTACGGATGAAATCCATTCCTCACCACGAATAACGTGAGTTGTTCTCATAAAATGGTCATCGCAAGCGTGTGCAAAATGGTATGTAGGAATACCGTCGGATTTTAAAAGCACCTCATCAATAATATTTTCGGGCATTTCAATTTTACCGCGGATTATATCATCGAAGAAAATTCTTTTATCCTCCTGACCCGCGGAGCGGAAACGGAGTACATAGGGCTTACCCTCTTTTATATTAGCCTCGATTTCTTCAAAAGAAAGATCTCTGCATTTAGCCCATTTTCCGAAATATCCCCATATAAGAGCATCACCCTTTTCCTGCTCCTCACGGATTGCGGTAAGCTCCTCTGCAGAGCAGAAGCAGGGATAAGCAAGACCTTTTTCCACTAATTCCTTTGCAACCGTCTGATAAATCTCAGCACGTTGGCTTTGTGTATAAGGACCGTAATCACCCTTCTCCTCATTAAATCCTGTGACACCCTCATCAAAGTCGATACCGAAGGAAGCAAAGCCATTAATAATTGCTGAAACACCGTCATCAATTTCACGCTTTTTATCAGTATCCTCAATACGAAGGTAGGAAACACCCTTTGTAGCCTTCGCGGTGAGCACGTCAACAAGTGCACCGAAAAGACCGCCTATATGGAGGTAGCCTGTAGGACTTGGTGCAAAACGTGTTACCCTCGCCCCCTCGGGAAGACCTCTTTCAGGATATTTTGCTTCAAGCTCTTCAACAGTACCCTTTATGTCAGGGAAAAGAAGCTCAGCAAGTTTTTTGTAATCATATGCCATAAATAAATCTCCAATTCAGGTAACAGTAAAAAACTATGCTACCCCAATATATAATTCAACATCTTATTATCTCAAAAAACTCACAAAGTATCAAGACTTTTTTCAAAAAAATCTTCCTCTTTATAAGTAAATATGATAAAATAATAAACAGTAGTTGGATATTTATCCGTTATTTCCCTAAGGAGAGAGCAAAATGGCTGACAAAAAAAGAAAAAGCAGTAATGCTACGCTCATAAAACGCTTCCTGCCATATTACAAATCACACATAAAGACTCTTTTATTCGATTTGTTCTGCGCCGCACTTACCACCGTTTGTGAGCTTGCACTTCCTATGATTGTAAGATTCATTACCGATGCAGTTACTACAGATATTACCCTGCTGACACCCTCTGTTATTTTAGGTGTAGGCGGCTTTTATCTCATTTTAAGAGTGATTGACTCAATCGCAAACTATTATATGGCTTCCACCGGTCACGTTATGGGCACAAAGATGGAAACCGCTATGCGAAAGGATTTATTCGAACATTTGCAGAAGCTTTCCTATTCCTATTATGACAACACAAAGGTAGGCACAATAATGTCACGAATCACAAGTGACTTGTTTGACGTTACTGAGTTTGCTCACCATTGTCCTGAAGAGTTTTTTATTGCAGGTATAAAAATCGTTGTTTCTTTCACAATACTTTCTTTTATAAATTTTCCCCTTACCCTTTTACTTTTTGCAGTAATTCCCGTTATGGCTGTATTCCTCAAATATTTCCGCACCCGTATGCGTGACGGCTTTAAGGAATCACGCGTGGTAGTAGGTGAGCTTAACTCACAAATCGAGGATTCTCTCCTCGGCATAAGGGTTGTTAAATCCTTTGCCAACGAAGAAATCGAGGAATCAAAATTCAAAAAAGGTAACGAGAAATTCCTTGATATAAAAACAAAGGTTTACAAATATATGGGCTCTCACAGCTCTATTAACAGAGTTTTTGAGGGTATTATGTACATTCTTATAGTTGTTGCAGGTGCCTTTGCCCTTGTTAAAGGCAGTATCAGCGCCGCTGACTATATTGCCTATTTGCTTTATATTTCAACGCTCCTTACATCCATAAGAAAAATTATTGACTTTGCCGAGCAATTCCAACGCGGCATGACCGGTATTGAAAGATTCGCGGAAATTTTAGATACACAACCCGATATAACCGACAAGGAAACCACAAAAGAGCTTATTGTGGAAAAGGGCACCATAGATTTCGAGAACGTTTCCTTCAAATATTCCGAGGGCACCGAGCAGATTTTACAAAACATCAACATCAACATCGGTAGCGGTGAAAGCTTCGCACTTGTAGGTCCATCAGGCGGAGGTAAAACCACTATATGTAACCTTATACCGAGATTTTACGAGCTATCAGGTGGCAGCATCAAAATCGACGGCACAGATATCCGCGACGTAACGCTTAAGAGCCTTCGCGAAAGCATCGGTGTTGTTCAACAGGATGTTTACCTTTTTTCAGGCACAATAAGGGAAAACATTGAATATGGCAAGCCCGGAGCTACAGATGAAGAAATACTTAATGCCGCACGTCTTGCAGGTGCTGATGAATTCATAAAAAATCTTCCAGACGGAATGGATACATACGTAGGTGAACGCGGTGTCAAGCTTTCCGGCGGTCAGAAGCAACGCATAAGCATTGCACGTGTATTCCTCAAAAACCCGAAAATACTTATTCTAGACGAAGCTACAAGTGCTCTGGATAACGAAAGTGAATTCCTTGTTCAGCAGTCTTTAGAGCGTCTTTCCGAGGGAAGAACAACCATAACCGTTGCACACCGACTTACCACAATAAAAAATGCCGATAAAATACTTGTTATCACAAAAGACGGCATTGCAGAAAGCGGCACTCACGCCCAGCTTGTTGAAAAGCCCGACGGCATTTATGCAAATATGTATACAATGTACCGCGTATAAAAAAGAGGTGATTTTTTGACTGATATAAAACGAGTTTTTCTTATTGTACTTGATAGTTTCGGCATAGGTGAAGCACCCGACAGTCACCTTTTCGGTGACGAGGGCTGCAGTACAATAAAATCAGTTTCGAAATCACCGTATTTTAATATTGATAACCTGAAAAAGCTGGGATTTACAAATATTGATTCCCTGGAATTTTTAGGTAACGTTCCTCTTAATTCGCAGGTCGCACGACTTCGTGAGCTTTCAAAGGGCAAAGATACAACCATCGGTCATTGGGAAATGTCGGGCGTTATATCCGAAAAGCCCTTACCCACCTTTCCCAATGGTTTTCCACAGAAATTTATTGACGAATTCTCGCAGAAAACCGGCAGAGAAATTCTTTGCAACAAAGCATATTCCGGCACCGAGGTTATAAAGCTTTTTGGTGAGGAGCATAAAAAAACGGGGGCACTTATTCTGTACACTTCTGCAGACAGCGTCTGCCAGATAGCCGCACACGAGGATATTATTCCCACAGAGGAATTATACCGCTATTGCGAAATCGCAAGAGATATGCTGCAGGACAACCTTGGTGTAGGCAGAGTGATTGCCCGTCCCTTTGAGGGTGAATATCCTTTTACAAGGACACCGAGAAGGCACGATTTTTCACTTGAACCACCGAAGGAAACTATGCTTGACAGATTGAAAGCCAACGGCTCAGACGTTATTGCAATAGGGAAAATCAATGATATATTCGCATCAAAGGGTATAACCGAAAGTGTATACACAAAGAATAATGCTGACGGATTAGAAAAAACACTTCAATATCTGAACAAGGATTTCAACGGGCTTTGCTTCGTTAACCTTGTTGATTTCGATATGGTTTACGGTCACCGGCGTGACACCGACGGCTATGCAAGAGCTATAGCCGAATTCGACGATTTCCTTGAAGTATTTATTCCTCGGATGCAGGAGACAGATGCACTTATTATTACTGCAGACCACGGGTGCGACCCTGATTTCAAAGGTACTGACCACACACGTGAATACGTACCATTTATGCTTTATTCCAAAAATATCGAACCACGAAACCTCGGCACAATTGACGGCTTCAGCTTCGTTCAGGAATGTGTTGAGAAGCTTCTGGAAAGGTGATTTTATGACAAATTCTCAATTATTCTTAAAAGCGGCAGAGGCTATGAAAAGCTCGTATTCCCCCTATTCACAATGCTGTGTAGGTGCCGCCTTACTGACTGCCGACGGCAAGCTTTACTCAGGTGCTAACATTGAAAATGCCGCCTTCTCCCCTACCGTTTGTGCAGAAAGAGTTGCTTTCTTCAAGGCAATTACAGAAGGTGAAAGGAACTTCACAAAAATCGCAGTTGCAGGAGGGAAAAACGGTGTTATCAGCACCCCGTTCACACCCTGCGGTGTTTGTCGTCAGGTAATGCGGGAATTCTGCTCCGATGATTTTGAAATAATCGTGGGCAGCAGTGAAAATAATCTGCAGGTTATAACTCTTAAAGAGCTTTTGCCATTCAGCTTTTCTGCGGAGGATATAAAATAATGAGAATGTACGATATTATAAAAAAGAAACGTGATGGCGGTGAGTTGACACAGCAGGAAATTCAATTCTTCATCGACGGATACGTTGACGGCTCTATCCCCGATTATCAGGCTTCTGCTTTATGTATGGCAATTTATTATATGGGTATGACAGAAGAGGAAACCGCCAACCTTACAATGAGTATGGCACAATCAGGTGATACCATTGATTTATCCGTATTCGGCAAGGATACCGCCGACAAGCACAGTACCGGCGGTGTAGGTGACAAAACCACACTTATCGTCGCACCTATTGCTGCTGCGGCAGGCTGCATTCTTGCCAAAATGAGCGGTCGCGGTTTAGGTCATACAGGTGGCACTATTGATAAATTAGAATCAATAGAAGGCTTCAACACATCGCTTTCACCCCAAGAATTTTTCGATGTTGTAAAAAACACCGGTCTTGCAGTTGTAGGTCAGACGGGCAATCTTACCCCTGCAGATAAAAAGCTTTACGCCTTAAGAGATGTTACCGCAACGGTAGACAGTATTCCCCTTATTGCATCAAGCATTATGTCGAAAAAAATTGCCGCAGGCTCTCATACAATTGTGCTTGATGTAAAATACGGCTCAGGTGCTTTTATGAAAACACCCGATGATGCTTTGCGACTTGCAGAGGAAATGGTGAAAATAGGCAAAAACTGTGGCAGAAACACTTCTGCGGTAATCACCAATATGGACAGACCCCTTGGTAATAATATAGGAAACGCTCTTGAAGTAAAGGAAGCTATAGATGTGCTTTCAGGCAAGGGCCCTGAGGATTTAAAGGAGGTTTGCCTGACACTTGCATCAAGGCTCATTTCACTTACGAAAAACATATCCGCTGATGATGCACGTATCCTTGCGGAGGATATTTTATATTCAGGCAAGGCACTTGAAAAATTCAAGGAATGGATATCTCATCAGGGCGGCAACAAAAAATGGATAGAGGACACTTCCCTTTTTCCTGTATCGAAGCATAGCCTTCCGGTTGTTTCAGAAGATGAGGGATACATTTTTTCCACCGATGCGGAAGCTATAGGCATTGCCGCAGTTATTGCAGGGGCAGGTCGTGAAACAAAGGATGACGATATCGATATGAGTGCCGGCATCATTCTTCACAAAAAGAACGGAGATTTTGTGAAAAAAGGTGATGTAATAGCAACCATTTATTCCGATAATGAAAACTCATTATCCGTAGCAGGAAACAAGCTTTTATCTGCAATAAAGCTTTCGGAAGAAAAGACCGATTCACAGAAGCTTATATACAAAATAATATAATAAAAAATGAGATGTAAAAACGCCTTGTTTTTACATCTCAATAATTTTATAAATTCAGCTCACGCTTCAGATTTTCACCTAAAACTGCTTTTTTTGCTTCAAGGCTGATAGGAAGATTCTTTATTCTTTCTATTGCCTTTTTTGTTTTTTCTATATCGTTATACGGTGTATCAAGACCGAAAATGCTTCGTTCAATTCCCGTCTGGAAAATCAAATCGCAAAGCTCATCATCGGTAATTGACCACGCACCTCTGCGAGTAGCACCGAACTCATCCTCACCCATTGCAATACTTGTCCACCCTGCAAAAACATGGTGCCTTTTATCACGTGAGTTATTATTCATTATAAGCAAAGCCTCTTTAAAAAAGCTATAACCTCCCATATGCTCCATACTGAATCGTAAATCAGGGAAATTATATGCAACCTCGTCAAAAAGAAGCATCTGATAGTCTGCTATACGATACCAATGAAGACCTGTATGGAAAGAGATAAACAAATCCTCTTTTTCCGCTTCTTCATACACTCGGAACAACTCAGGTGAATCAACCTTTAGCTCCTGGGCTGCCGGGTGAATTTTTATACCAAGAAGTCCTAACTCTTTGATGGATTTAACCTGATCCTCAAGATTGTCTTTTTCAAAATCTATGGTACCAAAGCCTACAAGGTTATCGTCATACTTTATCTCCCTTGCCAACCATTCGCAAGGATTTTCCGTAAGGTTATACATACCCATCTGGTATTGAAAAGGAGCAAAGCAAACCGCCTTTTCTATTTCGCAGGCATCAAGCAACTCCTTAAGCTTACTTTTACCTCCGCCGGGCTTGGTGTTTTCGGGAAAAAGATGAGCGTGATTTGCATAAATTTTAAAATCACTCATCAATATCATCTCCCATATCCCAATCATCGTCATCGGGAAGCTCGGGGTAATAATCCCAGAGCATATCCTCCTGATTTGCTGTAAGCGGCTCTGCAGGAACTTCGCTTATAACCTCAAATTTCCTTGTTCTTGACCACAAGGACGGAGTTATACGGATTGTATAACCACATCCCGAGGGACAAAGCCACTCGGTCATAGGTATTTCAGGAAGTCCGAACGCACCTAATATTGACATTATAACTCCGCCGTGTGTAACGATAGCGGCAGATTTAGTTCCCGTTTTAAGCATACCATCTACAGTTTTGCTGAAGGTAGTGCAAACCCGTGTTGCAAAATCTCGGTTGCTTTCACCGTTAAGCGGTGTTGCATCCTCACCACCTGCAAGCCATTGGGAAAACTCCTCATAAGGCTCTAATTCCTCGGCGGTGTGACCTTCGAACTCACCGAAATCGCACTCCTCAAAGCCACGCATTTCAATAGCCTGTTTACCCGGGAAAAGTATTTGTGCTGTCTGAACGCATCTTTTAAGTGTGCTTGTAAACACAACGTCGGGCTGCGGATAATCATAATCCTGCATCATACTTTTAAGCTGATCAAGACCCTCTTTACAAAGGGGCTCATCAGTCTGCCCGATATATCTTCCCTCAATATTTCCTTGAGTCAAGGCGTGACGAATTAAATGGATAGTATAAGTTTTCATTGATTTCTCCTGTGGAATAGTGTATTATATTATACAATCTGTATATTTTTATTAAGGACGTGAAAAATATGGCTACATACGCTGAACGACTTGTTGAGCTCCGTACCGAAAAAGGCTTAAGCCAGAAGGTTGCGGCTATGGAGCTTGGTGTATCACAAGCACTTCTTTCCCATTATGAAAAAGGCATCCGTGAATTCAGCCTTGATTTCCTTTGCCGTATATGTGAATATTACGACGTACCTGCCGACTATGTCCTTGGCAGAACAGACAGCCGTTCCGGTCTTAACTCCACCGAGCTTGACGACCGAACGGAAGACTCTGTATTTAACACAAGAACAATTTACCGTGCCGCTATCCAGACACATGAGCGTATGGACGTAGGATCTGCCCAAGCGGGTGATTGTGCCGATATGCTTTATGCCATCACAATTTACCGCATATTATTTGCTGCTGCGCAAAAAGGATATATCCCCAAACGCTGGTTTTCCATTCCCCCAAAATATGCTCAGGCAATTTCTATGTCGCTTACAGAAATATATCTTGACGATTTCCCCGAAAAGACGGTCACCGCAAGAAGATACGGCGGCCCCGAACCAAAAAGCATCGAGGCCGTCATAAAAGGCATAGAAAATCTTTTAAGAAAAACCGCCACCGTAATAAAGCCTAATGACTAATTATGCTTTAAGAATTTCTTTATACATTTTGATGTAATCGTTAGCGGATTTTCCCCAGCTGTTATCACTATCCATTGCACGTTTAACAAGAATAGGCCATCCCTTTTTGTCGTTATAGCCTTCTACCGCACGTTTAATGGCGTGTAACATATCGTGAGCATTGTAGCTTGAGAAAACGAAGCCGTTACCTACACCGTCACCGCTATCCTTAACAGAGTCACGAAGACCGCCTGTTTCACGCACAATCGGAATTGTGCCGTAGCGTAAAGCAACCATCTGCGAAAGACCGCAGGGTTCACTTTTTGAGGGCATAAGGAAAATATCTGCGCCTGCATATATTTTACGTGCAAGGTCAGGTATAAAGCCAAGGCAAAGACCCACCTTGTCGGGGTAACGTTCCGCAAGACCTCGGAAGAATTCCTCATACTGATAATCGCCCGAGCCTAAAACAACAAGCTGAATATCGGTTGTTTCAAGAAGCTCGTCAAGCACAGCCTTACAAAGGTCAAGACCCTTGTGGGAAACAAGCCTTGTAACCATACCCATAACAGGTGTATCACTTTTCTCCGGAAGTCCAAGAAGCTTCTGGAGTTCTTTTTTGTTCACATATTTACCGCGGACATTTTCCGCATCGTAATTTTTGAAAATATCCTTGTCGGTTTCGGGGTTATAGTTTTCAACGTCAATACCGTTAAGGATACCACGTAATTTATAGCAACGCTGACGAAGAATTGTATCAAGCCCGTGTGAATACCAGGGGTCAAGAATTTCGTTAGCGTAGGAGGGGCTAACTGTTGTTACCGCATCGGCACACTCAATACCGCCCTTCATAAGGTTAACGGCTCCGTCGTATTCAACAAGGCTCTTGTGTGCTCTGTCAATACCCACAACATTCTCTATAAGCTCTTCACCGTAAACTCCCTGATACTGAATGTTATGTATTGTAAACACAGTTTTGATGTTTTCGTAACCGGGCTTCTGTGAATAAATTGTATTGTAATAAACCGGTGTCAATGCAGTCTGCCAATCATTACAATGTATAATATCGGGCTTAAAATCGATATACGGGATTATTTCAAGAATAGCTCTTGAGAAAAAAGCAAATCTTTCAGCATCATCATAGAAGCCGTAAAGAGTATCTCTCTTAAAGTAATACTGATTATCAAGAAGATAATAGATTACTCCACCTGCTTTAGCTTCAAATATTCCGCAATACTGTCTGCGCCATGCAACAGGCACGGAAATGCTTGTAATAAATTTCATAGAATCCTTAAGCTCTTGCTTGATATTATCATACATAGGCATAACAACACGGCATCCTACAAGACGCTTACGAAGTGCCTGAGGCAAAGAGCCTGCAACATCGCCTAAACCACCGCTTGCAATAAACGGCAATGCTTCACTTGCTGCATATAAAACTTTCATATTAATTCTCCTTAGAAAGCATACCCAAAAGGCTTTTTGGGGTATGCCTCCTTATTCATATTTTATTAAATCACTTGTGGTATCTGTAATTACATAAAATCGTTGTAAAGACTTGCAAGGGTATCATATAAGCCTGATGCAAAGAAAACTATAAGTATAATAATACCGAGAATAATCGGCACGCAGATTTCTATAATGCTTTTTATAAGCATATTCCGTTTCATTGCCTTAAGCTGTTTTTCCAATGCGGCAATTCTTTCGTTCAGCTGAGCAATGACGTCATCCTTAGCATCTGCATTTGCAGGGGCATTAACCTTTGCAACCGTCTTCATCTGTTGAGGCTCGGGCTTTTCTTCTGATTTATTGAACAATGGCAGCTGACATTTTTCACCGATAGCCTTAAGCTCGTTATAAAGCTCAACGCTACGCCCTGCAGCATCCTTTGTAAGCACCGCAGTAAGCCACCTTGCCTGAGCCGGAGTGACTTCCGTTATATCTGAAATACCTTTTATCTGCTTATCGCAAAAAGAACAAATATCAGCCTCGCACTCACCGACTCTGCCTTTTACAAAATCAAGTGCATCTGTTTTACATCCGCAAACGGGACATATAGCCATACCGACACCTCACAATTCCGATTTTTAAATTACAATACGCTTACCTACAAACAACGGATAGCTCTTGTCACCCGAAAGCACCTTTTTAGGTGTGATAACAGTATTTTTATCCATAATTACACAATTAAGCTTTGCATCCTCGCTGACAAAAGCATCCTGCATAAGAATTGAATTTTCAACAACCGCACCCTTTGCGACTCTTGCACCGCGGAAAACGATGCTATTTTTAACAGTACCTTCAATAAGGCAACCGTCTGCAATAAGTGAGTTTTTGCAATTTGATGAAAGACCATAGATAACGGGCATATCATCACGAACCTTTGTGTAAACGGGGCTTTCCGCATTAAAGAGCTCTTTTCTGATGTCTTTATCAAGCAAAGCCATATTTGCCGCAAAGTATGTTTCCATACTGTCGATTGTGCAATTCCATTCCTCTACCTTATAGCCGTAGATGTTAAGAGTAGCAACGTTTTTCTGAATAATATCCTTTTCGAAGCTTTCGCAGGCATAGCTTTGTGCATCACCGATAAGTCTTTCTAAAAGCGCTTTTCTGATAAGAACAACGTTAGCAAGATAATTAACATCATCCTTTGTTTTAACGTCAATACCTACATTTGTAACCTTGCCGTCCCCATCAACATCAATAATTGCATTGTTGTGAAGCTCGGGTGCAGTACCTGTACAATAAGCAAGTGTTATATCCGCCTTTTTCTCCGAATGGAAGCTGAAAAGCTTTTTAAGATCCATATTGCACACAAAGTTTGAATCCACAAGAAGAACGTATTCCTGCTTTGAGCTGACAATATAATCCATTATACGTGCAAGTGCATCAATTCTGTTACTGCCGTCTTTAGCTGTAGGTGTAAAGGGCGGCAACATTGTAAGACCATCAACCTTACGTGAAAGGTCCCATGGTCTGCCACTACCTATATGGTCCATAAGAGAGTGGAAGTTACTGTTGGCAATAACACCAACCTTTGTAATACCGCAGTTAACCATATTTGAAAGCGGGAAATCTATAAGTCTGTATCTGCCGCCAAAGGGTACGGAGCCCATTGTACGGCGGGCAGTAAGTGCGCTGAGATTTGAATCAAATGAGTTGGAATATACTATTCCGAGTACGTTTTTCGGCATCATACAGTTTCACCCTCCTTAACATCATCTGCTATCATTGACTGTGCCTTTACCTTGGCATTTTTGCCAACTGTAACACCGGCACCGACAACGCTTACACCCCATTTTGAAAGGTCTTCACATTTTTCGGGGTTTTCACCAACAACGGCACCCTCTTCAATAACTGCATTTTCTGCAACCATTGCATATTGAACAACGGCACCCTTTTTGATAACTGCACCGGGCATTACAATTGAATAATCAACGAATGCACCCTCTTCAACAGTAACATCACTGAAAAGAACCGAGTAGTCAATTTTACCTTCAATTTCACAGCCTGAAGCAGCAATGGAATTTTCAACAATCGCTTTGTCAGATACATACTGGGGAGCAGCATTTGTTCCTCTGCCGTATATCTTCCATGAATTGTCGCTGAGGTCGATGTTAACCTTAGGATTAAGAATATCAAGGTTAGCCTCCCACAAGGAGTCGATTGTTCCAACATCCTTCCAGTAACCGTCGAAACCATAAGCAAAAAGTCTTTCGCCTGCTTCGTGCATTGCAGGAATAACGTTCTTACCGAAGTCGTTTGATGATTCAGGGTCATTTTCATCATCAATAAGGTACTGACGAAGCTTTGACCAGGTAAACATATAAACACCCATAGATGCTTTGTTACTCTTAGGATTCTTTGGTTTTTCCTCAAATGCGGTAATCCTTCCGTCATCATCAGTGAACATAAGACCGAAGCGTGATGCCTCCTCCCACGGAACCTCAAGCATAGCTATTGTACAAGCAGCATCCTTTTCCTTGTGGAACTGAAGCATTTTTGCATAATCCATTTTGTAGATATGGTCACCTGAAAGAACCGCAACATATTCAGGGTTATATCTGTCGATAAACTGTATATTCTGATAGATAGCATTCGCAGTACCCTTATACCACTCTGTACCGCTGATTTGCTGATAGGGAGAAAGTATATGTACACCGCCGTCGGCACGGTCAAGGTCCCAGGGACCGCCATTTCCGATATAATCATTAAGCTCAAGCGGCTGATATTGTGTAAGAACACCTACTGTATAAATACCGGAATTCACACAGTTAGAAAGCGGGAAGTCTATAATTCTATACTTACCGCCGTAAGGTACTGCAGGTTTGGCAATATTCTTTGTAAGCACACCGAGTCGAGAGCCCTGACCGCCTGCAAGAAGCATCGCAATACATTCTGTCTTTTTTGCCATTTTTGTCACATTCCTTTCAGCTATATATGTAGAAATTAATACTTTCGGAAACATTTGCAGATTATATCAACAATAGTTTCATTATATCAATGTAATGATATCAAATTATCTTGTCATTTTCAAGTTTTTTTAATATATTTTGTTCAAAGAGGTTTTGAAATTATATAGTGATATTTGGTGGTTTTGCACAACACATCTTTGCTTTTTCTACAATAGTTTTTCATTTTTTTTGGTGTTTTTGCTTTTTACACCACATTACGCTATTTTTAATAAATTGTTAATTATAAAAAAAATATTTTATTTTTCTTAACGAGAAAAATAAATAAAAAAATAATGATAATATATACTGTACATAAAATTAAACGTTTAACTTTTTTGAAAAGAAGGTATAAAATGGAGCTCAGAGAATTGGTGCACGAGCTTATTTCCATATCTGTTATTCACCGTTACCGTATAGCTAAATCTGCATCAGGTGCAGGATTATATTTTGGTCAACCCCAGATATTGGAATATGTGACCGAGCATAACAACTGCACCCAAAAAGAGATTGCCGCCGCTATGCACATATCACCACCAAGTGCCGCGGTAACACTTAAAAGGATAGAAAAAGCTGGTCTTATAACACGAACTGCCGATAAAACCGATAGTCGAAAAAACCTGATTTCAATAACCGACAAAGGTCGCAAAGCACTATTGGAATTTTATAAAATCTGTGACACCACAGACAAAGAAATGTTCCGTAATTTCAGCGAGAAGGATATGGAAACTCTACACTCGTTACTTTTACGCTTACACGAAAATCTCGATTCAAAATCCTACACTAAAGAAGAAATATCAAATATTTTGCGTGATAAAGGAGAAAGCAGATAATGTTCAGAAATTTATTATCCTATGCAAAAAAGTACAGACTTCCTGCAATTATGTCACCGGTGTGCATAATTCTTGAAGTTCTTATTGAGGTTGCTATACCTTTACTTATGTCAGTTATTGTTGACTGTGGCATAAGTGGTCAGCCCCTCAGTTCAAAAGAAAGCTTTGTGGCAGACATTCTCATAAAAATGGGCTTTGGTGAAAAAGCAGGTACCGAGCTTGTACTTTCCCTTGGCGCTCTTATGCTTTTCTTTGCTTGTATTTCGTTATTGTGCGGTGCGGCTGCAGCATATTTTGCATCAAAAGCAGGTATGGGCTTTGGTGCAGAATTAAGAAAAGGTATTTTTAATAAAATACAAGATTTTTCCTTCTCTAACATAGATAAATTCTCAACTGCATCACTTATAACACGAATGACAACAGACATAAATATGGTGCAAATGGCATTTATGATGGCATTAAGAATGCTCATCCGCTCACCTCTTATGTTCTCAATGGCTATAAGCATGGCATTCACTATTAATAAAAAGCTTTCTCTTATATTCCTTTGCATTGCACCCGTAATGTTTGCACTTATTCTCATAATCGGCTCCTTTGCACACAAGCGTTTTACAAAGCTGTTCAAGAAATATGATCAGCTTAATAACTCCATTCAGGAAAATCTTATAGGCATCCGCGTAGTCAAAGCGTTTGTACGTGCAAAGCACGAAAAGGAGAAGTTCAAGGTTTCCAACGACGAGCTTAAGGATGCATCAATTTTTGCAGAAAAGCTTATTATTCTTAACGGACCTATAATGACTGTTTCCATTTATTTGTGCATACTTCTCGTTTTATTGGTAGGCTCAAAGTTAATCCTTAACGGCGATATGTTCCTTGGCGACCTTATGAGCTTCATTACATACATCCAGCAAATATTTATGTCACTTATGATTATTTCAATGATATTTGTTATGTCCGTAATGGCCAAAACAGCCATGACACGTATCCACGAGGTGCTCATAGAAACACCCCACATAACCGACGAGGATGCAGATGAATCACTTACCGTAGCAGACGGCAGTATTGAATTTAAGAATGTGAGCTTCAAATATAACAAGGATGCCGAAAACAACGTCCTCAAAGATATTAACCTTACCATAAAATCAGGTGAAACTATCGGTATTTTAGGCGGTACGGGTAGTGCAAAAACCTCACTTGTACAGCTTATACCACGTCTTTATGACACAACCGAAGGCACTGTACTTGTTGGCGGCAGAGATGTACGCGACTACAAGCTCAATCATCTTCGTGACAGTGTTTCAATGGTGTTACAGACCAACCTGCTTTTCTCCGGCACAATCGAAGAAAATCTTCGTTGGGGTAACGAGAATGCAACACTTGATCAGATACGCGATGCCGCCCGCATTGCTCAAGCAGATGATTTTGTAATAAGCTTTCCCGATGGCTATAACACAGACCTTGGTCAAGGCGGTGTAAATGTTTCCGGTGGACAGAAACAGCGTTTATGTATTGCCAGAGCAATACTCAAAAACCCAAAGGTTCTTATTCTTGATGACTCTACAAGTGCCGTTGATACGGCAACCGACGGAAAAATCCGCGAAGGCATGAAAAACCTTTTACCTGACACAACGAAAATAATAATTGCACAAAGAATAAACTCTATTCAGCACGCCGATAAAATAATCGTTCTTGATGACGGCAAAATCAACGATATAGGCAACCACGAAGAATTACTTGAACGCAACGAAATATACCAAGAGGTTTATATTTCACAGCAGGAAAGTAAAATGGAACAATAAGAAAGGAGCGTTTAAAATGGCTAACAATATAAAAAAACACCCCGGCCCCGGTGGTAAGCCCGGTTTCGGAAAACCAAAAAATGCAGGCAAAACAATTAAACGTCTTCTTTCATACGTGGCAAAAAGCAAGGGCTTACTTGTAATTGTTTTTGCTCTCGTGCTTATCTCATCCTTAGCAAACGTTGCAGGAACATATTTCCTCACACCCATCATCAACGAGATCGGCTTTATGGCAGAATCCGGTTCAAGAGATATGACCGACCTTATAAAATACATTGCAGTTCTCGTTATTATTTACGTGTGCGGTGCATCATCACAGTATCTTTACTCACGTGTTATGCTCAACATTTCACAGACTACGCTTAACCTTTTACGTCGTGATCTGTTCGAGCACCTTCAGGATTTACCTATAAACTATTTCGACACTCACACCCACGGTGAAACCATGAGCCGTTTTACAAATGACGTTGATACAATACGCGAGGCTATCAGCCAGGGACTTGTGCAGACAGTTTCCTCACTTGTTACCGTCATCGGCATTTTCTCAATGATGGTTTACATCAGCCCTGCTCTCACCTGCCTTATTATTGCAATGCTTTTCGTAATGCTTATAATAATAAAATTCATCGGCGGCAAAAGTTCAAAATACTTCCGCAAGCAGCAGTCCGCGGTAGGTGACGTTAACGGCTATATTGAGGAGCTTATTGAGGGTCTTAAGGTAGTTAAGGTTTTTTGCCGCGAACCTAAAACAAAAGAAGATTTCATTGAAATAAACGATAACTTACGCAAATCTTCAACCAAGGCCCACACATTCGCAAGTATTCTTATGCCTATTATGGGTAACATTTCATACTTCAACTTTACACTTTCTGCCGCAGTAGGTGCTTTCATAATACTTACTATGGGTGACAAGGGCGGTGTAGCAGGCTTCTTCTTCGGTGGCTTTGCAGGTGCACTTACCATAGGCTCATTGGCATCCTTCCTGCAGTATACACGCCAATTTTCAAACCCCATTACCCAAGTATCACAACAGATGAACAACATTCTTGCCGCTCTTGCAGGTGCAGAAAGAATATTTGATATTATAGATACCGAGCACGAATGTGATGACGGCTATGTTACATTAGTAAATGCAGTTGCAAACCCAGACGGAAGCATTACGGAATCCGAGGAAAGAACGGGTATATGGGCATGGAAGCATCCCCATTCTGCCGACGGAAGCGTTACCTATACACTTCTTAAGGGTGATGTTCGTTTCCACAACGTTACATTCTCCTACGACGGCAAAAAAGAGGTTCTTCACAACATTTCACTTTATGCAAAGCCCGGTCAGAAAATTGCCTTTGTCGGCTCAACGGGTGCAGGTAAAACAACTATCACAAACCTTATAAACCGTTTCTACGATGTTCAGGAAGGCAAAATCACCTATGACGGCATAAACATCAAGAAAATCAAAAAAGACGATTTGCGCCGTTCACTTGCAATGGTTTTGCAGGACACTCACCTTTTCACCGGTACTGTTGAAGATAACATACGCTACGGCAAGCTTGATGCAACACACGAGGATATTGTAAATGCCGCAAAGCTTGCTAATGCACACAGCTTTATTTCCCGTCTTCCCGAGGGCTACAACACCATTCTTAAGGGTGACGGTAGCAACCTTTCACAAGGTCAGCGTCAGCTTCTTGCTATTGCACGTGCCGCCGTTGCAGACCCGCCGGTACTTATTCTTGACGAAGCAACAAGCTCCATTGATACCCGTACCGAAAGACTTATTGAAAAAGGTATGGATAAGCTTATGCAGGGCAAAACTGTTTTTGTTATTGCACACAGACTTTCCACAGTACGTAATTCCAATGCAATAATGGTCCTTGAAAACGGTGAAATCATCGAAAAGGGCGACCACGACGAGCTTCTTGCACAAGAGGGCAAATATCACAAGCTCTATACAGGTCAGTTTGAATTATCGTAAAAGCTTATATACTACAAAATCACCGCAAGGTTAATCCTTGCGGTGATTCTTTATTATATGTTCATTATGTTTTTGTTTATTTCATTTTCATAGAAATATCAAAGGCTTCAACCGAATGAGTCAACGCACCGATTGAAAGTATATTAACGCCTAACTCTGCAACGCTTCTTAACCTTTCCTTTGTAAGGTTACCCGAAGCCTCCAGAAGAGCCTTGCCGTCAACCATTTCAACCGCCTTTGCCATTGTATCATTATCCATATTATCAAGCATAATGATATCCGCACCTGCATTAAGTGCCTGACCGACCTCATCAAGAGTTCTTGTTTCAACCTCTATCTTTACCGTATGACCGATTTTTTCACGCAATGCCTTTACCGCAGGTTCAATACCGCCCTTTGCATCAATATGATTATCCTTAAGCATTGCACAATCGGAAAGATTATAACGATGGTTTTTTCCTCCACCGCAGGTAACCGCATATTTCTGCAAGGAACGAAGACCGGGTAATGTCTTTCTTGTATCAGCTATTGTTGCCTTTGTACCCTCTGTTTCCTTAACACACTCATTGGTAATTGTTGCAATACCACTCATGTGCTGAATAAGGTTGAGGGCAGTTCTTTCACCCTTAAGAAGTCTTACTGTTTTGCCCTTAAATTCGGCAATAAGGTCACCTTTTTTGATAAGGTCACCGTCTTTTTTATAAACTGTACAACTAAAGCTGTCATCAAGCAATTCAAAAACGCGCATTGCTACATCTATACCACAAAGCACACCATCAGCCTTTGACACAAAGTATGCTTCACTGATATGGTTTTCGTCAAGAAGATAATCAGTTGCTACATCAATATAATTTATATCCTCTTTTATGGCATTTTTAATGAGATCATCTACGTAAAACTGTGGCAGAATCATCTGTCAACCTCCTTAAGAATAATGTATGCTATTGTAGCAAGTGAAACCGCCTCACAATAATCGGGTGTTATGGCAAATTTTCCTGCTTTTAGTCTGTTCAAAATATTTTCTATTCTACGTTTACTCTGATGGATAGCACCCTCATCAGGTATAACAAAATATGCTCTTTGTAAAATATCACGTATCTCCGTACGTGTACCCTTAGGCAATGGTGCTCCCCCAATTGCGATATTCTGCTCCGTTTCCGGAGGAGTAACACTGAAAAATCCTGCACGGATACATTTGGTTATATCCTCGGCTGCTCTTCTGCCGTAAACCAAAGCCTCCAGAAGACTGTTGCTTGCAAGTCGGTTTTTGCCGTGAACACCCGAGCATGCACACTCACCTGCCGCATATAATCTGGGCAGAGTTGTTCTTGCATTAAGGTCAACCTCAATACCGCCCATAAGATAATGCTGACAAGGGAAAACCGGGATAAGGTCCTTGGAAATATCCACGCCCTGCTGTAAACAGCCTGCATATATTCCGGGGAATCTGTTTTTTATAAAATCCTCACCCTTATAGCGTATATCAAGATAGAAATTGTTACTTCCGAGACGGCGTGATTCCATAATTATTGAGCGTGAAACCACGTCGCGGGGTGCCAATTCAAGACGGGAATCGTACCTGTCCATAAAACGTTCCTTGTTGCAGTTCAGCAGATATGCACCCTCACCGCGTACCGCCTCACTTATAAGGAACTGCTCGCGGTTTGCACCGTTAAATGCGGTGGGATGAAACTGAACATAGCTAAGGTTTTTGATGGTTGCACCCATTTCATAAGCAAGACGGATTCCGTCACCGGTTGCTACCGACGGGTTTGTGGTATATTTATACACCCTGCCTATACCACCTGATGCAAGCAAGCAAAAATCTGCATAAATTTCTTTTACATTATCACCTTGCAAAACATCTATTTTAAAACCGTTTTTAACACGAATCATAGATGTTACCATAGTTTCATCAGCTATTGTAACGTTAGAAAGCTTTTCAACAGCGGCAACAAGCTTATCCACCATTTCTTTACCTGAGGTATCCTTGTGATGAACAATTCTTCTGCGGCAATGGCCACCCTCAAGGGTTTTTATAAGCTCTCCGTTTTCGTCACGGTCATAGCATACACCATATTCAATTGTCTTCAATACGTCGGCCGGACCTTCCTTGACAAGCTGTGTTACGGCATCAATATCATTTTGTCTGCCACCTGCAATGAGAGTATCCTCAATATGCAAATCATAGCTGTCATTTTCCAAATCCAGCACGCAGGCAACGCCGCCCTGCGCAAGTGATGAATTGGACTGATGACGTTCCTTTTTAGACAAAACGAGCACGTCAACATCCTGTGGGAAGTTAAGCGCGGCATAAAGACCGGCTATTCCGCTACCCACAACAACCACCGTGTATTTTCTTTTGATTTCGGAAAGGTTCATTCTTTTACCCCAATTCCAACATACGATTTATGCTTACTAATGCTTTATTTCTTAAATCCTCGGGAAGCTGAATATCTTCACCGCATTTACCCAGAATGGAATTATAGACATCCTCAAGGGTAATTTTCTTCATATCCTCACAGCAAAGCTTCTGCGGTGCAAGCTGAATAAATCTTTCACCATTTTCCTCGTGAAGTGCAAGGTAATCAACAACGCCTTTTTCGGTGCCTATAATAACCTTACCGGGAGTTTTCTTTGCATAATCAATAATTTCTGACGTTGCACCCACCATATCCGCAAGCTCCACAACTTCTGCAGGGGATTCGGGATGCACCGCAAATTTTGCATCGGGATTAGCCCTTTTACACTCGAGGACATCCTCACGTGTAAGCTGAGCGTGTACGGGGCAATAGCCGTCCCACAAAATTATATTTTTATTCGGAAGCTTATTTTTCACATAGGAGCCAAGGTGCTGATCCGGAATAAAAAGGATATCCTTTGACCGGATTTTTTCAACAATACGAATCGCAGAGGAGCTTGTAACGCACACATCACTTTCCGCCTTAATTGCGGCAGTTGTATTGATATATGCAACAACGGTTGCCTCCGGATTTTCCTCTTTGAATCTGCGTATTCTTTCGGGAGCAATCTGCTCTGCCATAGGGCAGGTAGCACCGGGCACAGGCAAAATAGTTTCCGTTTCCGGAGAAAGAATTTTGACACTTTCCGCCATAAAACGAACACCGCACATAATCACCCTTTTGGCTTTAATCTCTGCGGCTTTTTTGCTCAGAAAAAAGCTATCACCCGTAATATCAGCAACATCAATAATATCCGGTGTCTGATACGTATGAGCAAGAATGATAGTACCGGTATCTTTTTTGGCCTGAATTATTTTTTCTTTTAACTCCATAGATGTCATAACAGTCACCTTTTTTGTAAAAATTATATATACTCACAATAATTATATCACTATTTTACCACTTGGCAATATAAAAAATTATAAAAAAACCTGATTAAATTCAAATAAAACCATTAAAACGCCGAAATTGAAACAAACTGACCTATTTATGTTGAAATAGCACGAAGTTTATTGTATCATTAAAGAGATGATTTCCAACATAAAATAAGGAGGAATAAAAATGAACACATACCTTGAAAGTGATTTCCAGCTTCTTAAGGATGCCGATCCTCAGCTCTTCTCTGCCTTTGAAAGTGAACAGACACGTCAAAGCAGAAATATCGAGCTTATAGCAAGTGAAAACTACGCTTCCCCTGCAGTTATGGCTGCCTGCGGTAGCATACTTACAAACAAATATGCAGAGGGTTACCCTTCAAAAAGATATTACGGCGGTTGCGAGTACGTTGATATTGCCGAATCCCTTGCTATCGAAAGACTCAAGGAGCTTTTCGGTTGCAATTACGCAAACGTTCAGCCTCATTCAGGCTCTCAGGCAAACTTCGCAGTTTACTTTGCACTTATTCAGCCCGGTGATACAGTCCTCGGTATGAGCCTTGCCGACGGCGGTCACCTTACACACGGCTCACCCGTTAACGTAAGCGGTAATTATTTCAATTTCGAAAGCTACGGTGTTGATGACAACGGCTTTATTGATTACGATGCTCTCGAAAAGAAGGCAAAGGAATGCTCACCCAAACTTATTGTTGCAGGTGCTTCCGCTTATCCCAGAACAATTGATTTCAAAAGAATCCGCGAAATCGCAGATTCTGTAGGTGCATTATTTATGGTTGATATGGCACACATTGCAGGTCTCGTTGCCGCAGGTGTTCATCCCTCACCCGTACCCTATGCACACGTTGTTACCTCCACAACTCACAAGACATTACGCGGTCCCCGTGGTGGTATAATCCTTTGCAATGATGAAGAAATCGCAAAGAAAGTTAATAAGGCTATCTTCCCCGGTATTCAGGGCGGTCCTCTTATGCACATTATTGCCGCAAAGGCAGTTTGCTTCGGTGAAGCGCTTAAGCCCGAATTCAAAGAATACGGCAAAAAGGTTATTTCTAACTGTAAGGCTCTTGAAAACGCCCTTGCCGCACAAGGTATCAATATGGTTTCAGGCGGCTCTGACAACCACCTTTTACTTCTTGATTTAAGAAGCCTCGGCATCACAGGCAAAGAGCTTGAAAGAAGACTTGACGAGGTTTATATCACAGTAAATAAAAACTCCATACCCCGTGAACCTGAAAAGCCCTTTGTTACAAGCGGTATCCGTATCGGTACTGCCGCAGTAACCACACGTGGCTTCGAGGCTCAGGATATGGTTGATATTGCAGAATACATCAAGCTTGCCGCAACTGACTTTGACAACAGCGCTGATTATATCAGAGAAAATGTTCAGCGTATTTGCAACAAGTATCCTTTATATTAATTA
Organism: Acutalibacteraceae bacterium; assembly: GCA_045647125.1. Lineage (GTDB taxonomy): Bacteria > Bacillota > Clostridia > Oscillospirales > Acutalibacteraceae > DTU089. The sequence continues at coordinate 67,517 of JAZRLZ010000046.1, read as the reverse complement.
TCTTTTAAAAAGCCATCGGGCAGATTCTTCTGAATCTGCCCGATTTTTATATTAGTATTTGTCTTTACAGGTTACACCTGTTTTTGAGTAACTGCTTAAGGTTTTGCCTGAAACAGCTCTTAATGTATAGCTGTAGGTTACACCCTTCTTCGCTGAAGGATCGGTACCTGATGTTTTCTCACCTGATGAAGAACCGATGCGAACCCATTCAGAGTTACCTGTTTTACGGTATACGTAGTACTCCTTAGCACCCTTTACCTCTTCCCATTTAACTACAATACCCTTTTTAGTGGATGTTGCAGAAAGAAGTACGGGCTCATCAAGGCGTAAAAGCTTTAAGCCTGTTCTGTAGCTGCTCACGAATTCACCATTTGATGCCTTTACGGTATATCTGTAATTTGTGCCGCTCTTAACTGACTTATCAAGGTATGTAAGCTTCTGAGTAGTAGCAATTTTCTTATAACCGCCGTTACCTGTACGTTTATAAACTATATACTCTGTTGCTCCCTCAACCTTTTCCCACTTAAATGTAATGCCATTCTTGTTATTGGTTACTGATTTAAGCTTCGGTGCACTGAGGAATGTGATTTTATCACTGTATGTGTAGCTACTTACGATTTCACCCGAAGCTGCTCTGATGGCAAACTGATAAGTTTTTCCGCTCTTAACTGCATCCTCGCAAACATACTTATGGTCACTTGCAACCTCGCAGATACGTGTCCACTTTTTGTCACCGTCTGCCTTACGAAGAATAATTACGCTACCGCCTGCATAACGATCCCAGTTAATCTCCACACCGTAGATTGTATTTTTTACCTTAAAGCCGGTAATAGGTGCTATATACTGTGTATATACTACCTTTGAGCTCTCGAAGTCACTTCTGCCGGTTTTGTTACGGGCATGAACGATGTATTTGTAATAGGTGTTATCTTTAACGCCTTTATCAACAAAGCTAAGTGTTTTAATACCTGCTTTAAGCATCTTCCAACCGCCAACTGCTTTACCGTTAGCCTTTGTTTCGCATCTGTAAACCTCGTAGGTATCGGCATTTTCAACCTTTGACCACTTAATTGTGATTTTGCCGTTGCCGTTTACACAGCTGTTTATTGTTGCCATCTGGGGCTTGGGAATGGGTTTGATTGTAACAGGTACTTTTGCAGTGTGACCCATGTGGGATACATAGAAATAGTTATCTGAACCGAGAACCCAAGGTTCCGCAATCTGGTTTTCAGCCCATTCAACGGGATAGCTCTGTCTTAATGTACCGCCTGATTTTGTATAGAAGCCGCCTTTTTCACTGTTGTAGGTATATGTATATTTCTTGCCATTCTTATTGTATACTATAATCTTGTTACCATCAGCAAAGATATCGGAATCCTCAATATCATAACGGTAATATGATACCATAACGTCTTCTTCTAAATCGTGATATTCTTCCCATTCACCGCCCTGGTTTTCAATATAGCTGAATTCCTTTGCGGGAACGAATTCAATCTTTTCAATAGGATTCTCAAGAATTTCAAGAACAACTGTATCGGTGCAGCCACCTATTTCAAATTCGATTTCGTTTTCACCAACGCTGAAGGGATCAACCTCCTGATCAATGTTCCAGCTGATTTCGAAGGGAAGCTTTTCGCCGGTTTCTGTATCATAGAAATCGTCACTGTATTCATAAACCTTTGTTTCATTACCCTCAAATGTGATGGTAAGAGTTGTGCCGAATCTGTAAATAGGCATATCATACTCGAAGTATTCCTCACCTGCATCATTAGGTACAACACAGCCCCATGTGTTTTCATAAGCCTGTCTTTTAGCGTGGCTGAATTCGATTGATGTAATTACGGGTCTTGCAACCTCGAGTGTTGTGGTTGCAGTCTTACCTCCGAGATAAACGTAAACTGTGTTATCACCTACGCCCCAGTGATTCTGTCTTTGCATATCGTAAATATAGGGCTTGATTTTCACAGTCTTGCCGTCTTCATCAACAAGTCTGCCTTTTTCATTATATGTATAGGTGTACTCAGCTTCGTCACCAACATATTTGATTTTAACAACGTCATCCTTTGCAGGAATAAGATTTTCTATTGAATAGAACTTATATCCATCGTTTGCAACGCATTCTTCGCAACCACAATCAAGATTATATCCCTCTAAATCTGCAAAGATGTATTTATCGTTGTTACGCTGGTAGGAGATGCTCTCCACTTCCTTTGCACCCTCTGCATATGCTACGTCAAAGGAAACCTCAACGGGGTAGCCCTGGAACCAATATGTTAATTTCTGTGTTGAACCTGTTGCCCACTCTTTTACAAGCTGAGTATCGCAAACTGTGTAATCATAGCCTGCTGTGAGCCACTCTCTGCTTCCGTTTCTGTCAACACACAAATCACCATCACCATCGCCATATACGACTGCGGTAGTTTTATCTTTGTATGTGATTTTGAATTTAACGTCACTATTACCTACTGCATTGTAATGGAAATAAGCCTCGCCTACATTTTCACCAAAGGTGCAATTCTTATAAGAACCCTCTGAATATGCATCAAGAGCTACGATGCTGTTAACAACCTCTATTGTTTTTACGGGAGAAGCCTTAAGTTCGATAGGCTGCTGTGCCTTAAGACCGTTGCAATTAATCTGAACGTATGGTGCATCACTGATACCACCGATGCTTGTCTGTATATATTTTTTATCAAGCACCTTTTCTCCGCAGACAAACTCGTATTCATCATTACAGATAAATACCATATCCTCAACACCCTCACCTGAGAATGTGAGCTTGTTACCTGCAAAGAAAATATCCTTAGCATCATACTGGAAAGTCGGGGATAAATCATCCGCAAAGCCCCACTCACCATTACTGTTTTTGTATGTAGCAAACTGTGACTCATCAGCGGGTGTGAAAGTCATAGCAGTATACTCTGTGCCAATAATATCTGTGTTTTCTGCGTTAACTGTTACGCCAAGCACGGAAAAAATTGACATAAGCATTGCTACAGCCAAAAATAGGCTTAACAATTTTTTCATTAACAAAACCTCCTGTAAAGTGAATATGTGCAGCGTTTCGTTGCTATTTTAATTTTACATCACTATATAGTATTTTTCAAGTCGAAACCTGCCATTAAATTGTAAATTTTTAACATAGAATTTATTTCCCATATATTAACTATCTCTAATTGTCAAAATCAACATAATATATTATAAAAATTCTACTAATAGTCAATTGAAAACATCATTTTTTGTGATATACTATATATGTATAATTTTGTACATTGTACATGAAAGGATGATAAATTTATGGCAGAGAACAGATTTCTCGGCGATTACCCCGTAATCGGTATTCGTCCCATTATTGACGGCAGACGCGGTCCCCTCAAGGTAAGAGAGTCTCTTGAAGACCAGACTATGAATATGGCTAAGGCTGCTGCCAAGCTTTTTACAGAAAATCTTAAATATTCAAACGGCGAACCCGTTAAGGTTGTTATCGCCGATACCACAATAGGCAGAGTTCCAGAAGCAGCTGCTTGCGCAGACAAATTCCGTAAGGAAGGCGTTCAGATCACTCTTTCCGTTACACCTTGCTGGTGCTACGGCAGTGAAACAATGGATATGGATCCCACTACAATTAAAGGTGTCTGGGGCTTTAACGGTACAGAGCGTCCCGGTGCAGTTTACCTTGCAGCAGTTCTTGCAGCACACGCACAGAAGGGCTTACCTGCATTCGGTATTTACGGACACGACGTTCAGGATATGGATGACACATCTATTCCTGCAGACGTTGAGGAAAAGCTTTTAAGATTTGCAAGAGCTGCAGTTGCTGCCGCTACAATGAAGGGCAAATCATATCTCCAGATCGGTTCAATTTGTATGGGTATTGCAGGCTCATCAATCGACACAGACTTCTTCGAGGAATATCTCGGTATGCGTGTTGAATCTGTTGACGAGGTTGAAATTATCCGTCGAATGTCTGAAGGTATCTATGATGAAGCAGAATACCAGAAAGCATACAAATGGGTAAAAGAAAATTGCAAGGAAGGCTTCGACAAGAACCCTGACTTTGTTAAGAAGAGTGATGAACAGAAGGAAAAGGACTGGGAATTCACCGTAAAGATGATGTGCATCATCAAAGATCTTATGAATGGTAACCCCAACCTTCCCGAAGGTCGCGAAGAAGAAATGGTTGGTCACAACGCTATTGCAGCAGGTTTCCAGGGTCAGAGACAGTGGACAGACTTCTACCCCAACGCTGACTTTGCAGAAGCAATGCTTAACACCAGCTTTGACTGGAACGGCACACGTGAGCCCTATATTCTTGCTACAGAGAATGACACACTCAATGGTGTAAGTATGCTTCTTATGAAGCTTCTCACAAACAGACCCCAGATGTTTGCTGACGTTCGTACCTATTGGAGCCCCGAAGCTCTTAAGAGAGCTACAGGCTACGAGCTTACAGGCGTTGCAAAAGAAAGCAAAGGCTTTATCCACCTTATTAACTCAGGTGCTTGCTGCCTTGACGCTTGCGGTGAAGTTACTGATAAAGACGGCAACCACCTTATCAAAGAATGGTATGACGTTACTGAAGAAGATATCAAGAAGATCAACGATGCTACCGAATGGTGTGCAGCAGACAACGGTTACTTCCGCGGCGGCGGATATTCAAGCCGTTTCCTTACACGTGCTGAAATGCCCGCTACAATGATCAGACTTAACCTCGTTAAAGGCCTTGGCCCGACAATGCAGATCTGTGAAGGTTATACAGTAAACCTTCCCGATGATATTTCTGATATTATCTGGAAACGTACTGACTACACATGGCCCTGCACATGGTTTGCACCAAAGCTTACAGGTAAAGGTCCTTTCACCTCTGCTTATGAGGTTATGAACCATTGGGGTGCTAACCACGGCGCTATCTCCTATGGTCACATCGGTGCTGATATCATCACACTTTGCTCAATGCTCAGAATCCCCGTTTCCATGCACAACGTAAGCGAAGATAAAATCTTCCGTCCCGCTTGCTGGAACGCATTCGGTACTCAGGAGCTTGAAAGTGCAGACTTCAGAGCTTGTGAAGCTTACGGTCCTCTTTATAAATAAAAGATATAAAAATTGCTCTGCAGAGAAATCTGCAGAGCTTTTTTATGCCTGTTTTCTATCAGCTTCTATCCTTCTTATCGCAATTAAGTGTGTCCTTTACGATGTAAATAGGTCTGTCCTTAATTTCCTGGAAAAGGATTGATATATATTGCCCTATTATACCTATAACACAAAGTGTTACGGCAAAAAGGAAACAAAGAGCACTTACTATAGTTGTGTATCCGCCCGGTGCACCGTTTATAAACTTGTTGATTATGGTATAAATCATAAGCACCATACCAAAAGCACCAACACCTACACCCGAATACATACCAAGCTTTAAGGGAAGGTCGGAAAAGCTGCACAAAGCATTAACGGAGAATTTAATAAGCTTCGTAATGCTATATTTACTTTCACCACCCACGCGGTTTCCTGCCGCAAACTCTAACGTAGTCTTGTTGAAGCCTACGGTCTGAACATAACCCCTTAAATATCTTACCTTTTCTCTATAATCATTGCGTAAAACTGACGCAACCTGATTTGAAATCGCAAAGAAATCTGAAGAATTTTCTTCAAACTTAACAGGAGAAACAAGGTTAAGAATTTTATAGAAGCATTTTGAAGTAATTCTTTTGATTATACCCGCATCCTTATTTATGGTGCGAATCATAGATATAACGTCGTAGCCCTCTTCGGCTTTGGCAATAATCTGCGGTATGCTCTCCGGCGGATGCTGTAAATCCGCATCCATGCACACAATCAAATCACCCGTAGCATAATCAATACCGGCAATCATTGCCGCCTCATGACCGAAATTACGTGAAAAATCAAGAACCTTAACGTTTATGTTTTCCGAAGCAAAACCCCTGAGCAGACGGATACTTCCATCACTGCTTCCGTCATTCACGAAAACAAGCTCATAAGCTTTGCCGCAAGCTTCAAGAACCGCCCTTGTGGCACTATAAAAATCTTTTAATGATTGTTCCTCATTATAAACAGAAACCACTACGGAAATCTTGTTCATTGCGTTTTCTCCTTTGCATCTTTATGAAATATTATTCCGCAGATGCTCCGTCATAATACATATTGATAGATGTTACTATTTTTTCGTCCTTGTCGGCTACAACAATAAACTCATAGCCGTTTTTACTAAAGATATACTCGTTAAAGTTTGTTGTATAAAGGGTATATTTCTCATTACCTACAGCCTTAAGGAAATCAGCTTCGGTCATACCGGCCTTAATATTATTGGGGAATACAACAGAGAAATCGTCAGTATCAGATGCACTCAGGGAAACGATTTCGCAGTTAGGATAGCCTTTATCCTCCTCCGAGCCGTTATACACCTCAAGCTCCTTTATCACCTTATCACCACGTGTGATAGTTATTGCGATGCTTTCATCAGGATAAACGAGCCAACGGTCTTCCTCAAGAGCAAGCTCCCAGCCGTTATTCTGAAGGTCGGTTGCAACTATAGGAAGTTTGTAAACATCGCCCTCAAACTCAACATATCCTGACATTATATCCTTGCCTATACCCTCAACCTCTACCGGCTCGGTATAGCCGACATAAGCGGTTGTTTCTTCCACTTTGTTCTGGAAATCATAGGGCTTATTGCTGTTGAAATATTCAACCGAAATAAGCTTTTCAGTCTTTTTCTCAAACATCAATTTAGCATACTGTGTTTCAGAAACATCGTATGTAAGAATTGCTCTGCCGTTTGCTACAACAACATCATCGGTTTCACCAATAACCTGTTCAACACCTGTCCTTGTTGTTGAACCAAGGGGAAGGTCACCCATTATACTGATTAAAATTCCCTCGTTATCAGCAAAATCAACCTTAATTTTGCTTACATAGCACTCATTCTGCATTGCATCCTCATCATAGAAATTTATGATGGTTGCATACATTATGGCGCCATCCTTACTAATGAAGAATGTATCGTTTGTTTCACCGGTGTTAAGACTTTTTTCGGGGTCTTCACCATAACCGAAAGCCCAACCGCTGTCAAGAATTTCTTTAACAGGCATCGGCACTTTATAAACTGCATCTTTGATTTTAATCTGATAATCAGTAAAATTCTCGGTCATTTCATAAGGCGTGTTTGCAACAAATGCAATTACCGGTGCAGCTTCCCCCGTTACGTCTTCATCAGCTTTAAATGTAATATCACCGGGGCCGTATGCAAGGTTAACGTTAAAATCGACAAAAGTAAATAAGCATATAACGCCAACAATAACTGCAAGAGCACCTGCAACGGAGCCTATTATGATACCTATTGTTTTTTTGCTTAAGGAACGCTCCTCATAATATTCCTCGTCATCATACTCGGAATCTTCTGCTTCCTCATCTGTTTCCTCGGATTCCTCATCTGTTTCCTCGGATTCTTCATCTGTTTCCTCGGGTTCCTCAGTATTTTCCTCAGATTCAGCCTCAGTATCTTCCGATGCTTCTACAGACTCATCTGCTTCCTCTTTTTCGGTTTCAACTGATTCCTCCGCCTCTTCGGAAGGAGTTTCTTCCGAAACGTCTTCAGATATTTCGGGAGCATCCTCGGTTGTCACTTCTTCTGCAACTTCCTCTGCGGAAATGGTTTCCTCTTCTTCAGTTCTTTCAACTATTTCCTGAGAGCCGCAACAAGGACATTCGAGAATATCATCTTCCAAAACTGCTCCGCAAGCATTACAATTTTTCATTACTTAATTACCCCTTATATCGGTATAAATTATTTTAAAAATGTAAAGTTTCTGATAATTGCTACTTCCTCCGCTTTACCGCCTGCAGTCTTGAAGAAAGCAATAATTCTTAAAACTAAAAGAATTACACTAATTACACCGAAAGCTGCCGGTGTTACAACAAGATAGAAGGAAACTGCTGTAATCAAAGCGCAAAGTGTCTGCACAATTACAAGCTTAAGCTCCTCGCGGATATGGAAAGCAACAAACTTTGATTCACCTGCACAAAGCTTTGCAATAATTATGCCGATTATACCAAGAAGGTAAACCAATATTGCATAAAGCTTGTTTTCTTTTATATCTTCTGCATCAAACTCTGCAGTATGGTCAAATACCGCAACCGCCTGAGCTTTTTCAATAGCCTCGGGCTCTAATTTACTTGCAGGTGGTGTTACCGGTGCTACCGGTACAGTAGGTGGTGCTACGGGTGTAACAACCGGTGCCGGAGCTACAGGAGCTTCATATTCAACTTCATCGGCAAGCTTACTACCACACAACGTGCAGAATGACTTATCATCTTCAAATGTTTTACTGCAAATAGGACATACTTTCATAATTATTCCCCCCCAAATTAATCGCCGTTTAAAATATCGTTTGCTGTTAAGGTTTTTCTTTCGTATGTATCGAACATTCCCGCAGGCTTTTTAACCTCCGTTTTTTCTTCCTCAACCTCTTCTTCAACAATTTCTACAATAAAATCCTCTTCAGGCTGACTGAAAAACTCTTCCTCAAGATTATTTCTGCCGCTGATATCCCTGATAAAGGCTTTAAATTCTTCATATATAAAATATTTTGTTTCGTTAAGGTAGGTTATAAGCTTTGCAAGGTAATCAGAGTCCTCCTGCTCATATTTCAGGCTCATAATAATCCATTTGAAAAAGCCGTTAAGGTCAGCAACTTCTGTTCTGCTTGTAAGAGGCAAACACAAAAATTCAACGTGAGCAGTAACCGGATCAACGAAAACGAACTCATCCTCAAGAACAAGTGATCGCAAATCAATCTTCTTATCACGTGCAGTTATCAAAGCATCAAGCATACTGTCAAGCACACAAATAAGCTGACGCTTGGAAACCTGATTGCTTAAAAACTCGCGAAGGGTAGATTTCCCCGTAATATCGTATTCTATAACCCTATCCTCTTCGGAATATTTTGTAGGAGCAAAGCCGAGTATACGCTCAGTGGCAACATCAAAAATTCCTACAGGGTTAACTGCATCATCCTCAGGCACACTGTAAACAAGAAACATACCGCTACCGAATGATTTGTACTCAAAATTAATCATATGGTCATCCTCCCGTTCAAAAACTCAAAAAGAGTAAAATACCCTATATTATTTTCATTATACTACTATATTTTAATTATTTCCATACTCTATCAACATATTTTTTTAATTTCCTTTAAAAAAATATAGTTTTATTTTCTTTTTAGAAAAATTCGTTGACTTTTTCTCAAAAAAGAATTATCCTAAATATACCGAAACAAGCAGCGGCATTATATACATATTTTCGAGGGGAATCAGTATGTATGATAAAATGAAGGTGATGCTTGAGGATGCATCATCCTACAATGATTTTTACGAACAAAACAAAAGCAGTTTAAGGCAGAAGGATCCTGTTGACGTATGGAAAAGAGCCTTTTCCGAGCTTGAAATCAAAAAAGCAGACGTGATATCAAAGGCAGATATCGGCTACACATATTTTTATGATATTCTCAGAGGTGACAAGCACCCAACACGTAATATTCTGATAAAGCTTTTTCTTGCAGCCGGTCTGAGTCTCAAAACTTGTCAGGAAATTCTTTTCGTTTATGACTGGGCATATTTATACCCCGACGTAAAGCGTGACAGTATCATAATTTATGCAATCAGCAATAACCTCACCTTGTCACAAACAAACGAGCTTCTGAAAAAATACAACGAGCAACCACTTAAATAAAAAACAGAGGCAAAACACACAAAATCGAACAAACCAATAAAGCAAAACAAAAAGCTGATTTACAAAACGTAAATCAGCTTTTTCTATTAATCTTTATTCTATGTTTATGGTGAGAAGAAGCGAATCATCCTCCAGAATTTCTTCCTGCTGGAATGTCATATCTTCACCAAGGCTCGACATAATGTGGCTATATGTATAAGCCTGAACATTTCTGCCGTATTCAAACTCAAGGGATCTGATATTTTCAACAAGAAGCTGAGGGTTGCTAACCTCACTGATGTTGAGCATAAAAGGTTCGCCCACTGCACTACGTGTATATCTTAAGTTGCCCTCACTTGTGGTAACAACATACTCATTTTCCGATACAGCGTTTACACAACAACCATGCTCATTAAGTGTTTTCACAAGTATCTCACTATCAACAAATGGGGTTTCAAAAATTTCCATCTGTTCTTCTTCAAAATTCTCCGCACCTAACATAGCGCTCAAGGTTGATGAAGCAATTGATGCACAGGCAATTACTGCCATCGCTGTAAGTGAAATTGTAACTGACATTTCTTTCCCCCCTATTATAAATCAAAATCAACTATACGTCCGCCTTGTGATTTCGCAAAAGAGCTATCATCTTTATCATCAGAAACCTCTCGGTCCTCTTCAGCTGTTGCAAGAACTGCTCTGTTCTGTGCCCAGTTTCTGAGTTCAAGAATCTGCTCACGCTGTGTTGCTGAAAGCGGAACGGTTTCTCTTATTGATTTAATGATATCTTCTTTTCTCATTCCGCGGTCATTATAGAATGCCTCGTACATAGCGGAAATAACAATCTGTTCAATTTCTGCACCTACGTAGCCTACAGAAAGACTTGCAAGTTCGGAACATACATCGTCAGTTGCAGCAACCTCGTGCTCAATCTGAGATTTTTTTATACGCTTATTTATATGAAGACTGAAAATCTTTTCTCTTTCCTTCTGTGTAGGAAGGTCAACGAAGAAGATTTCATCGAAACGGCCTTTACGTAAAAGCTCGGGAGGTAATGAGCTGATATCGTTAGCGGTAGCAATAACAAATACGGGCTTTGTTTTTTCCTGAAGCCATGTAAGGAATGTACCGAAAACACGAGCAGATGTACCTGAGTCACCGCCTGATTTCATACCTACAAAGCCTTTTTCGATTTCATCAACCCAAAGAATTGATGGTGAAACAGCTTCAGCAGTTTCAATAGCCTTACGCATATTTTCTTCAGAACTACCAACAATGCCTCCGAATATTTTACCCATATCAAGCTTAAGAAGCGGCAATCCCCAGATAGCACTCATAGCCTTTGCAGTAAGTGACTTACCGCATCCGGGAACACCGGTAATAAGAACACCTTTAGGTGCAGGAAGGTTATATGCCTGTGCCTTTTCTGACCAAGAATTATTCCTCTTCATAAGCCAATTTTTAAGGTTATCAAGACCACCGATATCATCAATATTAAGGTCACTTTTAACAAACTCTAAAACGCCTGTCTTTTTAACAACCTGATTTTTTTCTTCGTGGATTATGGATATAGCGGAAATATCCATACCCTTAAGCGAAACGATGGCACGTGCAAAAGCATTCTCCGCCTCCTGCATTGTAAGACCAAGAGCAGATCTTGCAAGAACAGCTCTTTCATCTGCAGTTAATTTTATTTTTTCAGGAGGTAATGTCGCCAAAAGCTCATCGAGAAGCTGTGTGATTTCTTCCTGAGAGGGAAGCTCGAAATCAAGCACGGAAATTTCTTTTTCCATATCACAAGGAATAACAAGTCTGGGTGAAACAAAAATAATTGTTTTACGACTCTGTTTAAGCACAGGAATAATATCTCTGAGCTTTCTTATAACGCTGTACTCGGGACGGGCATTTCTGTCAGCACCAAAAAAGATATGGAAATCCTTGAATACATAAACTGCCTCATCCTTTGACTTAACGATGCTGTCAAGTGCATTTATGGGGTTAGCGGTATCTCTTACCCTGGAGCCGTCGCAAACAAGACCGTCTGTCTGAGTCCACACACAAAGCTTTCTGGGATTTTTCACAAGATCACGATCCGCAAGGGATTCTGTTATAATACTTGAAATTCTTTCTTCCTCATAGGAAGGAATATATATATAAGGGAAACCTGCATTAACAAGGTTTGAAAAGTTTTTTGCAAATTTTGAAACAGCCATTTTTCCACCTTCAAAAATATATTTTTTGTTTAAATTTTTCCTCGAGCTTCTGAACGTCGCCCATTCCGTTAATATTAACTACACCATCAGAACCGACACGAATTTCGAAACGATTTTTATATTCCATCATTTCCTGTTGACTTATTCTGTCTGTAAGAAACACGAAGTTTTGGTTCGACGAGCCCACGAGAGGTCGGGATAAATCTTTAAGAGATTCATCAAATTTACCATCTATAAGTAAATCCGTAACTGCAATAAGCTCACTACTACCCGGTACGGGTAACCCTGAAAGCTCACTGTATTTGTACCCCGTAAAGGTTATTACGTTTTTGCCTATGCTATGCACATATTCACCTATAAGAGCAAGCTCCTGCCCTTGCAAAAAGGGTTCACCGCCTAAAAAGGTTACGCCACATATACTGTCTTTCACCTTTTCTATCTGCCCGATAATTTCCTCAACGGAAAACTCCGTTCCACCACTGACATCCCACGTATGAGTGGCAAAACACCCTTTGCATTTATGTGTGCAGCCTTGCACCCAGATACAGAATCTGCATCCGGGTCCCTCAGCATAGGTTTTACTGACAATTCTGTTAACTCTCATCAGATATCCAATGTTCTTTTGGGATTAGAAGGTTGTGCAGGTCTTTGTGTCTGAACGGGTGCCCCTACATAAACCAAATTCATAATATTTGCTATTACGTGAGGCTTTGCATTAATACAAGAATAAAACTCATCAATATTCTTAAAGCCTCCGTTTTTCTCACGGTAAGCAATAGCTTTTTTACTGTCGATAATTGTAATACCCGGAAGTGTGGCAATAACCTCCTCCGAAGCGTTATTTACGTCAATACCCGTAGGCTGAGCCGGTGCATACTGTTGTACAGGTGCATTCTGTTGTGCCGGTACATACTGTTGTACAGGTGCATTCTGTTGTGCCGGTGCATACTGCTGTGCAGGTGTATTCTGCTGAGCCGGTGCATACTGCTGTGCCGGTACATATTGCTGTGCCGGTGCATATTGCTGAGCCGGTGCATATTGCTGAGCCGGTGTGCTCTGCTGTGCAGGTTGTGTTGTATTTATGGCATATCCCTGCTGATTCTGATACTGCTGAGGTATAGGTCTTCCTGTATTACCATAGCTTGCATTAAGGATTGCTCCTGCCTGATTTGTTTTATTATTTGCTGCCAGAAGCTCAAAATATTTTCTTCTGTCACCTATAACAATTAAGAACGTCACCACGGGCAAAGCTCCGGCTAAGAGCATACATGCCGAGGCACCCCACATATGTCTTTCCTGCCATTTGTCTTCCATTTCAAATGCAGCTTTATTTTCCGGTTGATTTTTCCATTCATCATAGGCATCCCTATATGCTTTATACTCCGGTGTATCTGTGTAGCTTTCATATATATAACCGGTTTCTGCATCAGTATATGGATATTCTTGACCATTGTAATACTTGTCGTAATTAGGGTCCTCAAAAAAATCCTCAACATCCGGCATAGAAGATAGGTCCACTGTATATTCGTCGGGAATATCAAGGGCAGTTTCTGCCAAAACATAACCTCCAACTATAGAGACAACAAAAAGCACGGCAAAAACCCAACCGAGTATTTTCCATTTTTTATAGCCTGTGTTTGAATACATAACGAACAAAGCAATCACATTCAGAATAGGTACCAGTGAAAGGATAACCAAAAATGTGAACTTAAGTGTGCTCTGGGTTGACCTTTTAATTTTTGCCATTATGCCTGTACCTCCTGCTCTACAGCCTGAACAAGCTGTTCATCCACTTCATAATAATCACTCGTAAACTCCGAATCATCTATACGAGCATCAGCCATCTCAGCAATTTTATTAATATAGTTAAGGCATTCCTTACCCTTTACACCGTGGGTTTCCGCCACTATCTGTCCGTTAGGGAAAATCCTTATCTGAATCTGTTTCATATATATCCTCCTATAACCACTTATACCCTATCTTGTAAGCCCCAAGGGAATAACCCTTGGGGCATAATATTATATCGACTTAAGAAGTGCGGGAAGACCTGCAATTACCTTAGGAATTGCTTTGATAATCATAACCGCAATACCTCTTACAAGAGGCTTTTTATCATTAAGAACATCAAGAAGCTCCTGTGCCATCTTGGGTGAGAATACACCAAGACTCATAGAGATAAAGTTCTTAACGGGTGTCTGTAATGCAATCGCACAAGCCATACCCTCACTACCAACGAACTTGCGAAGAAGCTTAACAAGCTTCTTGCCGTTTTTACCTGCCTCTGAATCTTCAAGAGTATTGGCAATTGTAAGGTTAGGATAAGCCACAACAGCCTTTGGCGGAATTTCTCTGCCAAGCACTTCCTTGAACTGCTCATCAGGTACATTCATAACGTCTGCACTATAATATGCGGGAGCAGTTGCCTTATAATCAGGGATTACTGCCTCTACGGTTGAATTAACTGTAATTTCCGCAGTAAGCTTAATATCACGGCTTGAAGCACCTACGCAGATTGTAAATGCGCCTGTTTCAACATGCCAATCATGAATATTAACGTTGTAATATGCAAATGCACGTTTGCAAAGTGTGATGGAAACTTCCTTTTCCTCACCTGCTTTAAGGAATACCTTTTTGAAGCCCTTAAGCTCTTTTTCAGGTCTGTAGATTGTGCTTTCGTTATCCTTAACGTAAAGCTGAGCAATTTCGGCACCGTCAACATCACCGGTATTTTTTACCTTAAAGGTTACTGTAACTGTATCCGTATCAGCAATATTATCAGCAGAAAGTTTAATATCACTATATTCGAAGTTTGTGTATGAAAGACCGTAACCGAAGGGGAAAAGAACCTTCTTGTCAGCGGTATCATAATATCTGTAACCTACGAAAACGCTTTCTCTGTATTCAACAGTAGAAACATCACCCGGGAAATAATTGTAGCAGGGTGTATCCGAAAGTGAAAGAGGATATGTTTCTGCAAGCTTACCTGATGGGTTAACGTCACCAAAGAGGATATCTGCAGCTGCACCGCCTGAGCTTTCACCACCAAGGTAGCAGTTAAGGATTGCCTGAACCTTATCTGCCCAGGGCATTTCAACAACTGCACCGCCTGACAAAGCAACGATAACATTGCTGTTTACTGCAGTAACTGCATCAACAAGCTTTGTATGAAGTGCAGGGATACCGATATGTGTACGGTCAAATCCCTCTGACTCGAATTCCTCTGTAAGACCGATAAAGAGAATTGCCGCATCCTTGCCCTTTGCAGCTTCAACTGCCTCTGCGATGAACTTTTCATCAGAAATTTTATTTTTCTTTGCAGTGGAATAACCAGCAGCGTATGTAACATCAACGCCTTTTTCTGTAATAGAATCAAATGCGGTGTCTATCTTTATAGCATTAACAATTGATGAGCCTGCACCCTGATAGCGAGGATTCTTTGCCATTTCACCGATAACCGCAACCTTTGCAGTTTTCTTAAGGGGAAGAAGGTTGTTGTCGTTTTTAAGAAGCACCATACACTGACCTGCAATTTCGCGGGCTTTGTTGTGGTGAGCAACCTCATCATAAGTGTATTCACCTAAAACCTCTTTTGAACGGAGGATAACATCAAGAACATTATCAACCATTTTATCGAGGAATTCTTCGGGAATTCTGCCGTCCTTTACTGCTTCTACAATCTGACGGTCGCCCTCACCGTTAGATGTGGGCATTTCCAATTCCTGTCCTGCAAGAAGACCTGAAACACGATCGTTTTCTGCACCCCAGTCAGTAACAATCATACCCTTATAGCCCCATTCATCACGTAAAACATCTGTAAGGAGCCATTTATTTTCTGCACAGTATGTGCCGTTAAGTCTGTTGTAAGCACACATAATTGTCCAGGGCTGTGCTTTTTTAACGGTTTTTTCGAATGATGTGAGATATATTTCGCGGAAAGCACGTTCATCAACAACGCTGTCAACTGTCATACGGCGTGTTTCCTGGTTATTACCCGCAAAGTGCTTAAGTGATGTACCTATACCCTTTGACTGAACACCATTTACAAAAGCCGCAGAAATTTCACCCGCAAGGAAAGGATCTTCTGAAAAATACTCAAAGTTTCTTCCGCAAAGGGGTGAACGCTTGATGTTTGTACCCGGTCCCAAAAGAACACTAACCTGTTCCTTAAGGCACTCCTCACCCAAAAGAACACCCATTTCATAAATAAGATCGGGATCCCATGAGCAGGCTGTAGTAGCCGCTGTAGGGAAACAGATTGCAGGAACACCCTTAAGGCTTGTTTTCTGCTCTTTATCCTTTTTTTCGCTACGTTTTCTTATACCATGAGGGCCATCAGTCCACATTACAACGGGAATATCTAATTTATCAAGTCCCGGTGTGTGCCAATAATCAAGACCTGAACAAAAATCTGCTTTTTCCTCAAGCGTCATTTGTTTAATAATGTCGGCGTGTTTCATACTATACCTCCGCTATGATTATATATAATTACATCTTATCATACCATACAAAATATACCTTTTCAAGAGTTTATTTTTTGTTATATTTATTGATTTTATATTTTCACTGTGCTACAATTTTTTTAACATCTGTTTCAAGGAGGTTATTATGCTTTACAAGAAAAACAACTCACCTTTTTTAGGTGATGATCTATTCAAAAACCCTACCGCAGAATACCGCGGAACTCCTTTTTGGGCATGGAACAATATGCTCACATCAGAAGAACTTTGCCGTCAGATTGAGGTCTTCAAGGAAATGGGTCTCGGCGGGTTTCATATGCATGTAAGGACCGGCCTTAAAAACCAATATTTAAGTGACGAATACATGGAGCTTATTAAAGTTTGCGTGGAAAAAGCTGAAAATGAAAAAATGCTTGCCTGGCTTTATGATGAGGACAGGTGGCCATCAGGTGCAGCAGGCGGACTTGTTACAAAGGACCATAAATACAGAGCAAGAAGCCTTCTTTTCACAGTTGACCCCTATGCCGCCGCTTCGGAGCTTGACGACAGCTCACGTGCAGAAGCAACACGTTCAGGTAACGGCAAAATCCTTGCCTGCTATGATGTTATGCTTGATAATGACGGATTCCTCAAAGAATACAAAAAAATTGATCCGAATGATGAGGCAAAGGGCACAAAATGGTATGCTCTTCTTGAAATTGCAGGTCAGAACAGCTGGTATAATGACCAAGCTTATGCCGACACACTCAGCAAGGAAGCTATCGAAAAATTCATTGAAGTAACTCATTGCAAATACAAAGAAAAAATCGGTGATCACTTTGACAAAACCGTTCCTGCAATTTTCACCGATGAGCCTCAGTTCACACGCAAGCAAACCTTCGAAAACTCCTTTGATACAGAGGATGTTGCTATGCCCTGGACCGACAAGGTACCCGAGCTTTACAAAGAATTATACGGTGAGGATATTTTCGAAACTCTTCCTGAGGTTTTCTGGAATCTTCCGGGAAATGCCCCATCAATTCATCGTTACCGCTACCATGATTTTATTGCCGAATTATTTGCACAATCCTTTGCAGATACAGTAGGCGGCTGGTGTAACGAAAACAACATTTCACTTACCGGTCATATGATGGAGGAGCCTACACTCCACAGTCAGACCGCTGCTTTGGGTGAGGCTATGCGCTCATACAGAGGCTTCCGCTTACCCGGTATAGATTTATTATGCAATAGCCATGAGTTCACAACTGCAAAGCAGGCACAATCAGCGGCACATCAATTCGGCTACGAGGGTGTACTTTCCGAGCTTTACGGTGTTACCGGCTGGGACTGTGACTTCAGAACATATAAGCATCAGGGTGACTGGCAGGCTGCTCTCGGCATAACAATTCGTGTGCCACATCTTTCGTGGTACGCAATGGCAGGTGAAGCAAAGCGTGACTACCCTGCTTCAATATCATATCAATCACCCTGGTACAAGGATTACAAGATTATAGAGGATCACTTTGCGCGTGTAAATACAGCACTTACACGTGGTAAGCCCGTTGTTAAGGTCGGTGTTATTCATCCCGTTGAAAGCTTCTGGCTACATTGGGGACCCAACGATAAAACAGCCATTTTCCGCGACGGTCTTGATGAAAAATTCCTGTCACTTACAGAATGGCTTCTTGAAGACACCGTTGATTTCAACTTTATAAGTGAAAGCCTTTTGCCGTCGCTTTGCAAGGAAGCATCGGCTCCCCTTAAAGTAGGTCAGATGGAATACGATACCATTATCGTTCCCGGCTGCGAAACCTTGCGCTCAACAACATTGGAGCGTCTTGAGGAATTCAAAAAGCAGGGCGGCAGACTTATATTCATCGGTGCAGCACCTAAACTTTGCGACGCTACGGAATCTGAACGCGGTGCGAAGCTTTACAACGAGAGCGAAGTTGTTGATTACACTCGCTCCGCTATTGCAGATGCTCTTGAAAGAGAAAAAATTGTTACAATACGTCATAACAACGGCAAACTTACCGAGGACCTTATTTACCAGCTTCGCGAGGATACCGATTGCCGCTGGCTTTTCATCTGTCATAACAGACAGCCATACAACCACCATGTAGATAACGGTCGTGGTATACGCATAACACTGGAGGGCGAATACGGAGTTATAACCTACGATACACAAAGCGGTGAAACTTATCCTGCAGATTTCCACATTGAAAACGGTAAAACTGTTATAAAAGAACATATATATAGTTATGATTCAAAGCTTTATAAGTTGGTTGCCCCCGAAACAATAAAGCCCCAAAAACAACAAAAAGCACCCGAGCTTGAAGCAACTACACTTTATGGTGGTGTTGACTATGAGCTTTGCGAGGATAACGTTTTACTCCTTGATATTGCTGAGCACAAGCTTATTGATGAAGAGAATTTCTCCCCTGCCGAAGAAATTCTTCGTTTAGACAATATCTGCCGCGATAAAATCGGCATTCGTAATCGTGGCGGTGCAATTGTTCAACCTTGGGTAATCGGTCAGAAGCCGCCTGTTACAAAGGTTACGCTCCGCTATACTATAAACAGCGAAATTGACTACGAAGCTCCAATCCTTGCATTGGAAGATGCCGAAGAGGCAGAAATAACATTCAACGGCACAAAAGTTGATAACACAATAATTGAAAACTTCGTAGACATCTCAATTTTCAAGATTAAATTGCCATCTATCAGAAAAGGCACCAATATACTTGAAATAACATATCCATTCGGTGAAAGCCACAACCTTGAAAGCGTATTTATATTAGGTAAATTCGGCGTAAGACTTAACGGTACAGAAAAGACAATTATCCCAATGCCCGAAAAAATCGGCTTCGGTAACATTGTTACACAGGGCTTCCCCTTCTACGGCGGTAATATTACCTACAAAATGCCCGTTGAGGTTACCGACAACAAGCTGGAAATCATTGCATCCGACTATATCGGCACACTTATTGACGTTAAGCTTGACGGAAAGGATTTAGGCAAAATAATTTATCCGCCTTACTACATCAAGGCAGATAATATATGCAACGGCAAACACATTGCAGAAGTAACGCTTCTCGGTAACCGCTATAACACCTTCGGACCCGTTCACCTTGTAGATGAAAAGGAATCCTGGCACGGTCCCGATGCATGGCGTTCCGAAAACAATAACTGGTCTTATGAATACGTATTAAGAAAAATAGGTATTCTTAAAGCACCGATAATCAAAACAAAATAACACAAAAAACGAGCTATGGGTTTTAACCCATAGCTCATTACTTATATCAGTCTTTTTTTGTAACCTCTGCAAAGGATGTTGCAAGACCTGCAAGACCCTGAATATCAGAGGGAATAATAATTTTTGTTGCTTTGCCGTCTGCGGCTTCCTTGAATGCTTCAAGGGCTTTTATTTTTATAACCTCTTCACTGGGGCTTACCTTGTTAATCATTTCAATACCCTCGGCAGTTGCCTTCTGTATTTTGAGTATTGCTTCGGCTTCACCCTCTGCCTCGCGGATTTTTGATTCCCTTACGGCTTCGGCACGAAGAATTGCAGATTCCTTTTCACCCTCGGCAACAAGGATAGCAGATTTCTTTTCACCCTCTGCCTGGAGGATTTTTTCACGACGCTCACGCTCTGCCTTCATCTGCTTTTCCATCGAATCCTGAATTTCCTTAGGAGGCATAATATTTTTAAGCTCAACACGATTGATTTTTATACCCCATGCATCTGTAGCAACGTCAAGCACGTTTGTGATTTTTGAGTTGATAATATCACGTGATGTAAGGGTTGCATCAAGCTCCATATCGCCAATAATGTTACGAAGGGTTGTAGCAGTAAGGTTTTCAATCGCTATCATAGGACGCTCAACACCATAAGCATAAAGCTTGGGATCAACTATGCGGTAGAAAACAACCGTATCTATCTGCATTGTTACGTTATCCTTTGTAATAACGGGCTGGGGCGGAAAATCCACAACAGCCTCCTTAAGGCTTACCTTTTTAGCAACGCGGTCAATAATCGGGATTTTTACGTGAATGCCCGTATCCCAGGTTTTGTGATATGCACCCAGACGCTCAACGACAAATGCATTTGCCTGAGGCACAATGCGGACGTTTGAAAAAACAAGAGCTGCAACAATAACTAAAACTACTACAAAAATTTCCATAATAAATCTCCTTTATAAATTATTTTCAACAGTAAGGGTTGTGTCATTAACTGCAGTAATAGTGACCTTTTCGCCTTTTTTGATCACATCACCGTTTTCGGTTACCGCACGCCAATAGACGTCACCCACAAGCACCCTGCCACCGAAGGAATCCGTATCCTCGGCTACGGTGCCGATTTTTCCTACAATTTTGTCTGGTTTATTTATATCCTTATCAGGCTTTTTTATGTGCTTCAGGTATAATTTTCGGAATATCACCATAAAAACAAGGCTGAAAACCGTAAAAACAACCACCTGAACGGCAAAGCTGTCCACAAGGAAGGATACTCCGCAGGTAACACCTGACGCAAGCACAAACCAGATTGAAACAAGGGCATTTGTAACTATTTCAAGCACAAGAAATGATAAGCCCACAACTAACCAGAATGCCCACAGATTTTCTGCAAGATAATCCAAAATACCACTCCTTCACTAATCAACCTAAACGTGAATAAGCCTGCTGTGCAAGGTCACGCATTCTTGCGGAAAGTATGGCAAGCACCATTGCCCTTAAGGCAATTTTAAGCTTATCCCGTTGTGTTTCATCACTTACTTCAACAGTACCGACCTTTTCTTCAATAAGGCTATCGACACGCCCTGCATCCAGCACAGCCTGATTTTCGCATTTATAAATAATACTGCAAAGGATATTGAATAATTCCCTATCCGGCAGAATATCATCCGCTCTGTCTTCAACGGAGCCGTTAACGTAGCTCATAAGGTATGCGATTTGTTCAAGCTGAAGTGATGAACGCATCATATTTATAAGAATAATGCGCATAACCTGCTCTTCTCCGTAACGCTTGCCGTGGGGATTTTTAACCCAACCACGTTTCACCCAATTCTGAATGGTTGTGGTTTCAAGACCCGTAAGCTCCCTTACCTGGGCAAGAGTAAGCCCCTTTGTAACAGACAAAAGCGGTGCAATAACCGAAAAGCTGTTTTCAGCCACCTCTTTACTGTAGTTCAAAACCGTACCCGGAATAAAAACTGACATACTCCACCTCCATTTATCAGTTTACTTGATTATATCACGAGTTCACGTGACCGTCAATAGGGTTTTTATGAATTTGTAACAATATACAAAAAGCACCCCGAATTATTATTCAGGGTGCCAAAAGCTATTAAAAACAAATAAGCTGATGCTTTTGCGATTGAATATTAATATTTATCCTTAATCTGTCTTGTATTTGAATATGCACTGTAGGTGCTGCCGTAATATGCTCTTACCTTGTAGGTGTAGGTTGTGCCTTTCTTTGCGGATTTGTCGATGTAAGAAAGGTTTGATACACCCTTTTCGGTTACGAGCTTTTTCCAGCTTCCGTTACCTGCCTTGCGGTAGATTACATAGCCACTTGCACCTGCAGTTTTGGTCCATTTAAGTGTAATACCACTTCTTGAGCTTGTTGGGGTTTTCAAGGTTGGGTCTGCAAGGCATTTAAGTGATTTTGTTGTCTTACATGTAGCACCGAGACCTGCTTCATTTATTGCTCTTACGGAGTAATAGTAAACTGTACCACTCTTTGCTGTTGTATCGGTGTAATAGGCTTTTGTTGTGTTACCGATTACTTTATAACTACCGCCTTTAACCTTGCGGTATACACGATAACTATCTGCACCGCTAACCTTTGACCAATAAACTTTTACACCTGTAGCAACGTTAGTTACCTTTGTAAGTGTAACTGCACCGCATTTAAGTTGTTTAATTGTTGCAGTTTCAAGGATTTCGCCACAAACAGTACATTCCTTGTGCTTTTCACCTGCGGCGTTAACTGTAGCTTTTTTATCGGTTATCCAGTCAGATGCGGTATGGCCTGTTGCATCAATAATCACAGTTTCAAGAACTTCACCGCAGAAAGTACATTCTTTATGCTTTGAACCATTTTTTGTACAATTTGCTTCTGCATCAATAATCCAATCGGATTCACTATGACCCGTAGCTTCGATAACGGTAACATCCGTTTTATCGTCACAAACTGTACAATGATGAGATTTGCTACCAGCCTCTGTACATGTTGAAGTAACATCGATAGTCCATGCAGTAGAATAGTTGTGACCAAGCATTGGAATTGTTTCAGTAATTTTATCATCACAGCTTGAACACTCTTTATATCTTGAACCATCCTCGATACAAGTTGCTTCTTTTTCATTAACCCAATCACTGTAATTATGGATATGGATTCCTGATTCTGAAATAACAGTTACAGATTCATTATTGTAGGTAATTCGTTCTTTTTTTGAAGAAGTAACATTTAATGTTACATCATAGTAAGAAGTTTCACTGAAATCCAATAATGAACTATCTACCATATACTCAATCTTATAGCTTCCAAGAGGTGCAATTGTGCCTATGTTACTTGTAAACAAGTTTTCAGCTGTTTCTTCACCAAGATATACATTGAGCTTAACATCGTTTGCAGCAACGTTATTATTGTTTGTAACAATACCACTTACAATATATACTCCTTCAACAAACTGAACGTTCAATTCACCTATTGTAAGGTCGGGTGTACCAATATTAATTGAAGTTATATTATCACTTTCATCTGCATCCGCATTTACAATTGCATATACAGAAAGCTCTGTCTGTGAAATTGTTTCAGGAACAGTGTATGTGAGTTCAATAAACTCTGATTCACCTGAAGCTAAATCAAGTGTCTTCTCAATTGTTTGCGAATAACCATTACCATCTGTTACCTCAAATGAGACGTTTGTTATCTTTTCTGTACCATTGTTTTCTGCAAGAACAGTAAATTTAACATCTGAACCGGGAACAAACAATGATTCGTCAATCTCCATAAGGGAAAGCGAAATATCAGTAAAGCCTTCTGTTGTAAGCTGGCAAAGGTCAGTTGTACCGTTTTTGTAATAAATACTTCCGTCATCCTCGCTGGTTACCTCTTCCAAATTAGTACGGTTAAACACACCATAAACTTTACCACCATAATATGTAAGTGCAACGTTAGAAAGAACCTTTGAAAGGTTTGTAAGCTGAACAGGAGAGCTCCATTCACCATTTTCATATGTGCATGTATAAAGCTCTGTACCTAATTCCCCTGCTTCAAGCCACATAGCCGTTGTCTTTGTACCATCACTACACACCTGAAGGTTTCCGTTAATACTACGCGGGTAATCAAATACTACCTTTTCTTCACCATTCTTAATATAGCAAAGGTTGTAGTCATCAACATAAAACAATGTCTTTTGACCATCAAGCATAGCATATGTTGAATACAAACAAGATGTATCAATACCCTCGTAATCAACACTTACCTGGTTGTTGTTTGTATAAACTTTAACATCTGTAGTGGTTGAAGTGTCTCCATCCTTATCCATTGTGAAAGAAACATCTGTACCATTTGAATCTACACAATGAACATAATTAAGGTCTGAAAGAACAGTACTGGTTGTACCATTAAAATCACTCTTAAGAATGCTTAAAGTACCCTTTTGAAAATCGGCAGAAGCACTATTTACCCAACAAACCTCTGCGACACCATTATTTACAGTAGCTTTAGGTGCATAATCATATGTACTGTTGTTTGTTATAGTTTTTACATTTTCAAATGCTTTTGTCTGAGGATTATATTTTGCAACACGAATTTCCGCATTTTCCATAATTGTATCAATAGTTTCTTCATTAGCTGTTGATACTGTATAGTCGATGTTCTGCCATGCAATATATACATTTTCACCATCAGTTGCAAGAGAAGGTGCGGAATCGCATTTACCATTATCTGCAACTGCCTGAGGTACATTCCACAAACCTGTTTCTACATCATAAACAGAATAAACAAGCCTCATTCTGTTATAATCATCGCGGTCTGCGCAGTCTTCAATCCATGCCATAAGCATAGTATCACCAAACTGTACAAGCTGTGTTTGTGAGTTTTTGTATACAGATGTCTGCAAATCACTGATTTTGACAGACTCGGGGGTTATTGTTCTTCTGAGACTATATGGTGAAGCACTTTGACCGCCAAGCCACTCTGATGTATTTGCAAGATACGAACGGTCTGCAAGACTAATCTCGCCATCCTTAAGTACATCTACAGCGTTGCCGGAATATAGCGCATCTGATTGAGCAGAATAAGATGTTTTTGAACTATTGAAATAATGGTCAACCAAGTTAACAGAACCATCAAGAAGCGTTACATCACCCTTTAATATAAAGAATTCTGCTTCAAGGCCAAGTTCACCTCTTAAACCTAATGTAAAGTGTGTATCTGTAAAATTATAGCCAACAGGCATACTGCCCTGGCCCCATATACCGGCTGAAATTGCATCCTTAATGCCTACACCACCGCCTATTCTAACAGAAGGAGTAAGTGAAGCTGCAAAATCAAATTCAACAGGGAAGTTTGTATCTGCGATAGGTCTTGCTCTGCCAACCGAACCGGCAAGTTCACCACCAGCTCTAACATATGCATATATTGCAGGGATACCTGCCACAAGGAATTGTTGCTTATAGTTGAAGAAAAATGACAGTGCTGCCGTGCCGCAGACTTCCTTGAAAACAAGTTCACCATCAATAATATATCCTTCGATATACCCTAAAAATGAAAGGTTAAGATTTTTCTTTTTATCAGCCAAATCCTTTTTGGTATATTTGTTTTTTTGCATAAACTTATCATAGGCTTTTGTATCATCTTTTGTATTTTTAGTAATATCATTTATACTCTTACAAGAATCTTTGAAATTCTGCCAAAGATAAGTTGAATCTTTTTTCCCATTTATCTCATTCTTGAAAATATCAACACCTATTGAAATACGAACACGTTCATTTTGCATCTCAAAGCCCACAGGAATTGTGGGTATTCCTGCGGTAATATTAGCGCCACCAACAATGGGAATTTCATCTGATAAAGTATACTTAAAACCATCCTTACCGAAGAAGCTTAAATTACCATTTTCAAGGGCATTAATAACAGTCGCCGATGCATTACTTGTAACCTGTTTTTTTAATGAAACAGAAACCGGCTCAGTTGTGTTACCATTCTTAAGCACTGCATAAGCATAAACGGGCTTATTTTCGTCAAATTTAGAATATAAATCTACAGCTGAAAAGATACCGTCAGCATCAGGAATTTTATGCTTTTCATCCTGTGAAAGGTAATATTCCTTTACAGGTGAATCCTGCTGAATGGCAGTTATAACAACATCGGTTTTCACACCATTAAGTAAATTAAGGTCATCGGTTGTAACATCAATATATTGCTTATCATCTTCACTGCAGTTTCTTGCAAAAACAGATGATATATATGTTTTTCCGTCCTTACGGTCTTTTGTCATATATACACAAAAATCCAAAGGGGCCCCAGGTTCCCATGTGTCGGTTACTATTGATGGTATAACATATTTCTGGAAATCAGACGCAGTAACAGTCACACCCTTAGATAAGTCAGTATCTTTAATATAAATACTGTTTTCGTTCAAAGTTTTGGTTATGCCATTATATTCTAAGGTAGCGTCGTTAATTTTGCTGTGTATATCGGGTGAAGCTAAATTCATAACATCTGCTTCTGCCCAAGCATTTTTATTGTATATACTGAATAATATTGTGCCGTTTTCTGCAGCAATCATTTTAGAAACAACATTATATTTGTTGGAATTAAAATGTATTATGGCAGAAGAGAAGGCATTAGACGAACCAGAAATTTTTTTCCATTGTTCTTTAGAACCTTTATAGTAAACATCTGTAAGCTTTGTACAACAGGAGAAAGCAGACACACCTATTCTTGTAACACTATCTGGAATTGTGATAGATACAAGGCTTGTGCAACCATAGAAAGCAACATCACCTATACTTGTTACACCATTTGGAATATCTAAATATGCAACTAATTTGTCGTCCAAATAAAGATTATCCGCATAATAGAAAGGAGAACATGTAAAATTATATTGCCAAGAACCAGAACTTGTAATTTGGCGAACGTCAAAATTAACCTTACACCATGCTTCAATGTCTGTTATATAAACATCTTTCAAACGTGTACAACCACTGAAAGCACAACTTCCTATACTTGTCACACTATCAGGGATTGTGATTGACGTAAGGCTTGTGCAATAACTGAAAGCAAGGTAGCCTATACTTGTTACACCATCGGGTATTGTAATTGAGGTAAGGCTTGTGCAATCAGAGAAAGCACTACCACCTATACTTGCTACACCATCAGGGATTGTAATTGAGTCAAGGCTTGTACAATTTTTGAAAGCAGAAAAGCCAATACATGTTACACTATCAGGGATTGTGATTGTGGCTAGGCGTCTGCATTGCCAGAAAGCGCAATTACCAATACTTGTAACACTATCAGGGATTGTAATTGAGGTAAGGCTTTCACACTCATAGAAAGCATATTCACCGATATTAGTTACACCTTTGTCAATTGTAACTTTAGTGACATATCTACCCCAAGGTGCTAACGAACTAGAATAAACATTGTCATAATAATAATCCCCCATCTCACCATTACCACTAATAGTAAGCACTGTTCCGTCAAGCGACCATGTACAATCACCTGTTGTACCACTTCTTGCCGCCTTTGCCTTAACAGCAAAAAGCCTGCTAAAGTCAACCTCATTAAGCCCTACGTATGCAGAGCTTAAAATGAATGTTAATGCAAGAAGTAAGGATAAACCACTTTTGATAATCTTTTTCATAATTAACACCTCAAAAACCAAAAAAGTGCACAGCAATAAAGCTATGCACCGGGAATCAGCTCCATTGCCAATTAACACTATCATTTTAATACTATTGTAAAATATTGTCAATTAGCATTGTGGCATAAAAAAGACGAGTGTTTTTGTAATATAACAACCGCCCTTTTCATAAAAAAGGACGGTTGTTCGCTTTTGTAATTGATTCAGTTTTCTTATTCACTCAACCATTCTGTTTTCTTTTCACTCAATCACAAGGTAACCGCAACGGGGCAATATAACCTGACCCGTTACATTTTCACCGCTTATGATATTTTTGTATTCCTTATCCAAGCAGACTGTTTTTTCTTCCTCTGCGAAATTGAGCACAAACACCGTATTACCACGCTTGCGCACAGTAACGCCCTCGGGAGCTAATATATCTGTATCAGGCTCAATTCCCGTTTCTTCCATAAGTGTTTTGCAGAAATCCAAGGTGAAGTCATCGTCATTCCTGAATGCACAATAATATGCTTTACCCTTACCGTAACAGTTTTTCGTGAGTGCAGGCATTGATGCATAGAAATCCTTTTGATATTCTGCAAGAACATCTGCTCCCTTTGAGTGTATAACATCACAAACGTGTACAACGTCATAAGCCTTGCCGTTATAAGTAACGCTGTTTTTCATACCCTCCGGCAAGGAATCGGTTTCCTCTGCCCAGATGCCGAAAATATCCTTAAGCTTTTCTGCAGGGAAGCCACCTAAATAGCACATATCGTTTTTGTCAACAACACCCGAAAGGTAGGTTGCAACGAAGCTACCGCCGTTATTAACATAATCCTCTATTTTGTCAATCGTGCCGTCCTTAAGCATATAAAGAAATGGTGCAATAACCAAGTCGTATTTATTGAAATCCTGCTCCATAGAAATGACATCAACGGCTATTCCCTTTTCAAGGAATGGCTTGTACCATTTCATACACTCATAGGCATAGTTACGGTTCACGTTATTATAGCCGCAGAAATGCTTTATCGCCCATTCATTCTGCCAATCGTAAATTACGGCAACCTTACTTTCTGTGTACTTACCCACAACTGAGGAAAGCTTTTTAAGGTCACCGCCCAGACGGGAAACCTCTTTAAACACACGTGTGTTTTCGTGTCCGCAATGGTCGACCACCGCACCATGATATTTTTCGTGACCTGCACGGCTTTTACGCCATTGGAAATACTGTATACTGTCTGCTCCGTGGGCAATTGCCTGCATTGAGGAAAGCGCCTGCCTGCCCGGTGCGGGGATTTTGTTTACATCGTGCCAGTTAACATTAGACGGTGTGCTTTCCATAACGAAGAAGGGCTGACCATCCCTCATACAACGGAAGGCATCGTGAGCAAAGGCAGTTTCAAGTGCAATACGCTTGTTGTCACCCTTATCCCAGCCGGGATAATTATCCCAGGAAACAAGGTCAAGATGCTTTGCAAACTCCTGATAATCTATACCACTATAAAGATTCATAAAGTTTGTTGTAATGGGGATATTTGGGGTAATTTCTCTTAAGGGAGCAATCTCATTTTCATAAAATGAAATGTGACTGTCTGAAACGAATCTGTTCCAGCAAAGCTTCATTGCAGGTACGTGATTTTCACCGCGGAATTTTGGTGAATTAATCTGTGACCAATCGTTTATTCTGTGACTCCAGAAGCCGTTCCACCAAGCAAAATTAAGCTCTTCAAGGCTATTGTGATAATAATTTTTCACCCATTCCCTGAAAGCTTCCTGACACAAATCGCAATGACACTCACCGCAATATTCGTTAGAAATATGCCACATTTTAAGCGCAGGATGATCTTTGTAGCGTAAAGCGATGATTCTATTAAGCTCGTTTACTTTTTTTCTGTATACAGGTGAGGTAAGGCAATGGTTGTGACGCACACCGAATTCGTTACGTATACCGCTTTCCTCAACACGTAAAACCTCGGGATATTTCTGTGCAAGCCACGGTGGTCTTGCTCCCGATGGTGTTGCGAGAATAACGTCAATGCCGTTTTCGTACAATTTATCCATCATCGTATCAAGCCACCGGAAATTATAAACGCCCTCCTCAGGCTCAATAAGTGACCATGAGAATATGTTTATGGTTGCACTATTAACGTTGGCAAGCTTCATAAGGCGCATATCCTCATCCCATATTTCAGGGGTATCAATCCATTGGTCGGGGTTATAATCACCGCCATGAATCATATAATCGAAAAACTTCTTTTCCATCATATCACATCCGTAACAATTTATATCTGCCATTGTATCACAATAACTTAATCACTACAACACAAATAATATTGCTTTTTCATTTCTTCTTAACTATAATTATAACATAATTACTTAATCGGGTGATGCTATGAATATATTAAGTACACTTTTTTCGGATATTGCCGACGGCTCAACAATAGTTTTAGAAAAAGATAAGATTTACCACGTTTTTCAGGATGACAGCTTTTCTCTCAAGGGATTATACTGCACAAACACTGCAAAGCCTCACGAAAATCCCGACGGCTCCCGTTACGGTGCAATATATTTAAAGGATAAAAAAGATATAACCATCGACGGCAACGGGGCAACCATTATTATCCACGGCAAAATGACACCATTTATATTTGATAACTGTCATAACATCACTCTCAAAAATCTTGCAGTTGATTACGCCTGTCCCACAATGACCGAATTCAGAATTTTATCTAACAACAACGGTGAATGTGTGATAAAAATAAACCCCGATTGCAGATACCGTATAGAAAAAAATCACCTTATCTGGCAGGGCGAGGATGACAAAAACGGCAACCCTTATTGGGAAAGCGATTATATCGGCCAGGGCAGATACATAAAAATATATGACCCCGAAACCGAAACTGCAAGGGATTACAGCAAAAAGGACCTTGAATTCAAAGAAATAGAGCCTATAGACCAAAATACCTTGAGGGTAACACTTAAAAACAAAAACGCCGCCTTTACTGCAGGAAGCATTATTCAAACGCGTAACATAGTACGTGACCAAACCGGTGCACTTTTTAACCGCTGCAGTAATCTTAAGCTCGAAAACCTGCGTATAATGTTTATGCACGGGCTTGGTATGGTTTCACAATTCTGCGACGGTGTTTCCTACAAAAACTGCGATTTCACACCTAAAAAAGGCAGAACAATTACAAGCACCGCTGATTTTTTCCAGTTTTCCGGTTGCAAGGGTGACCTTATTATTGAAAACTGCAAGGCTTGGGGTGCCCAGGATGATTACGTAAACGTTCACGGCACACATCTGCAGATAGTTTCACAAACTAAAAATGACAACAGTATTACGGTACGCTTTATACATCCCGAATCATGGGGCTTTCAGGCTTTCGAGAAGGGTGACATCATTGAATTTATAAAATGGAACACCCTTATACCCTACGGCGAAGCAAAGGTTGTTTCCTACGAAAGGCTTAACGATATGGAAATAAAGCTTTTCATTGACCGTGATATACCAAATGTGAAAATCGGCAAGGATGTTGTGGAAAATGCTTCATGGACTCCCGATTTGTACGTAAGAAACTGTAGCTTCGGTCCCACCGAGGGCAGAGGAATTCTTTGCACAACACGTGGCAGGGTACTTATTGAAAACAATGTTTTCCGCAATCTGTGGGGTCCTGCCCTTCTTGTTGAGGATGACTGCAACTTCTGGTTTGAATCGGGCTATACAAGGGATATAACCTTCCGAAACAACAAGGTAACAAATTGTGAATATGCCTCTATGTTTGAAAATGCTCCCGTAATACGCTTCACACCAAAGGTTATGGATGAAAAATCCACGGAATTTGTACACGGGAAGCTTACGGTAGAAAACAACTTCTTCGAAATAGGCAAACACGATTTCCATTGCATTCATCTTGAATATCTGCGCGAAGCACATATAAACAACAATTTCTTCGATGCGCCCTACAAAATAAACACAAGGGTTGTTGGTGAAATTACGGAAGAAAATAATTATATATTGAAAAAAGATATGTCCTGAATAAAAAGGACATATCTTTTTTGTTTTACCATTATTTTATCGGCTCAATACGGAATGTATATGTATATACTTTGCCGGGCTTCAGCTGATATTTTTCACGCACCTGTGCGTCGCCGGGCATATCACCGCCTACACCGATACTGTTAAGGTCAATATTGACTGTTGTAATATCCTTGTGGGGTAGCTGATGTATATGCTTTGCCTTCTGAAGCTCCTCCTGAGTATAGTGCCAGGAGCTGAAGCAGATCGGTGTTTCACCCATTGCCTCAAAGCGAAGACCCTTACCCTCTTTATTTCTGAATTCCACAAAGCGTACATCGGTACGGTTTGCATTTTCCTGAGGTCGCATATAATGATGCTCAAGGTCAGCAACAGATTTTTCGTGCAATGTAATTTTACCGCCTGTTTTACGGTCAAAATATGTTTCGTGAGGACCTCTGCCGTACCACTTAACCATATCGAATTCACGAAGAAGACCCATCTTTGTGCCGAAACGAAGAAGCTTAAACATCTTCGGTGTGCCAGTATGGGTAAGCTCTATGCTTCCGTCGGGGTTAATAACAAAGGCTGACGTAACACCCTTAAACAGCTTAACGCTCCATTTAACGTTTATTACGATTTGACCTTTTTCATTTTTATTAACTGACTTTATGCTTCCCTTTGCCGTATTTGTTGCTAAGCGCCAATTGAAATAAGGATTTATGGGAATAAGGAATGGCACAAAGTTAAAGTTAGAAATATCGTTGTCGGTAAGTGCACGGAAATAGTTTGGAGCTATAGCCTCCTTAAGGTATTCCTTGCCCTCATATTTAAGTGATGTGATTTTGCCCTTTGCAAGTTGCAATTCAAACTCCTCACCCTTAACACAAACTGCATTACCTTTTTTGGTAAATGATATTTCACCCTGGGCTTCGGATTTTACTGAGGCAACGTCTTTAACTATAAACTGATCAAATCCCTGCTCGTAGCCTGCATCACACCATGGGTGGCTATACTTATTTATAAACGAAACTATAAGCACACATTCCTTTTCGGGAAGTGCAGATAAATCATAAGGAATAGTGAAATCAACCTGTGAAAGAGGCTCACAATTTACGTCAACCGTACCGCTCTGCACCTCAACACCCTCTGCCTGCAGGCTCCATCTGAATTCAAAATCAGAAAGGTCGGTAAAGAGCTTTTTGTTTATTAATGTATAAACACCTGCATTAATATCCTTCTCTTTAACCTTAATCTCGCAATAAACCTTTTTAACCTCAAAATATGAGGGATGAGGCTTACGGTCGGCTGTAATAATTCCGTTTGCATTGAAATATGTATTTGAGCCTGTCATTGCGGTTGTGTTAGGCAAATGGGTATACCTTCCAGGCTCATATTTTTCAAAATCAGTACCATAAAGCCATTGGTCACCCTCCGGTGTTTTCTTACGGATTGCCTGGTCAACATAATCCCAGATATAACCACCGTGCATATGATCATACGCCTCAAAATCATCCATATATTCCTGGAAATTTCCAAGGCTGTTTTCCATAGCGTGAGCATACTCACAAAGAAGAATCGGTCTGCAATAATCCTCTTTCTTTATGGGCTTTGAGTCTGCCGCAAGGGCATTTGCAATATTATCATAAAGTGTTATTTCAATAGGTTCTTTTTTACAGAGCTTTTCCATTGTTGCTTCAACGGGATACATTCTTGAAATAACGTCACTTTTCGTGAAATTAAAGTCACCCTCATAATGGAACTGACGTGTTCCGTCAAGCTTAAGTGCGGCTTTTTTCATTTCGAGGAAGTTACTGCCGTCACCTGCCTCGTTACCCAATGACCACATAAATACACAAGCGTGGTTTCTGTCGCGAAGCACCATTCTTTCCATACGGTCAACTACCGCACTCGTCCACACAGGATTATCTCCCGGCACACCCTTACGGCGTACACCATGTGTTTCAAGGTCACATTCATCCATTACGTAGAAGCCGTACTCATCACAAAGGTCATAGAAATACGGGTCATCGGGATAATGGGAGGTACGAATGGAATTTATATTCGCTTTTTTCATAAGGTTAAGGTCCTGATGGTACCTTTCCTTCGGTACTGCCCAACCGTAATCCGGGTCGAAATCGTGGCGGTTAACACCTCGGAGCATCATCTGCTTACCGTTAAACAAAAGCTTTTCACCGATGATTTCAACCTTTTTGAATCCGAAGCGGATTGATTTATATGTAGTTTTGCCATCTGCGGTTATTGTAAGAAGCAATTTATAAAGATAGGGGCTTTCGGCAGACCATTTCTTTGGATTTTCAATAAGCTTTGTGAAAACAAGCTTTGACGAGCCGTCTGTTTCACCCACGCCTAAAAGAATTCTGTTTTCACCGTCAATAATTTCTGCCTTTACCGCTGCGATGCCGTTGTTATCGTAGTTCTTAACCTGAATTTCAAGTGTAGTGTTACTGTTTTTATACTCACTGTCCAGATCCGTTGTGATATAAAAATCACGCAAGCATTTTTTAGGCTCGGCATAAATATAAACCTCACGATAAAGACCGCAAAGAAGCCACATATCCTGATTTTCAAGATACGCACCATCGGAAAAACGATAGCATTTTACCGCCACCTTATTATTGCCCTTATGCACAAAAGCAGTAACATCAAATTCATGAGGTGTCATAGAGCCCTGTGAATATCCTACATATTCACCGTTAACGTAAACCTCGATTGCAGATTTTGCCGCACCGAAGTGCATAAAAATCTGCTGACCGTCAAACCCTTCGGGTAAATCAAAATCGCGGATATACAAGCCTATTTCCTGCATTTTGTGGTCAATTGAGGGGATTTTACTCTTCTTACGGCTCAAGGCACGGCAATATGTACTTGCATAATAATACGGATAACTACCTGTTTCCTGACCCATCTGCCATACTGATGGCACCTTTATTTCACCCCAAGCTGAAGCATCAAAATCATTTGACATAAAATTCTCGGGACAATTGTCAAGCCCTCTCTGCCAATGGAATTTCCACATTCCGTTAAGAGTCATTTTTGATTCCGGATCTTTTCTTTCCAGAGCATCCGACTCATTATTGTAAGAAAAGGCTATAGTATGGCCATCTTCCTTATTCTTTTTAATAACACCCGGATTCTCCCAATCAAATTTATTCTTTCCCATTTTTTGCTCCTCTTTATTTTTAATTACGAGAACACTTTTTAAAATTAGTATACCTTAAACAAAAACATTACACAACACATAATTTAATTTTTTATAAAAACACTTCCGCTATTGAAAAATAAACCCAAAATGATATAATTATCACATCACATATACGAGGGGTGTTTTCTATAAAAACCATACTTTTTCAAGGTGATTCCGTAACCGCTGCCGACAGAGTTATAAATAACGAAGATGATTTGGGTAATGGCTACGCAAAAATAATTGCGGATGAAATCAACCGCTGTAAGCCCGGTGAATATAATTTTATAAACAGAGGTATAAGCGGTGATACAAGTGCTTGCATTTACGCACGAATGGGTACGGATATATTGAACATCAAACCCGATTATATGACCTTACTTGTAGGTTTTAATGATATTTCACACCTTCTTACCGATAATGACGGCATCCCCTCACATAGATATGAACAGCTTTTATGTATGCTTGTTGAAGATGTAATGGAATTTTCACCGCAGACAGAAATAATTATCCTTGAGCCCTTTGCACTTAAGGGTAAAATAACGTCAGATATATGGGAAAGCCTCGAAAAAGGTGTAAGTCATAATGCAGAACTTGCCAAGGGTGTTGCGAAAAAATACAATTTGAAATTCATACCCTTACAGGAAAAGCTTAACAAGCTTTGTGAAACCGAGCCTGTCGATTACTGGCTTAAAGATGGTATTCATCCCACAATTGAGGGTCACAAATTCCTTGCAAAAGAAATTATGGAAGCATTACAACTGTAAGTTAATACGAAAGCGGAAATGCTAAAGGGAGCGTAAATTACGCTCCCTAATTTACACTCCCTAATTTCCGCTTTTTGTTTTATTTTTTTGTAAGCCAAACAATCATATCACTTTCGCCACGGTTAGCATAAGCATAATATGGAATCAGTTTAATATCCTGATATTCATAATCATCATTATAATCATAATAAAGCTTATCGGATGCAGGTCTTCTGTAGCCATCAAGGTGAATTTCAGGTAAACCGAATCCCTTACTCTCCACAACCCTACCCTTTGCAGTCGGGTCTATAAGCAAGCCCTTAAGGGGTAACGGATTATCAACGCCCTCGGCACAATAAACCACGGGACCTCTACACACCGCAACCCTTCCGCAGCATTGACGCACTAACGGATTTGCCTGAACGTACCGAACCGACATATTGAGTTCATACTCAACAACATCCCCATCATTAACCTCAACATAAATAAAGCCGTCTTCCTTCAGTACTGCATTCTTTCCTCCGTTAAGGCTATATTCCCTGCACCAACCGGGCAAACGTACCGCAAGTATAAAATCACCACTGCAGGTTATTCTGATTTTACCGTTTTCGGGGTAACGGGTGCTTACATTTATACCCTTATTCTTGCCCTTGAAATCGCCGTCCATAAAGTGATGAAGCCATAGCGTGCTTTCGTTTTCAGAGCAAGCAAGCTCACCCACGTTTGCAATAAGCCTTGTAACGTTAGGCGGACAACATGAACAGCTGAAAACCTCAAGCCTTTGGGTTATGGGGTAAAACGGATTATGTCTGGAGTCGTGTGGATTTTTTATACCCGTTAAATCAACCTCAAGGGAATTATCATAGAAAAAGCCCTTTCCGTCAAGTGACAAGCCACAAAGAAAGCCATTGTAAAGTGCAAGCTCTGCCGCATCGTCATATTTGCGGTGGGGCTTAATCGCACTCATCCGCTGTGCAAAAAGGATATAACCGATATCGGCACATGTTTCGCAATATGATGAGGTTTCGGGTAAATCGTATTCTCCTAAAAACGCTTCACCCACGCAGGTCTGGCCAAGACCGCCCGTTATATACATCTTTTTTTCTGCCATATTATCAAAAAGCCTGTCCGCAGCATCAAAAAGTGTATCATCATTATATTCAGCGGCAATATCCGCCATACCGCTATAAAGATAAACTGCCCTTACACTGTGACCTACTGCCTCGCTTTGCTCCCTTACGGGCTTATGAGCCTGACAATAAATATCATTTTCCTTGCCGCGGATATCAATGAAGTATTTGCTTAATTCAAGATAACGCTTTTCACCCGTTGCTTTGTAAAGTTTTACAAGTGCAAGCTCAATTTCCTCGTGACCGGGTGAATCAAATTTTGCCCATTTTTCCGTTACGAATGCTTTTTCTATCATATCCGCATATCTGCACATTATTTTAAGGAACTTATCCTTACCGGTTGCATTGTAATATGCAACTGCCGCCTCCATAAGATGACCTGCACAGTAAAGCTCGTGGTCATAACGCTCATTAAAACGCTTGTCGGGGTCAAAAAGAGTGTAGCAAATATTAAAATAGCCATCATCCCACTGTGCCTTTTCAATAAGATCAACAGTATCATCAACTATTTTTTCAAGCCTTGCATCAGGATTTTTCGCGATTATATAAGCAACGCTTTCCAACCATTTTGCAATATCGGAATCCCAAAAAATATGAGGCTTATTGGGGTCTCCCTCTGCCCATTCAAGCTTAAATGCATCGAATCTGCCCGTATCATAAAAACGGTCATACACGCTGTAAATTGTTACTTCACGGTTAATCCTTTGCTTTTCTGCCCAGAAGCCACCGTTTATTTTTGTGTTTTCAAGTGTTATTGGCTTGCTTTTAACCTGCATACAGCTTCCACCCTTTTATATAATAGTATATAAACATATTACTACAAACATATCTCCTTGTAAAGATAATATAAAAGACTTCCGGTATGATTTACTGCCGAAAGTCTTTTTGCTTTATGTATTATTCTGAACAATGATTTTTGTGCCCTCGTTTTCGAATTTAAACGGAATAACCTTCAAATCGCTGAAGCACTCAATGATGTTTTCCTGCTTTTCCTCAGGCACGTACAAAAGCATAAAGCCACCGCCACCTGCACCGAGAATTTTACCGCCCAAAGCACCGTTCTGCTTTGCTTTATTATACATATCGTCGATTTGCGGATTACTGATGTAATCGGAAAGTGAACGTTTAAGCTGCCAGGTATGGTCAAGCAGTCTGCCGAAATCATCAAGGTCTCCGTTTTTAAGTATACCCTCTGCCGTATCCACAAGACCTTTCATTTCGTGAAGCTGTGAAAGGGTTGATGCAATTCCCTTTTGCTGCTCCGTTGCAATAATTGTTGAATACCTTGTGAAGCCGGTAAACAAAAGAATAAGATTCTTCTGAAACTCATCTTTACGCTTTTCCGAAATATCGATAGGGCTTACTGTGTAGGAATCCTTTGAAAAATCAATGCGGTTCAATCCACCGAATGCGGCAGCAATCTGATCCTGCACACCGCCACCCTCGTTACAAAGCTCACGCTCAAGATGTATTGCCTCTTTAGCTAAGGTCATTTTATCGGGATAATCACCCTTTATGGCATGTAAGCTCTGTAAAAGGCCTACCGCAAAGGAGGAACTTGAGCCTATACCCGAGCAAGCAGGCAAGTCCGCATCGTATGCTATCTGTATACGGTCGGTAGGCATATATTCAAGTGCGGCTTTTACAAGGGGATGCTGAATTTCCGCAGTTTCATTAAACCTTTCAATTTTGGAATACGTAAGCTGGTTTTTATATTCAAAAAACGGTGGAAGCTTACGTGTTGTCAGGTAACAATATTTATCTATAGTTGTGGAAAGAACGCTTCCGCCATACTCAGAAAAATATTCATAATAATCTGTACCGCCGCCGAAAAACGAAACTCTGAACGGCGTTCTTGTAATCAGCATTTTTCTTCCTCCCACAAAATTTCTTTTTCACCAAGCAAAGCTTTAAGCAAGGTGTTATCCATAACACCGCTTGATGCTCGTTTATCCTTAAAAAATTTCTGTCCTTCTTCTTCAGAAATCTTTTTTATAAGCTCACTCGGAGCATTGATGTTTTTTGCCAAAACAAGGCCCATTTCGTATTTGCTGAGCCCTTTATCTGAGCAGATATTTATAACAGAAGGTAGTTTTTCTTCAAATT
This sequence comes from Acutalibacteraceae bacterium, assembly GCA_045647125.1. Taxonomy (GTDB): domain Bacteria; phylum Bacillota; class Clostridia; order Oscillospirales; family Acutalibacteraceae; genus DTU089. The sequence goes on along the minus strand of JAZRLZ010000046.1, from coordinate 29,074 downwards.
CCGATAATCTGCACAGAATTTCCGCAACCTGATTATAGCTTAACACAGAGCGGTATAAACCGTCTATCATTTCCACCTGCTCACCCTTAAGAAGCGATGCTTTTATTTTATCATAAAAATGGGGAACTCCCGACAAGGTTTCTCCCAGCATAAAGGGAAGTCGGCATACCGTAAATCCATTGGAAACCACTATGTTTTCTGCCATAATCTTTTGTTTACCGTATACATTTACAGGCTTCAGCTCATCCGTTTCCTTAAACTTATGTAAGCTGCTGCCTCCCTCACCGTAAACACAATCAGTAGATGCAAAAAACAGCTTTTCAATGTGAGGCATCTTTTCAATAAAGCCCTTAAGAGCATCAACGTTTACTTTAAGAGCTTCTTCGGGATTATCCAGAATATAATCTATATAATGACAAGCGGCAAAATAGAAAACCTTTACCGACTGACCCTTGCAACGCTCTGCAAGAGATTCAAGCTGAACAGCATCACTTACATCGCACTCTATAAATTCAACTCCGCTGATTCGCGGAATTTTCTCCTTATTCCTGACAGTTGCCAGAACAGGCTCGTGGGTATCAGCAAGTATATTCTTTAATAAATAACTTCCTAAAAAACCGCAGCCCACTACTAAAATCATTTTATCACCTTACAGAGCACGTTGAAACGCCTCATTTTTTATTACGAGCTTTTGAAACAAAAGATTCGAACCCTTTAGTCAATACATTAAGATAATAATCCTTATTTATCACAATTGCAACAACAAAAACAAACCAATAGTTAAGCTGAACAAAATCTGCAATCCTTCTTTGTTCATCAATAAGGTAGGATGACGCTATGCTTACACCAAGGCATACAAGTGAAAGGAAATAAAAAACACCGTACTGCAAACGTAAATCCTCTTCAACAGCAGTAGCCTTTTTGCCCACCCTCGTCATTATTACTGTGACTAAAAGAGCAACAATAAACACTATATAACAACCTACAAAACGAAGGTCCGCTAAAGTATCGTTTATTTCATAACCGAAGCCGGGCTCCTCCCAGGAAAAGCACTGCACTGCCGAACATATTGCAGCCGCACCACAACACAAATAGCTAAGCCTTTTGCTGAATGGTACAGCTTCATTCTTTTTCTTCTTGCCCTTAGGCTCTTCTGTAACGGGAGCACTCTCCCTGCTTACACGGTTAAGCTCCTTATTGGCGGAAATAAGTGCAAGCACGGGCAAGGCGTACAAAAAGTAATCGTTATAAAAAACAGAAGTGATTACGGTTATGATTAAAGCCAATGCAGTTCCCACAAATCTTTTGGGTATGGCACAAATAAGCAAGGCACTTACAATAAATGCTGCAGAGTAAATATAATACGTTTGCTCAATTGCAAGATCAAGCTTCGGAACAAATTTTAAAACTATTAAAAATATGCTCCACAATAAAACCTTCAGGGAATAATGTTTCATTACAAACAGCTACCTCGTTTTAAATTATTGCAAATCAGGTAAAAATGTAGTCATTGAATATAGCAGATAATATGGTACCAGAACTGGTAATTTTATGGAATTGATATCCTTATCAACCATTTCCCACGCCCAGTCCTTTTCCTTATAAAGCACATAAATAAATATGGCAAGGAATGGTAAAAATGCGTTTCCTATCCACCTGACAACGTCGGTAGAAAAGCAACAACCGATTATTGCAACGAAGGGGAAAAATACCATAGCACAAAACAGGGCAAAGCCTTTAAGCTTATCCTTCCTGCCCACCTGCTTCATAGCACGCACCAAAAACCTGTATATAAACAAAACAACAGGTGAAATAAGAACCAGAACAAATGGTGTAACATAAGTAAATTCCTTAAGAGTCAGTGCAACATATACCTGCTGGAAAAGCAATTTTATAAAAGCTCCGATAGATGTACTGTCATCAGCAGAGGGTAAATAAACGTTGTTATTTTCCATATAGCTTTCAGTATATCTGTAAAAGCTGAAATCGTAATAAAAAAGATCCCCGGGATCAACTCCTCTGTCAACAAGGAATTTGTCAAATTCTTCCATAGTGAAAACAAGGTTAGAGCGTTCAAAAGCTGCAAAATAAACACTTAAGCCTATTGTTGCAACAACTGTCACGAAAAACACCGCTGTAAGATATCTTTTCTCTTTCTTTTCAGTTGTGGTTGATATTTTATAAAGCAATATTATTGCTAAAAACGGCACATAGCATAAAACGGCACCATAATATACAAATATCATAAATACCGCCAAAGGTACTACAAGGAAATACAACTGCTTCTTCTGTAAGCACAAAAGACTCAGTGCGGCGGCAAAAACCCAGAACAAATCAATAAGACCGAATATCTTTATAAACATAGCAAAGGTGCTCGGCCCCGTAAACAAAAACAAGAAAATAATAATTGCAGTTTTTCTGTATTTATCTTCAACATGCAAAACAACCTTTTCTGCAAGGAAGGCAACCACACATGCGACTAAACAAAAAACGACGGTTAGATAGACCGATGCCGACGCAATGCTCGGTGATGTCACAAAAAGGTTATAAAGTGCACCCTGCATAACTCTTGAGCAGAATCCGACCGCAAAATCTATGGCATAGAAGCTATATGTAACCTCATTAACCACCCAGGGCATACACTCACCGGATATAACCACGCTATACACCATAAAAAACACAAAAAAGCATATGCCGTAATAATGATTACCCGCAAATCTTTTGACCTTATTTATCGTTCTCACCTCAACAAACCGCTTAAATATTTATTGATGATACCTCATCTGTACCGTAAATAGTGGCACCTCTTCTTCTGCCAAACCAGACAACCTCTTTGGCATAACGGGGGATATCGGTATAAACCTGCTTAGGAGTTACCGTTACCCTTGTAGCGGTTTCCGTTAATTCAGCAGGCTGTCCCTTAAGGATACTGTCGAAAAAGCTATAAAAATCATAGCTGAAATTCTGTGATTCCGACTCTTCAAAAGGCTTCTTTAAAAGAAGTGTCTGATACTTAAGAAGCTCTGCAAAAAATTCATCGTCGAAATTATATCTCTTAAGGAAAGCTGATAATTCCATCATATACTCATCATAGTTAGATGCGATTTCGATAAACGCACCCTCCTCGAAAAACCAGGTAACGTTACCGAATTTTTCATCATAATAGTTCCAGTTGCCCGAAAGAGAATTTTCGTATTTGGTTTTGAATGAAAGCCACATTTTGCTAAGCTTGCCGTCGCTTTCAAGAATATAGTTCATCAAGTCGGTATAAAAATCGTAATAGCTAACCTGACCCATTGTATGAAGATACATAGCAAAATATCTTAAAACACCAAGACTGTGGAAGCATTGTAAGCATATTGAGAAAAGGTTTGCATAAACCCAATCCTCACGATTAAGAGTGCCTGTTGACCTTACAATATATGAATATTCCTTAACCTCTTCATCCTTTTTCGGAGCACTGTGGATATGGTTAAAGGCAACCTTGATTGTTTCGATTTTGTGCTTTTCGATATACTCGGGCTGAGCAAGCTCCGAGTTGGGCAGAATTTCGCAATGATAAACACTTACGGAGTTATGCTGACCGTTTTCAAGGAGTCGGCAAATACCCTTACAGAAGCTTTCCTTTGTTTCACCGGGAAGACCTAAAATAAGCTCTGAATAAGTGGGGATACCTGCCTCGTTATACTTCTTCATAAGTGAAGAAAAATGCTCCATAGTCAGATTTTTTCTGCCTATGTTCTTCAATGCATCGTCGCAAAGTGTCTGGTATGCCATTGTTGCTCCCTTGTCCATACCTACACTATTAAGGGCACTACAAATTTTGAACACACGTTCAGCACTGTTTTTTTCATAACAAGGTCTGAAAACCTCAGGATAGCCGTTTTTCTTCTTGGCTTTAATAAGCTCCTCGGCAATTTCAATATCACGGTCAAACATACCGAAGTTTGAATCTGCACAGAAGCAATAAGTAATCTTGTTTTCAGAAAGCCAGCGTATTTCATCCTTAACCTTTTCCATAGGGAAGAAACGCATCTTTTTACCCGCACACCAATCACAGTACGCGCAGGAATAGGGACAGCCTCGGTTTGTTTCAAGCACCGAAAGAAGCTCTATACCCTGACTTTCTTCAACGATTTTGTCAAAAACGCCTGTAGTATATGGCGAGGGTAAATCATCAAGATTTGCACAATAGCTACGCTGTGTTCTGAAAATCTTTCCATCTTTTCTGTAAGCAATATTATCTGTGGAGTCAATTTTATTCTCGCTAAGGTTTACAAGTAAATCGGAAACAGTTTTTTCACCCTCACCGAAAGTAAGAACATCAATATATTCTTCACTCTCAATAAGTGTACCATTTTCATCAACACTGTGACCACCGAAGGAAATTATGCACTCCGGGTATTTTTCTTTTATTAATTTTGCAAGAGCTTTATTATACTCAATATTCCACACGCTGCAGGAAAAGGCAACCATATATGGCTCCTTTATTTTATTCAAAGCGTGACTGAGCTTTTCTCTTTTGAAAATAATATCCGAAAAATTATATTCACTTGTAATTTTCGGCTCTTTTTTGCAATAAGCAATAATTGTGCCTACCGCATACGGCAAGTAAACTGAACCGTCAAATTCAAAGCCTACTTGCACGAAATAAACGTTTTTCATATATTGACTCCAACCTAAATTCAAGAAATTTTTACACTGTAATTTGTGCTTGTATAATCAGTAGCACGTCTGTTTCTGCCGTACCATACTATTTCCCTTGCAAAGTCATCAAGGTTATTTACGATAGCTGAATCCTCTACAGATACTACGGTTGCTTTTTTCTGAAGACCCTCGTAGCCTCCGAGATAGATATTGTTAAAATACGTGTAGAAATCATAGCCGCTTTCTATAACGGGATGCTCAACGCCGATTTTCTTGATAATATCCTGCTGATATTTAAACAAAGCGTTTATAATGTCAGCATCGTCATCAATATCCTCAAAGCATTTTTTGATTTCTGCATACAAGGTATCAAGCTCCTTGTAGAATTCGAGGAAGATAAGCTCATCAAAGCCCCAGAGCACATCACCGAGACCCTCGCAGGTTGCAACAAGCTCGTTTGAGCCTGAAATAATACCTGAACAAAGCTTGCTTATTCTGTTGAATACCTTATTGAGAAGTGTGCCCTCCGCTTTTTCGGAGTAGCTTATGATTTTGTTATAAAAATCATTGTAGCCCATATTATGCTCGTGTCTGTAATAAACCGCCAATGAGCGTAAAAGACCTAAGTTGTGAAGCCCCTGAATGTATGATGCAAACAGAAGCGACCTTGCCCACTCCTCTTCATTCATAGAATCCGTTGAGGTTATATAGGTTGAATACTCAACAATATCGTCCTTCTTCTGATTCTCGTTAGAATGTATAAGCTTAAAGGGGACACGGGTACTCTTTATACCGAATTTTTCCTGATATGCCTTCTGACCCATTTCTGCATTGGGAAGAAGCTCACAGGGGTAGATATTGATAGCATAATGCTGACCGTTTTCTATAAGGATATTTACACCCTCACAGAATGTTTCGTAGGTTTCGCCGGGAAGACCTAAAATAAGCTCGGAGAAGGTCGAAATGTTAATTTCGTTATACTTCTGCATAAGCTCGCGGAATTTTTCAATTGAAATATTCTTTCTTCCCACGTTTTTAAGCACTTCCTCATTCATACTCTGGAAAGAAAGAGTCTGTGCTTTATCAAGACCGTTTTTGAAGAATTTTGTTCCTATATCGAAAACGAAGTCAAATTTATTCTTTGTGAAGCATACACGGAACATTTTAGGATATCCGTAGGTATTTTTGCAATGAACGATATAATCTGCAATTTCTTCATCACGATTAAACAAGCAGAAGTTACCGTCGGTACAGAAAACAAACTCAATTTTGTGTTCAACAAACCAATCTATTTCAGCAAATACTCTTTCCATTGGGAAAAGTCTTACCTTGGATTTCAATGAACCCCAGTCACAGAAGGAGCAGGAATTGGGACAACCGCGGTTTGTTTCAAACAAGGCAGAGAATACGATATCATCCTTCAATATTTCATCAAAGGTGCCCTCAAGATAGGGTGAGGGATAATCCGTGCCCGTCTGCGGTGCATAGGCGGTTGTAACAATTTCCCCAAGACTGTTTCTGTAGGAAATGTTAGGCACATCATCAAGTGACTTGCCTGTAGCAAGATTTTCAAGAATACCCTCTGTAGGCTCTTCACCGAAGCGATGAGTAAGAAAATCTATATAATCATTTTCTCTTAAGTAATTCTCATTATTGGAAACATTGTGACCACCGAAGGTTATATAGCAATCGGGGTATGCCTCCTTAATAGCCTTGGCAACGGTTTTGTTGTACTCCGTATTCCATACTGAACAGGAAAACAGAACCATATATGGGTTATCAACAAGCTCCAGCACTCTTTCAGGTGCTTCCCTTGTGTAGATAAATTTACCGAAATTATACTCGGCAGAAATAACGGGGTTTTTCTGGCAATATGCCTGAATACATCCTACGGAATAAGGGATATAAGTATTCTTAACCTCGTTGCCGTATACGTTATTTGCCTGAACAAAATAAATATTTTTCATCAATTTTTCTCCGTATGATATGTTATGGTAAGATACTTTTTATCGTTTATAACGATAGTATCTCCTCTTCTTTTTGCAAAAAGAACAATCTTTCGTGCATAGTCCTTCCAGTTATAAACAGGATTAGGTAAATCAACCTCAATTGTATTTTTGCAAAGCTCTAAAGGTGTGTGATTCTGCGAAAGTGCATTGTGGAAATAATTATAGAAATCATAACCGAAATCACAAGAAAGCTTTTCCTGCTCGGGAAGGCGGATAACAAATTTCTGGAAGCGTGTCAGCTCCTCAAAAATCTGAGGCTCAATATCAAATTCCTCAAGGAAAGGAATAATCTCCTCCCAGAAAACCTCATAGTTAGCAACAATTTCCATAAAAGCGCCTTCTTCAAGGAACCAGCCGATATTACCGAATTTCTCGTTATAATATGACCACTCACCGTTGGAGAAATCACTACATTGCTCCTTAAAGCGTTCAAATAATTCATTAAGGAAAGTTTCCTTTGAATTGAATATAAAGTCAAGAAGCCTTTTGTAAAATTCAAGATAGCTTATATTAAGCTCATTTCTTACGTAAATGGAGAAATATTTTAAAAGTCCTATGTGGTGGAAGCACTGAAGACAGGTGCAGAACATAATGGACTTCATCATATCATTAAACGGCATATCACGAGTTGCCACGATAAGCTCGGTATACTCTGTAATATCCTCTTCATCAGGCATTGATGAGTGGAGGTAGTTAAGCGGTACACGTGCAGTTTCTATGCCGTGCAGGTCACGATATTCCTTTTTACCCATAAGTGAGTTAGGATAAACCTGACAGTAATAAACAGTAAGTGCCGTTTGCTGACCCGCTTCAATAAGACGGCAAAGTCCGTCACAGAAGCTGTCGTAGGTTTCACCGGGAAGACCTAAAATCATCTCGGTATAGGTAGGAATGTTATGCTCGTTATATTTCGTAACAAGGTCCGAAAATGCATCCATTGTAAAATTCTTGCGGTTAACGTTTTTCAGCGCTTCATCGCAAACCGTCTGGTACGCAAGAGTTGCCGCCTTGTTAAGTCTGTTATCATAGAATAATTTCGAAATTTCAAAAACAGTATCATTACTGTTCTTCGCAAAGCAGTTGTTGAAAATGTGGGGATAGCCACGCTCTTTTTTCACCTCAACAACGAATTTTGCAATATCAAGGTCCCTTTTGAGAATACCGAAGTTTGAATCGGCACAGAAAATATATTCAACTCTGTTTTTGCTGCACCAAACAATTTCCTCCTGCACCTTTTCCATAGGGAATTGGCGGATATCAACTGTGTAGCACCAGTCGCAATAAGCACAGTTATAGGGACAACCGCGGTTTGTTTCAATAACCGCACAGAATTCCTGGTCAGGATTAGCTTCAACTATTTTATCAAAATAGCCCTCAAGATAAGGCGAAATAAAGCCCTCAAGGTTATCGTAATACTTTCTCGGTGTTGTGTGTATTGCTCCATCCTTACGGTATGCAATATTGGGAATACCCGAAAAATCCTTTTCTTCGGTATTGAACTGCTCAAGAAGTGATTTGAAATCCCTTTCGCCCTCACCGTACATAAGCACATCAACAAAGGGAAGCTCAGGGAAAACGTCAACATTTTCCGATATACTGTGCCCACCGAAAATTATAAGGCATTGAGGGTATTTTTCCTTAATGGCTGCAGCCAATCTCTTGTTATATTCAAAGGTCCATGTGTAGCAGGAGAACGCTACAACCGACGGGTCACGAAGCTCCGCCATAACCTTATCAACAGAATCCCTTTTGAAAATGAATTCCGCAACCTCATATTCTGTATTTATACTTTCAAACTGCCAGGCATAAGCCGCTAAACAGCCCGTTGCATAAGGCAGATAATACGCCTTACCGTAAGAAAGATTTGCTTGTATAAAATACACACGTTTCATTATTCCGCACCTTCAATTATATCCTTAGGTTTCATTTTTGAAATTTTATAAATCACGCCGTAATATTTTGCAAACGCCGAAAAGCTTCCGTTAGTTTTGCCGTCCTTTCGTTGAATGCTTCCGCAGGGCACCTCAATAAATTCGCACCCCAGTCTTAAGGGTTTGAAAATCATTTCGGGTATAAACTCGAAGCCCTCACCGCTCCATTTGATTTTTCTGTAAAGGCTCATAGGAGCAATCTGTGTGGGATTTGTAAAATCGGTTAAATCCGACTTATAAAGCAAGGCAAAAGCCTTTTGTGAAATATAGTTTATTATTTTTTTGATTCTGCCGTAGCCCTCAAAACCGTTTTTCGCTTTCCATCGGCTGACAGTTACGATTTTTTCCGTATTCATTCGGGAAAGCCTTACCATTTCAGGGAAAACGGATGAATCCATATCATCATCTGCAGGCCACACAATAAGGTGTGTACCCTTTGCCTCATCAAAGGCTGTTCTTATCGCATTGCCGAGACCCTTGCCATTCTGAACAACAAACCTGCAATTTTCATTTTCACAAAGCCTTTTTACTGTGCTTTTGCACTCCTCGGAGGCAGTCTGTGCCACAACAAAAATATATTCATCGCCACAATTACAGCCGCTCACCTTTTCATAGGCATCAACAAGTGACGTAGTTTCGTTAATGGTGCAAAAAGCCACCGAAAGCGAATAATCTTTTTTCATATAACCTCTAACTAATCTTCAACTATTTCCGAAGTGTATATGTTCTTTCCGCCTCGTCTGCCGTACCACAAAACCTTTTCGGCATATTCGGGCCAGGAATGTGTAACCCTTTCATCAGTTACGCTGTATTTAACCTGACGGTTTTCAAGAGGCTTATGAACATCATCAACAAGCAAAAGCTTGAAATAATTTTTCCAATCATATTCACCGCTGAAGCTCTTATTGCCCACATTGATATCCTTAACCACAAACTCCTGATATCTGATTAAATCCTTACGGAGCTTTTCATCAGGAATATATTTTGCAATAAACTCTTCAACACCACGGTAGAAGTCTTCCTTCTGAGAAACAGTTTTCAAAAAAGCGTATTCCTCAAAAGGCCAGGCTATATCGCCAAACATATTATCAAAAACGCAAACAGAATCATTGTCATTTATAACGGCATCTGTTCTTTCCTTAATGGTTATGAATGCCTGACCGATCTCCTCTTTGTTAAGAAGATAATCAAGAAGCTCACTGTAAAAATCACTGTACTTCACATTCTTTTCATAATGCAAATAAAGTGCAACAAGCTGCAAAAGACCGAGATGATGGAAGCAAAGCACACAGGTGGAAAACATAACCATTGCTTTCCACTCCAACTCATTCATTGTAGAAGTGGAGGTAATAATACGTGAAAACTCCTGAACGTCATCACTATCCGACGAGCTTCTGTGGGGCTGATTCAGCGGCACCTTGCTGAAGCCGATGCCGTGCTTTTCCATGTATTCCTTTTTGCCCATTTCCGCAAGGGGTAACCACTCACACAGATGAACAAAAAGTGATGTGTGCTGACCATGTTCAAGAAGCTCATCTATACCCACCTTGAAGCTTTCAAGAGTTTCCCCGGGAAGACCGAGAATCAAGTCTGTATAAGTAGGAATTTTTGCTTCCGAATAACGCTTGAGTAAATCTTTATAATACTCAACATCCATATTTGAACGGCCGATATTTTCCTGAACCGTTTTTGACATAGACTGGAATGAAAGCGTAACACCTTTATCCATTCCGTGCTCGTTCAGCTTCTTTGTTATATTGAATACTCTGTCCCCCGTGTCCTTGGAATAGGAAACCTGGAACTTTTTGGGGTAGCCGTTATTGTGGTAGCATTCAATGATTTTATCAACAATCTGTTCATCCCTGGGGAACATACCGAAGTTTGCATCGGCAAAGCCGAGAAATTCCTTATGATGATCACTTACCCATTGGATATCCGCAAACACTCTTTCAAGCGGGAACATACGCACACGGGTTTTTATCTTACCCCAGCTGCAATATGCACATTTGTTGGGACAACCTCTGTTTGTTTCAATAAGAGGAATAAAATCTATTTCGGGATTTTCCTCACAGATACGGTCAAAGAATCCGCTTTCATAGGGTGAGGGAAAATCAGTAATCTCCGAAGCCATAAAGCTTGTTGTTTTAATTGTGCCATCAGGCAAACGGTAGCCAATATTATTTACACTTTCCAAAGCCATTTTACCGTCGTATGCCCTGAGCAGGTCACGGAAGGAAACCTCACCCTCGTAGTACATAAGCACGTCGATAAAGGGACATTCTTCAAAAAGACCGGAATCTTCAGAAATCTGAGGTCCGCCGAAAACGATAATGCATTCGGGGTACTTCTCTTTTATGATTTTTGCAAGAGCCTTGTTATACTCGATATTCCAAATATAATTGGAGAAGCCGATTAAAAAGGGCTTTTCCAAAGCATCCGCTACCTCCGTAAGCTTGTCCCTGAGGAAGAATATGCCTTTTAAATCGTAGCTTTGGCAAACATCCTCAAATTTCCAGGCATATGACGCAAGAGCACCGATAGCGTATGGGAAGTGAACAACGGATGCATTCATATATGTGGGTTGTATCAGATACACATTTTTCTTCATTTATGTTTTCTCCAGTAGTTTAGTCGCAGATAATATCCTTGCTTCCGTCGGGAAGCTCAACTCGTGATGTGTAGAAGGATACAAGGTACGTATCCTCGCAAAATTCGAAACTGTGACGAACATCCTCACTTATCCTGAACATATCTCCGTTTTCAAAAATATGCTCCTCCGATTCATCACCGAGGTAAAGGGATACCTTGATTTTGCCCGTAACAACAAAGAAAACCTCTTTGGTTGTTTTGTGGTAATGGAAGTTACCTCTTACGGCTCCCTTTTTTGTATACACCGCATTCACCTGAGCATAGGGTGTATGTGTTATCTGGGAAAGAATGCCTCTTTCATCCTCAAAAACAAAATCGGGCTTCAATATTTCAACAAGCATTGTTTATCACACATTTCCGTAGGAAGAATTTTTTATAATCGAATAAGCCTTTATAAGCTCCTTGATGCCGTCATCAATTGAATATGAGGGCTTAAAACCGAGGCTTTCGATTTTTTCGTTGGAAACAAGATAGTTCCGTTTATCGGGATCAACACCGATAGGTGCTTCAAGGTATTCAAACTTAGGAAGCTGTGCTTTGATTCTTTCGCAAAGCTCAAGCTTGGAAAGGTTAGCGTCACTTAAGCCGCAGTTATATGTCTGACCTTTCATTTTATCGAAATTCTCCATTGCGAAAACAAAGGCATTTGCCGCATCCCTTACGTGCAAATAATTCCTCATAAAATGACCCTCGAAAACAATAAGCGAACGGTCAAAAACCGCACGATAAACGAAATCGTTAACCAACAAATCAAGGCGCATTCTCGGTGATGCACCGAAAAGCGTAGCAAACCTGAAGGTTACCGAATCACCCGCATCAAGCACCGCCTTTTCCGCAGCCATCTTTGTTTTGCCGTAAAGTGATATGGGTGTTATGGGTGATTCCTCCGTACAGAAGCTCTGACCCTGCCCTACACCGTATCCGCTGTTTGTACAGGGGAAAATAATTTTCTGACCTTTTTCACGAAGGCTTATAACCTTTTCCACCGCATCAAGGTTTATTGTGCGTGCCGCAGTAGTATCCATATCGCAAGCAGGGAAGCCCACGATTGCCGCAAGAGGGAAAATAAAATCACAGTTATCCATTGCCCTTTTCAGCAATTCATCGTTTCTGCAGTCGCCCTTGATTATCTCGAAATTATCGTATTTACAACACTCAAGAAGTGATGCCTGTTTATACAAAAAGGAATCCAGAACCGTAACATTGTGACCCTGCTCAAGAAGCTGAGGCACCATAACGGAGCCGATATATCCTGCTCCACCTGTTACTAAAACTTTTGACACACCAATTCCTCCAATAAATAATCTTTTTAACGCATAATTATAGTATTATAATATATCAATATAGAAGTTTATCATATATACTATCCTTTGTCAAGGGAATTGCACCCCGTATCACCTTGAAAGCCGAGGTCATCAGACACTCAAAAATCCGTTGAAAACACAAGGATTATGTGATATAATCACTATGCAACTATCTGATGAAGGGAGAATTATATGAAGGCTGTAATTTTAGCCGGCGGCTTAGGCACAAGACTCGGAAGCGTCAACAAAAATATTCCGAAGCCACTTACTTATTTATGCGAAAAACCTGTTCTTCTCCATCAGATCGAGGCTTTAAAGCGTGAGGGAATCAAGGAGTTTATACTCGTTGTCGGCTTCCTCGGTGAGCAGATTCAGGATTTTTTCGGAAACGGTGAAAACTTCGGTGTAAGCATAAGTTATTACTACGAGGACTCCCCCTTAGGTACCGCGGGGGCTTTATTCAGATTGAATCTTACAGAAGATTTCTTACTGTGCAATGGTGATCTGATTTTTGATTTTTCACTTGAAAAGCTTGTTAATTTTCATAAAGAGAAAAACGCTCTTGCAACCCTTGTAACCCACCCAAACAGTCATCCTTATGACAGCACGTTACTTGTAACTGCGGAAGATTCCTCTGTTACTGATATCATAAAAAAAGAAGAAAAGCCCTATAGCTACGCCAATTTATGCAATGCGGGAATTCAGCTTATTTCCCCAGATTTACTTAAGAATTTTTCCATAGACGGTAAGGCGGATTTCGACAAGGATATTCTTGCTCTGTCAATAAAAAGCGGTCGTATTTTTTCCTACAAAACCGCAGAATATATCAAAGATATGGGCACTCCCGACAGACTTTTACAGGTTGAAAATGATCTGAAAAACGGCTTGGTTTCACAAAAAAATTCCAAGGTACCTCAGAAAGCAGTTTTTTTGGACAGAGACGGCACAATAAACCTTCATAACGGCTACATTCTACGTCCCCATGATTTAATTCTCCTTAAAGGTGTATCAAAGGCTATCAACCTTTTGCATGAAAAGGGTTATCTTGTAATCGTCGCTACAAATCAACCCGTAATTGCACGCGGTGAATGCACCGATGGCGAACTTCGTGAAATACACAACAGAATGGAAACACTTCTCGGCGAAAACGGTGCTTTTGTTGACGGAATTTATTATTGCCCCCACCACCCCGACAGCGGTTTTGAGGGCGAAATAAAGGAGCTTAAAATCACCTGCAGTTGCCGAAAACCTGCCCCGGGAATGTTGCTTCAAGCACAAAAGGATTTTAACATTGATTTGCAGAAATCTTTTATGGTTGGTGACTCCGTAATTGATGCCGAGGCAGGTAAAAACGCAGGTTGTACACCCGTTTTTGTAGGCACAAAGGGAATGGAAAATTTACCCGAAAAAACAAAAATTTACTCTTCCCTTAAAGAGTTTGCCGAAAGTCTTTAATAATCAAAAAAAGGAAAAACACATCGTCAGGATCATCACCCTACGATGTGTTTGTTTTTCTTTGTGAGAATTATATTTTGTATATTTTTACATTTCTCTTGTATGAAATTTCCAATTGTATATTGAATACTAACTCCGATTAAGTTTATATTTTATCCTCAAATCCGAGCTTATAACAGTATTATAAACTCTTGTAAAATCAACATATTTTTAATTTTATACAAAAATCAATCACCAATTTATTCTTCTGTTTCATTTTCTGATTGTTGTTTAGCATAAAGCTTTCTTGCTTGAAAAAATGCAATAACTATGCAAATAAATGAATAAACCGAGAATATAAGATACGTAGCTATTTCAGGCGTTTTCGGAAGCATTTCAACATATAAAATGATGCCTATAATTCCGTTTATAATCATCAAAAACGTATATTCCGTAAAAGCAAACATAGTTAAAAAATAAATGAGTATACCCAGAATATTTGTAACGCTGTCCAGAAAAACATATTCTGACCCGAGCATAGGAAGAATAACCCACAATGCGACTGCGGCAATAACACAACCACCCGCCAGTATCAAACGCATTTTAAGGCTCAGCTTACGCAAGACCGTTGAATGCTCCCATTTATTTTTGTTCCACCTTAAAAATGTGAGAAGCTGAATCGGGCAGGAAAAAAGGAAAGCAGAAAAAGCTGAGCCGTAAAGGTGGAAATAGATATAAACCACACCATACAGCAGGGAATTTATACTTCCCATAAGACTTGCATATCTGTTAACCCTGGACTGTAACAAACCGATTATTAAGGAAATATACAAGGGTAATATTCTTAAAAAGCTCTGTTCATAACGGATACCTGCAATTGTAATCAGAATGCCGGTACACGCCATAAGAATGAACATAAACACGTCTTTTTTTGAAATATTTCTGCTATTCTCCAATGCTATTTTTCCTCCGTAATTTACTCAAAATACTTCTGAAGTTCAAACTTGTTTTTAAAAACAAAAATTGTTTCAAGCAGCTTTGAAAATCTGCCTATCAAAAAACCATTAAGCAATGCACATATAATTGTACCGACACCTACACCCCTGAAAACACCGAAACCGAAAAACGAAAATGATAATATAACAGCTAAAACTACACTTGAGCAATCGTATACTGTTTTTACTTTATTTATATTCTTGCCCAGCTTCTTTGAAAGCTCTTTAACAATAAGCTCGTAGCTTTCAGGCGAAAGATACGTATGAAAAAACAAAGAAACCGCAAATGAACAACAAAGAGAGCCCAAAAGAAACCACAACAACCTGATATATACAGCTTCCTCGGACAAGGGTGCAACAATCTTTATTGCCAAATCAAGAAGTGTACCGTAAAGCACCGCAGTTACGAAAGAGAAAAAGTAAGATGCCTTAATTTTCCTCATAATTATTATAGTCAGAATAATCAGAAAGCCTTGAAAAATATACTCAGAAACACCAAAAGTAAACCACGGCAAAAGCTCCGACACCTTAAGATGCAAAACATATGCAGGTGCTACCACCATAGACATACCGAAGCTTGCTTTCTCCGTAAATGCAGCACCAAAAGCCATTATTATAAGACCGAAAATATAAGAAAGTTCTGTATAAAAAACCCGTTTTTTCATAATCCACATCCAGAAAAATAATCAAAAAACATATATCATATTACGCTCTTTGACACCTTTTGTCAATTTAAGACTTTATTCACTTTGCCTTTTTTTCATCCTTTTCCAGCTGATATATCCGTATATGTCATTTGCAAGGAAAGCCACAAAGCACACCACAACAGAAATGTAACGGATATCGTAAGCACTTGCCATTATCCACAAAACTATAAGCACAACATCATTTGAAGCATAAGCTAATGCAAAAAGCGGACTCCGTCTGAAGGTAAGATAAACTGCAACAAAGCTTGTTGTAACGGAAAGCGTACTCGGCACAATATTTGCTGTACCAAAATGCTTAAGAATGAAATAGAATATCACAGTTACCGCTACGGCACCTATCGACATAAGCACCGCTTCCTTTTTGCTTATAGAATTAACCTTCACCTCTGCCCTATTGTTTTTATACGGGTTTCTAAGCCATGAAACAAGGGCGAAAACCGCCATAGGCAAAGTCATTCCAAGATAGGTTATCATCTCACCGTAATAATTAAAGCTATAGGAAATTATTCCATATAGTATACTGAACAAAACCATCAACACCTGCCCAAAGGGATTGCCCTTGGCATTGAAAATAAGTGAGGTGACACCGATCAGGGATGCAATTAATATTGCATAATTATTTCTGTCGAACAAACAAAATGAGCCGATAATAAGAAAAACCGATGAACACCACAATCCGATTTCTATTTTTGAAAAATAGTTTTTTAACATACTCTCTCCTAAAAAATAAACATCCGTTATGCACATCTTCTAAGACCTAACGATGTGCAAACGAATGTTTATAACATTCAACTACTCGGTAGCAGTTATCTTTATTATGTTTTTTAAATCAAAGGAATTATTCCTTATCCTTTTTGCTTGCCTTGTATGCGGCTACTGCCTCATCATAAGCCTTCATTGTTTCCTCGGTAGGAATATACTCTGCTCTTTCTGTGTTTGCGATTGTGGGTGTGTTACCCTTTGAATCGTAGCAGGGTGTGAGGAAATCGTTTTCGTATTTAACTCTGTCCTCTTCTTTTCTGAAATCGGGGATATCATAGGGCTTACCGTATTCAAGAGCACTTCTGTGACCTAAAATTGCAACTGATGCCATTGATGTTGCAAAATATTCATCGAACAAGGGCTTTTTGTTTTCACGGATGCTATTGAAGAATTCACGAACAATGAAGAAGTCTCCGCCGCCGTGACCTGCTTTTTCTGCAGCTTCCTTTGCATCAGGCTCGAAATCTGCTTCATAGGAGCTGACTCTTTCCATTCCCTCAGGAGTATGCTCTGCATTGAAGGAAAGAAGCACCTTGTCATCCTCACCGCGAAGGTTTTCGATCTGACCAAGCTCACCGCAAACTCTGTATGTGTTAGCGTGGCCGCCGAAGTGTGACCAGCCCGTTACACGGAATACAGAATCATCATCATTAAGTATTGTAACAACCGCACTTCTGTCGGGAAGGCGCCAATAAAGACTGCCGCCGCAATTTTCTTCGCTCATTGGTCCGAAAATAGGCATTGCAGTAACTCTTTTTGGGAAAGCACCTGTGATATACATTAGCGGGCCTAAAGAGTGTGTGATGTAGTAAATTCTGGGGATATGGTATCTCCAGTGCTTCGATGTGGGGCAATAGTGAGCGATTTCATCCTGGCTGATAATAGGATGGTTATATTCACCCTCTGCAAAAAGAGCCTTACCAAGAACGCCTGAACGGTAAACCTTACGCATTTCCTGGTTAAACTTCATAAAGGGATAGTTTTCAGCTATCATATAGTAAGCGTCACTTTTCTCACAAGCTCTTACAAGTGCAACACCCTCACCCATAGAGATGTTGGAGGTGCATTCACTCAGAACGTGAATATTCTTCTCCAAAGCCTTAATAGCATAAGGTGTGTGCTCGTTGAAGTAGTTGCAAAGGAACACTGCCTGCAAGCCTTCGTGGTTTATAAATTCGTCGAAATCGGTATATGTGGCGATACCCTCGTGGTCTTCCCTTGCTTTTTTGAGCTTTTCTTCATCAAAATCGCAAACGGCAACAACCTCACCGTTATTAGCCTTAACGCCGTCATAAAAGCCGCTGCCACGACCAAGGCCGAATATACCGAACTTAATTTTTTCCATAATAATGCCTCCATCGGTACTTTATTATAATTTGCACCAAACCATTTTTGGACGCTTCTATTTTATCACAACAGTTTATTTTGTAAATAGGAAATTAATAAAATGAACAAAAAACAATCAAAATAAATTACCTATTTTCTGCTTTTCCCTTCATTTCTGAATTCCGACGGAGTTTTACCTGTTTTCTGTTTAAAAAGCTTGGAAAAATAATGCACATCCATTATACCGCAATGGAGTGACACCGTCTGTACCTGAAGCGAGGTTGTGCGAAGAAGATGCTTTGCATAAGCTATACGCTTATCGTTTATATATTCCGTAACGGTTTTACCCGTTTCCTTTTTAAAAATAGTTGAAAGATAAACACCACTTACGTTAAGCTCCTTTGCAAGTGCACTGAGGCTCATTTCCGCCGCAGGGTCGGAATCAATTGCTATAACCGCCGATTTTACAAGAGGTGAATATGACGAAGCTTTTTCCCTTACCAGACGGCAGTAGTCCCTGAACATTTCCGTCATTAGTGCATTACCCTGCTCAACCGAAGTAAAATGTTCAATTTTCACCGCAAAATCGGATGACATTTTATCAAGGTGTACGGGGTGAACTCCCCCACGCTCCGCCGCTTTTCTGAGAAGCGTATTCATAATAATTCCGTAGTTTTTTGCATTTCTGACAGGGTCTGCAACACGTTTTTCAAAAAAAGCCTCATTAAATGCGGAAAACAACTTATTAAGCTTACTTTCAGAGCCCATAGCTACAGCATCAAGAATTTCGTTTTCGAAGGCGTATCTACGTTCCATACTTTTTGTATCAAAAAAAATTTTATCAAGATCGCGACCCTCCTCCGCAAGTGAAATTGTTTCGGGAGCAACCCCACCTACAATATCAACAACTGAATAGCCCCCACCCCACATCCTTTCGCAAAAAGAATCAAGGAAAACATATATAGGACTATATGGTGTAACCTCCGGAATAACGGCACAAAATTCGTTTATTGTTTTTTGAAATTTGGGGTCTATTCTGTTTTGTTGACAAAGCTCCAATATCTGCGATTCATTCATTCTTTCCTGCATATACGGACCTATTACCACAACCCTGCGACCCGTACTTTGCGGAATCAAAAACGCATTGTACAAAAGAGAAAAGGAATCCTTGAATTTATAAAGTGTATTAGGCTTTATTCCCCCCAACAGCTTTTCCAGAGTTATATCGGGTGAAAAAATCTTCTCAAAAAAAGCAATATCCCTTTTATCAACTGCATCAAAAATAGTATCTAAGGGAGAAACAACCGTAATATGCAAGCCACACTTTTCCAATGACTCTTTCAATAACTCAAATTCGTTTTCCTGAAACATTTCAAACCTCAACAAATTTATCATTTACTTTAAACATTTTACCATAATTTTTGTATAAAAACAACCATTGTTATGGACATTATATTAAAATTTTACAAATATAGTTTAAAATTCTACTAACAATACACAATGCAAATATTCTATACTATATATAGATAAATTATTTATCCGCATCCCGAAAGGGATGCCTTACGTTAAAAACATTTTTACGAAAAGAGGAAACTTTATGGCAAAAAAACAAGTTAAGCTTGATGCTAACGGATACCGTAAATTTGGTATGCGCGACAAGGCTGCTTACGCTTTAGGTGACTTTGGCTGTAATATGAGCTTTGCACTTAAAGGAACGGTGCAGACCTTCTGGTTAGTTTTCATGACAATGGAAACAGGCCTTTTATCCGCTTTGTTACTGCTTGTTCAGGCTTGGGATGCTATTAACGACCCGCTTATCGGTAACCTTATCGATAATGACAAGCGCAATTACAAAATGGGTAAATTCAAAACCTATATATTCATCGGTGCCTGCGGATTATTGATTGCAGGTGCGGCAGTTTTCCTCCCCTTCCCCAATGCAAGCGTTATTGTTAAAGCAATATTATTTGTTCTCGGCTACATTGTATGGGATGCCTGCTACACCGTAGCAAACGTGCCTTACGGCTCAATGCTTTCACTTATCACCGAGGATACAGGTGAACGTGCTCAGCTTTCAATATGGCGTTCAATCGGTTCAACGTTCGGAAATATTGTTCCTATGGTTATTCTTCCTATGATTATCTGGGAAAAGGTTACCTATGACGGAACAGGAAAATATCACGAAAATCCCTTAACAAATAAGCCATATAAAATCGGTGACGAGGTTCTCAACCCTCTTACAGGCAAACCCTTCGAAACTTTGTTAGGCGACCGTGTGTTTTTTGCAGCTCTTATAATGGGTATTATGGGCTTTATTGCCTTTATGATTATGATCAAAATCACAACCATCAGAGTTAATGAAAACACCGTTAAAACAAATGAAGGCGGAAAAAAATTCAACATAATTTCATCCTTCGGTAAATTTATGAAGAACCGCCCTGCAGTAGGTACAACAATTGCAGCTATGGGTATGTTCCTTGGTATGCAGTCCGCTTCCACAGCAAACACAATTATGTTTGCTACATACTTCAACAATGCAGGTATGTCAGGCTTAGTAACCGCTATCGGCTTCCTTCCTATGGTTGTATTCATCCCCTTTATCAAGCCCCTTGTTAATAAATTCGGCAAAAAGGAAATATCCGTTGCAGGTTCTATTGTAACCCTTGTTGGAGCATGCATTATGATGGTATTCCCGACAGCAGAAAATACCGACACCGCATTAATCATTTACCTTGCAGGTCTTATACTCTTCGGTATAGGTATGGGCGTTTACACCTGTGTTTCATGGGCTATGATGGGTGATGCTATCGAATACAACGAATGGAAATTCGGTTCTCGTGAAGAAGGCACAGTATATTCACTTCACTCTTTCTTCCGCAAGCTTGCACAAGGCGTTGGTCCATCTGCAGTTCTTCTCATTATGGGATGGCTTGGCTATGAAGAAAAGTTAGGCACTATAGGTCAGAGCTTCCAGACAGCAAAAAATATGTGCTGGCTTGTAGCAGGTCTTTACCTCTTCAGTGCAGTTTTACAGTTCATCGGTATTGCAGTTATTTATAACCTTGATAAGAAAAAGGTTGACCGAATGATTACTGAGCTTAACGAAAAAAGATCAAATTCCGTAGAGAAATAAACCAACAATTTTAGGTGTCCGATGAAAATCGGGCACCTGATAACAAACAGGAGATTTTTTATGCGACAGATAATTAATTTTAACAGAAAATGGGCTTTTACAAAGCAAACAACCGAAATCCCTGCAGTAATGCCCACAAACTGGGATTTTGTTAATATTCCCCATTCCTGGAATGCTATTGACGGTCAGGACGGAGATAACGATTATTTCCGCGGTACTGCATACTATGCAAAGTCATTCAGCAAAATGGATCTTCCCGAAGCACAGCAATGTTACCTTGAAATCAAGGGTGCAAACTCCTCTGCCGACGTTTACCTTAACGGCAAAAAGCTTGCACACCACGATGGCGGTTATTCCACATGGCGAGTAAATCTTACCGATACAATGGAGGCTATGAATCTTCTTGTTATTGCAGTAGATAACTCCCCTAACGATACTGTTTACCCCCAGATGGCAGACTTCACCTTCTATGGTGGTATTTACAGAGACGTTAACCTTATCTGTGTAAACGAAAGCCACTTTGACCTTGACTATTTCGGTGCACCCGGCATTGCGGTTACTCCCCAGGTTGAAGGTGCTGATGCAAAGGTACACGTTGACACATACCTTACAAACAAAAAACCGGGACAGACTATCCGCTATACCATCTACGATGCAGATGAAAATCCCATTGATACTACAGAAACCAAGGACACAAGTGCAGATTTTGTAATAAAGGGTGTTCGTCTTTGGAACGGTAAAATTGACCCGTACCTTTATTGCTGTGAAGCAGAGCTTATTGAAAACGGTGAAGTAATCGATAACGTTTGCACACGCTTCGGTTGCCGCACATTCAGAATTGACCCTGACAACGGCTTTATTCTTAACGGTAAGGAATATCCCTTACGCGGTGTTTCCCGCCATCAGGACAGATGGGGCTTCGGTAACGCCCTTCTTCCCGAACATCACGAGGAGGATATTGACTTGATCTGTGAGGTAGGTGCTACCACAATCCGCCTTGCACACTATCAGCACGATCAGTATTTCTATGACCTTTGCGATGAAAAGGGTCTTGTAATATGGGCAGAAATCCCCTATATTTCAAAGCATATGCCCACAGGCAGAGAAAATACCATTTCGCAGATGAAGGAGCTTATTTACCAGAACTATAACCATCCGTCTATAGTTGTATGGGGTCTTTCAAATGAAATAAGCATTGGTGGCTCTGACGAGGATCTTCTTGAAAACCACAGAATTCTTAATGACCTTTGCCATCAGCTTGACAAAACACGTCTTACAACCATTGCCGCTGTTTCAATGTGCAAGCTTGATGACCCCTATCTTCAGATTCCCGACGTAGTATCCTACAACCACTATTTCGGCTGGTACGGCGGTGAAACTGCAATGAACGGCCCCTGGTTTGAAAATTTCCACAAAACACATCCCACTATACCCATCGGTTGCTCCGAATACGGCTGTGAGGCTCTTGACTGGCACACCTCCGACCCCAAGCAGGGTGACTACACCGAAGAATACCAGTCATATTACCACGAGGAGCTTATAAAACAGTTTTTCACACGTAAATATATGTGGGCAACACACGTATGGAATATGTTCGATTTCGGTGCAGATGCACGAAACGAGGGTGGCGAAAACGGACAAAACCACAAAGGTCTTGTAACCTTTGACCGTAAGTATAAGAAGGATTCCTTCTACGCTTACAAGGCATGGCTTTCAGATAAGCCCTTTGTTCACCTTTGCTCAAAGCGTTATATCGACAGAGTTGAAGATGAAACAGTAGTTACCGTTTACTCAAATCTTCCCGAGGTTGAGCTTTTTGCAAACGGCGTATCTCTCGGCAAAAAGACTGCAGAAGATCATTTCTTCAAATTTACAGTTAAAAACCAGGGTGAAACAAAGCTTGTAGCTGTTGCAGGTGACCACAAGGATGAAAGCCTTATCCGCAAGGTTGACACCTTCAACACCTCCTACAGACTCGTTGAAAAAGGCGCTATACTCAACTGGTTTGATATTGATGCCCCCGAAGGATATCTTTCACTCAATGACAAAATGAGTGATATCATTTCCACCGAAGCAGGTCAGAAGCTCTTTATGGGTCTTTTTTCAAAGATGATGGGTGGCGGAAAAGCCGGTGAAGAGCCTAAGATGGAAGCAATGGGCTTTGAGATCAACGCCGATATGATGAGTATGATGGGTGGCTTCACTGCACTCAGACTTTTCACACTTATGGGCGGTATGATGGACGTTAAGTTTACAAAGGAAGAGCTTTTAGGTTTAAATGCTCAGCTTAACCAAATCAAAGCACCCGAGAAAAAATAAAATATACCATAAACAAACCCCTTGGATAATCCAAGGGGTTTATTTTATGCTTTATATTCAATTTATTATTTCGATTTTCTTTTAACAGAAAGCTTATTGAAGCCCTTTTCTGCAAACGGGAAAAGAAATTTTACAATAGCTACGGCAATAAGTGCACATATTCCGCCGGACAAAACACCGAAAAGCACGTCTGTGCAATAATGCACCTGAACATAAATCCTCGAAAAGCCCATTACCGCTGCAAAAACAGTTGTGGGTATTCCCCATTTTCTGTTGTGCCAAAGTAATGCGAATGCCGCCGCAAATGCCGAAGAGGTGTGACCCGATGGGAATGAAAAGCTGCTTGGCTTTTCTATAAGCTCAGGGTAAACGTAACTCTCACCCCAGAAAGCATATTTTTCCTGATCAGTTTCAAAAAGATTAAAGGGTCGCGGTCTTGCAAAAAACTCCTTAAGGAAAAGGTCATTGCAAACAAGCATAACGAGTAAAGCAACAATAACCGCAAAGCCTGCCTTGCGGTATTTTTTTGTAAACAAAAGACCTAACCCAAGAATAATAAAAACCGCACCTGCATTTCCAAGGGTAGTGATGCCAACCATAAGCATATCTAAAAACTCATTCTGAATTCCTTGTATCCATTGGAAAACACCAAGATCAAACGCTAAAAACGAATCAAATAATTCTGACATTTTTATCACTTCCTTCTATATACACCAAAAATATATCACATAACAGCAAATAATTAAACAGAAACGGGTGCATTTCTGCTGAAAACACGAATCATAACAAGCAGTTAAAAAAGTGAATATTATTCAGCATATCCAAACAAACGCCATATCGCTTATATCGAAAGATTACTTAAATATACTCAATCATATTCTCAACTGCATCTGCCATAACCTTGTGACCGAGATTTGTCGGATGTATTCCGTCAACAGCAAGCTTTTCGGGTTCAAATGCTTTTTGCGCATCATAGAAAACTTCTTGCATATCAAGAACAGCGGCACCATTTTCAAGAGCAACAGTTTTCAGCACCTGACGATATTCATCAAGTATTTTATGAAAAGGCAATTTTTCTTCCACAGAATCAATCAAAAACGGCATAATATAGAGAATTTGTGTGGCAGGAAGCTCCATTCTGATTCTCCTGTAAATCTCACGGATATGTGGCTCCATAGGGCGCAGAAGTGGCGGATAATTTTCAGGACCATAGTTTTCCCAGGCATCATTAACACCGATAAGCATAATAATCACATCGGGATTCAGGTTTATGCAATCCTTTGTCAGCCTGTCATAAACATGGTATGTACGATTACTTGCAATACCTTTAATATCAACCTTAATATCCTTACTGTATTTTTTGAATTTCTTTTTAAGCTGTAAAGCGTAAATGCTTCTGCCTCCAAATTTATAAGCAAATCGGAAATTAAATTTCACATCCGTTATGCTGTCACCAATAAACAAAACCTTACTGTCTTTTTTAATTTGTACTGTATCCATAATAATCTACTCCGAATCGTTTATAAAAAAATTGTAGCATAACAATATTTTAAAATCAATACAATTTCAAAAGTAAACTTCCCACCGATTAATAGGCGGGAAGTAGTTCAACTATTTGCTTTAATTCGGTTAAGAATTAGTTCTTTAAGTTTCCTGTGTTGCAGTTAACAACGCAGGGAATTATTCTATGCCATAAACTTTATTAAATACAAAATCAACATATGCACAGGGTAAAAGGCATAGAAACCATATTGCATAATTTTGCTTGATTTTCCCTTTTTGCCCCCATAAAGCCATATTGGAATAAGGGAGAACACTGCAAACCCTTGAGAAGGTATTTCAAGGGTTTTGCTGAAAAATTCAATGGGAAATACCTGTCCCTCAAAGAAAATAATATTGATAAACACCATTGCCACAAACTGAGCAAGCCAAGCGAAAGGAAAATTCCTTAAAATATAGAACATTACAACCGTAATCATACCCAAGAAGCCGTAATCCACAAAACCAAGAGTTGATGCAACACAAATTAAAACCAACCACAAAACAGAAAGTGTAATATTCTTTGCGGTTATGTTTTTCTTTGCTTTATCAATTACACTTATTGCAAGCAAGCCCAAAAGGAGCGTAAATAATACATTCTGATGAAAAGGGTTGAACAATCTGCTACTATAAAAGAGATTGAATGGAATTTCGGTGACTAACGCAAAGCCTAAAAGTCGCAATGCATACTTTTTAAAATTCGAGGTATGAACAAACCCCTCTGCAATCTGAAAAGCAAAAATCGGAAAAGCCATTCTACCAATATGAGTCATCCAATCGCCAAAACTCATATAGGTTGCCCAGATATGGTCACTCAGCATAAGAATAACCGCAATTATTCTGAGCATATTTGAAGTAATTCCACCAAAGGGAATTTTTACGAAAGGACTGTTTATGGGGAGTTTGATTTTAATGTTTTCTTTCACATCGCTCTCTCCTTCCATTCTTTAATTTATTATAACACAAATATTTTTTACTGCAAGAAAAGAACCCCCTTGGATTGCTCCAAGGGGACATTTTTATTTGTTGGTTTTTATTCCGTGTAAATTACGAATTGTTCTTTAGACGCTTACGTCGCAAGGTTCTGGGGTACCCATAGAAATCTTTGATTTCGTTATGGGTCAGGTTCTTATTTCATTTCAGCGATAGCTTCTTGTATGGCGGTTAGTAAAAGAGGGAAATTATAAATCTTCTGATTTGAAAGTAGTATAGTCTTCATAGTAATAACTATGGTCTATTCCCTTCATATACATTTCACGGTCATTTATTTTATCTGTTAAGGCATTTTTCAGAATATGCTTGATTTCAATATCTTTAATGGGGCTTCGCTCCATGGCAAGCAGATAATCTTCTTTATCAACCTGACTCCAATCCACGACCCTTCCTATTTCTTTTTTCAAAATACAATCAAGCCAGATACGAGTCGCCCTTCCATTACCCTCCCTAAACGGATGAGCAATATTCATTTCAACATATTTTTCAATAATTTCATCAAAAGAGGTTTGGGGCATTTTATCAATATTTTGGAGAGCCGCTTCAAGATACATAACAGGTGCAAAACGGAAATTATTTTTTGCTATATTCACTGTACGAATTTCCCCTGCAAAATCATAAATATCTTCAAAAAGTGCTTTATGAATTGCCATAAGAGATGATATTTTTCCTGCTTCCAACTTATCAAGAATTCCGTTTTCAAAAAGTTCTATTGCCTTTTTCTTACTGAGTCTCTCTTCTTCTCGTGCAAGTTCGGCAGAAGTTGTTACACCAAGTTTATTATCAAGCATTCTCTCACCTCTTTTTGTGATAATTTATAGTTATATTATACCATACCCGAACATGTTTTACAACACAAAAATCCCCTCGGATCGCTCCAAGGGGATTCGTTAATTATTTGCTTATTCCGAATAATTCAGTTAAGAATTAGTCCTTCAAGCTTTCTGTCCTGCAGTTAGCGAAGTGGGGGGGATTATTACCAAATGAATGGTATCAGGCGGTATTTTACTTTTTGCTTGTATTCTCGATACCCATTAAGCTCTTTCTCAAGAAATTCTTCTTCGTGCTTGATTCTTTTTGCAATTATAAATGGATATGCCAAGAAAATAATAAACGAATAAACCGAACCCAACACAAGTGGCATTGATAAAAACAAAAGCAAAGTCACACTATACATCGGGTGTCTGACAATACCGTATAAACCTGTATCGATTACCTTTTGGTTTTCCTGCACTTCTATGGTGCGACTCAGATATGTATTTTCGCGGAGCACCTCGGCATAGAGAATATATGCAATTATAAACATAACCGCTGCAACGATTACAACAGGTTTTGGCAATACGTACCAACCGAAGCGTACACCAAACCCTGCAACAACAAAACCTGCTAAAAACATAAGACCGCTTAGTTTAACAACAAGGCTTTGTTCCTGTTGTTTTTCTTTTGCATCAAGTCTACTTTTTAACAGGTTGGGATTTTTGAACATCATTACAATTCCTGCAAAAAACATAGGAATGAACAAAATACCCATCAGTAACCAACCGTTAAAAAATGAAAATGTACCCGCAGGTAAGAATATCAATACCCCAACTAAAACAACACCTAACAAAAATTTAGTTATTGCCCCAATAAACAATTTCATCGTCATAGTGTTTCTCCGTCAAACTTTTATTATAACTTTACTGTATTATATCACGCTTCATCAGAAGCCACAACAACAAAAATCCCCTTGGATTACTCCAAGGGGATTCGATTATTTGTTGCTTATTCCGAACAGTTATGTTAAGAATTAATCCTTAATAGCTGCCTGTGTGGCAACGAACAAATGTAGGAATGATTAGGCATTATTTAAGGGGGCTTTGGAGTAAAAAGCAAACACTAAACTCTTATTTATCGTAATTTTCGCTAAGTTTCTTTACTTTCTTGTTATCAAAATGTATATGAATTCGTTCCCAATGAAAAACACGCCTTTTGAACCAAACGGAAGAAAAATGTTTATAAATAAATGATGGATTCGCCTTATTCAAAGGTGCGTATCTCACTTCGTAAACATCCAACAGTTTGCAATAATCTTTTACCTTATCCATAAAATTCGATGAATTCTTTGGTGACCAGGCATTTTCAGCGATTGCTCCAAGTCTTGGGAAGGTCATAAATTCAAGTTTCTTCATATCAGGCACATATTCTGTCCACATACAAGCTTCAACGCCGTAGGTGTCTTCATCTTTTTCGGTCAATGCACCATCACTGTTGCAAACATCCGAGAGGGATGTCCATCCGTAAGGGAAATCAAGATAAAAAGTTTTATTTTTTGAGTTTATGAGCTTTCTGCCTCGTTCAAGTTCCTTTTTTATCATTTCATCGTTACAATGGGGTTTATATATGGTCCACGCAATTTTGGAAGAAAGGTTATCCGTTCCACCTTCTGTATCGTTGCCCCACATAAGAGAAGAATAACCTTTTGATGCAAGATAATCGTTAACTTTTGACATAAAGAACATCTGGAGGTCGTTTTCATCGTGCAAATTGTTTTCTTTTATGGCCTTCTGGCAATGAGGACATATTTTCCAACGTTCTTTGAATGCTTCATCGCCACCAATATGAATTATTTTATCGGGAAAAAGTTCCATTATTTCGTCAAGAACATCATAAACAAAACCGTAAGTTGACTCTTTACCTGCGCAGAGAATATCTCTTTTGACACCCCAATGGGTTGCTACTTCAAGACTTCGCTCAAAACAAGAAAGATACGGATAACAGGCGATTGCAGCAACATTGTGACCCGGAACATCAAATTCGGGAATAACCTTGATTTTATGTTTGTGGCAGTATTCAACAACTTCTTTTATTTCTTCCTGAGTATAAAAACCGCCGTGAGATTTTCTGTTGAAATTTGTGTGACTGCGCACCGAGCCTTTTTCTGTCAGTAAAGGATATTTTTTGATTTCTATTCTCCAACCCTGATCCTCAGTCAGATGCCAATGCAGTATGTTTATTTTATGTAATGCAATAAGCTCTATGATTCGTTTTATATCATTGACAGAATAAAAATATCTTCCACAGTCAAGCATATATCCTCTGTAAGCGAATCGAGGAAAGTCAAAAATTTCGGTGTATGGAATATTCCCTCCTGATTGCAGAAGCATTTGTTTGAGAGTCTGTATTCCGTAAAAAAGTCCGTTTTCTGTTTTTGATACAATATTAACTTTATTGTTTTCGCACTTCAGGGAATAACCTTCATCATATTTGAAGTTGTCATCAATGATTAAAGAAATTAAACAGTCACCATTTGATGCTTTGATTTCTTTGTGCAATACTTTTTTTAC
>JAZRLZ010000045.1:0-3339 GCA_045647125.1 Acutalibacteraceae bacterium | reverse complement strand
ATATTTTCAAGCAATTCATAATACTTTTCTGCTGTATTCGGAGCAGTCATAAGTTCTTTAATTTCATTTATTCTTTCTTGTTTATTCATTTTCATCAACCTCTTCTAAATCATCGCATCCCATCAATGCTTTCAAATCATCAAAGTTATACGGATAGGCGTTGTCACCGTATATTTTAACGGTTTTTATTCCGTTTGAATGATTGATTTCAAGGCTCCATTGAGTTCCATCGCAAACACCGTATCCAAATCGCCTTGTGTTGTAGTTTTTTCGCCATTCACCTATGTGTAGTCTGCGTAATTCCTCGAGAAATTCTTCTTTTGTTATGTCAATATCCATAACAGTTATTTCATCGGGTTGCGACGGGATATCTGAATGACCAAAGGAAAACAATGCATCATTTTCCATTAGCACAACTTTATACTCGTCGTTACCGTAAAAATAGCCACCGATACAGAGCACGACACTAGTTATGTACGGAAGGTTTTCATCGAACTCAGCTACCTTCAATTCAGTTTTTGATGGTTTGTACCCAACACCCATATCAGCAAGAGCTTGTTTTGCTCTTTCAAGATATTCACGAGTGCAAGATATACGGACTTTTTCCGATGGATGTATTGTACACTGATATTCAGGATGTTCTGCGATATTCTTTAATCTCCCAATTTCATTTTTCAAACCACGAATGGCAGAAAGTATTTCATCTGCAGTTTTATCTTTAAGATAAATTTCGTAATAACTTTCGGGACCAATCATCATATTTAACACCTCAAAACTCACTTTCATGTTCCTTGAAAAAGTCGTAGTATGCGCGGACGTTTTCAAGCTCTGTCCATTTACACTCCCTTGCGGGATACAGATCAAGGTTATAAATCTTTGCACCGGGCATTGCTAAAAAGAATGGTGAATGGGTTGAAATAACGAACTGACAACCGAAAAATCTTGCAGATTGGTGGATATACTCTGCCAATTCCTTTTGCCTTGTGGCTGAAAGCGAATTTTCAGGCTCATCAATGAGATACAGGGCATCCCTATCTATTCTTTCAGTATAATATTTGATGGCAGTTTCACCATTTGACTGCATATCAACATTTCGCATAAGTCGATTTTTAACATACATAGACTGTGTTGATTTTTTCGCATCCATACTTTCTTTCCACTCATCATAGTCTGCCATTGATTTCAGTTGGTGGTGGCTATATTTTCTGTCTAGATATTCGTCAAACAACTCGTTTCTGCGAACATCAATACCGTCATTCAGATAGCGGATATTGAGAAGATAATCGGTAACATCATCACTTGTGAGAATCTGACTACATTCGGGTATTGGCTTTGCATCTAACTGACAATAGCGTGTATATTCCTTGAAAAACGCACTACCACTGAATGCAGAATGACGTATTACACCTGTTAGCTCTGCAAGAATATTGAGAAGTGTGGTTTTGCCCGAACCATTACCGCCATAGAAAATTGTTATGGGTGCAAAATCCACCCTTTCAAGCCCTTTATCAGGAAAGATTTTGAAAGGATAAACACCGTTATAACAAGTGCGGACTTGATTTTTTATAAATGTTATTTCATCCACGTCTGATGTCAATTTTAAGGATTTTATGTACATTTAACTCCCCTGCCTTCACAACTAATTTCTTAATACACCCAGATTATATCACATCCATTGGGACATTCTTGGGACTTTGTGAGGTTAAATTCATCTGATTTAATTAATTAATAGTAACCGGAAGCTGATATAACTGCCGGATATACTATTCACCCATCCATATCGTTAACAAACAACAATATCTATTGTGTTTTTCACTGTTGCTTTTTGTGCTATGGGTGGTATAATTATCATAAATCTAAGATACGGGGTGTTTTAGTTGAGCAAAACTACTATGGACTTTACTCAGGAAATCGGTACAATCAAGCCTATGCACGGCGTGGGTCAGCCACCATTTACAGGCATTGATTTTTCTATGTGTGATTATCTTAAAGAGGCTCATATCCCCTATTCACGCCTTCACGATGTAGGCGGTGCCTTTGGTGGTAATCTGTATGTGGATATACCTAACCTTTTCCGTGATTTTTCCCGTGACCCTGAAGACCCTGAAAGCTATGACTTTGCTTTTACGGACTTACTTATCAACGCTCTTGTTGAGCGTGGTATCGAGCCCTTCTTCCGTTTAGGTGTAACTATTGAAAACCACCGTAAAATCAAGGCTTATCGCATTGACCCACCCAGTGATTATGAAAAATGGGCGCGTATCTGCGAGGGCGTTATCCGTCATTATACCGAGGGCTGGGCAAATGGCTTCAACTATAAAATAACCTATTGGGAAATATGGAACGAGCCTGATAATTTTGAAAGTCCTGAAGAAAATCAGATGTGGGCAGGCACACCCGAGGATTACTACAGGCTATATGAGGTTGCTTCAAAGCACCTTAAAGAAAGGTTCCCCCACCTTAAAATCGGTGGCTATGCAAGCTGTGGCTTCTACGCTATTACCGATAGTCAAACCAATGTCGGCGCTTGCTCACCACGCTACCAATATTTCATTGATTTCCTTGATGGATTTTTAGAGTACATCAAGGCACATAATTGTCCATTGGACTTTTTCTCATGGCACAGCTATGCCGATATTGAAGCAAATCTTCAATGGGCTACCTATGCCCGAAAGCGTTTGGATGATGTAGGCTACGAAAGTGCCGAGCACACCCTAAACGAATGGAACTTCCACCCTGAGCTTAAGGGAACAATCAGGCACGCTGCACTCACCTGCGGAATGCTTTTAGCATTGCAAGGCACCTCATTGGATAGCGCGATGTTTTATGATGCAAGATGCAATATGGGAATATATGCAGGGCTTTTTGACTGCGTAAGCTTCAAGCCTCTCCCCACCTATTATTCCTTTGTTGCTTTCGGTGAGCTTTATAAGCGAAGCAAGCAAATCCAGATTGGTGAGTTACCCGAGGGCGTTTATGCATGCGCATCAAGAGATGCAGACGGATGCATTGTTATGGCAAACGTAACCGAAGAAGAAAAGGCCATTGAGCTGGATTTAATTGGTGTCAAGCATATCACTGAATGTAAGATTATTACAGATGGAGCTGTCTGGGAGGATTATGAATTCAAAAGCAAGCTTCCTGCCGAATCTGTCATTTTTATAAAAGTTAAGCTTTAAATAAAATAACACCTATGAAGCCGAAAAATCTCAGTTTCATAGGTGTTTGCTTTTATATTCTCTTCATTAACTTATAATATTCTCCGTCTTTATCAGCACCATCAAAAAGGACTTCGGTAAAGCCGTATTTTCTGTATAAATGCAAGGCGTTTTCGTTATC
>JAZRLZ010000044.1:0-1075 GCA_045647125.1 Acutalibacteraceae bacterium | reverse complement strand
GACGGTTACAACCTATGCTCAGCTTCAGAGTGCACTTTCGCAATACGGCACCAATGCAATCAAGCTCGGCAATGATATAACAAAGGAAATCGGTCTGGGCAAAACAGAAGAGAGTGAAGCAGCCCAGCTTACCGTCAACGGCAATAAGATTCTCAACCTCAACGGCAAAAAGCTCAAGGTTGTTGACCATTCCGACGTATCAAGCGATAAGGACTATACTCTCGACTCAATCAGAACTCTTTTCACCGTTCCTGTGGGTGCTGATTTCACGGTTGAAGACACAAACGGAACGGGCGAAGTAAAATATGATGCTCACTATATTTCTCCGGCAGTTGCTCGTTTTGATGTTTCAAAATACACGGATATTGCTCAAAGAGATATGTTCCTTGTTTACGGTAAGCTCACTGTAAACGGCGGCACGTTTATTGCAGGCGGTGCAAAGGAACAGTATCTCTCTGATAAATTTAAAAACGCATATCAGATTGCAACGGGTCATATCGTCTTGGTTGAAAATGGTGGTGAAGCAACCTTTAATGGCGGTAATTTTGTCGGACACACAAATTTTGGTTATACTGCAATAGTTGCTCAAGGCAAACTTGTAATAAATGGCGGTGAATATACAAATAACGGTGTTGGTCTTTTCCTTTCCTCTAAAATCAGGAATATAACAATTAATAGCGGCAGTTTTGATGCAAACACCTATAATGCAATCCGTACATATCATTCCAGCGGACTGAGCAACAATTGCGCTGACGGTAGTTTAAATAATTTCAATTTCCCTTCAGGCTCTTATGATACCAGCAAAATCATTATGGTGAAGGGCGGTAAGCTTTGTTATAACCCCTCTGCTGATTATCTTGAAACTTATAAAGAGGATGACCGTATCGATATTATCACTACTTCTCTTAATGCGTGGCACAGACATGGTAAGCCCGTTGTGTTTGACAACCTCGCAGCTTCTTGTACCTATGTTATAGGTACTGATGATATTATGTCTTTTAAACTCAACAAGCTTCCTAAATATCTTGCCGATATGGGATACTCGTGGGATCTTGCCGAAGTGCTGTATGACACT